>NZ_CP088953.1:1245000-1587500 GCF_021165935.1 Microbulbifer elongatus | reverse complement strand
CGGCGGCCAGAATCGACCCGGGAGGCACCCACCACGAGCCTCCCGGTCTTGCGAGGAGAAGTCAGTGCTGCCGACGCTCATCAACGGGCTCCCCGGAAGACCCTCTCTCGTCTACCGGCACCACCTCCGCATCCTGCTCTGATGCGTCATCGTCACCATCGGCGTCCCCTGCAGCAACCGCTTCACGACGATCCCGCAGCGCTCCCCAGGCCCAGAGTGCGGGCCCAGAGAAGGTGTAAATAACCGCAATCACTAACAGCACCCGTGGAGGGTCAATCGTTACCAGACTGAAGATCAGAATAATCGCCAGCATCATCACAAAGGGTACCCGCCCCTTGAAGTCCAGCTTCTTAAAGCTGGTGTAGTGGAAGTTCGACACCATCAGCAACCCCGCAGCGGCGGTGACCAGGGCAGCGATGATGGCCAGCCCTGTGCCCACCTCCACTTCGTGCCCCGCCCAGACCATACTGGCAACGATCGCCGCTGCGGTGGGGCTGGCGAGACCGATAAACACGCCTTTATCCACCGTATCCACCTGGGTGTTGAAGCGGGCGAGCCGCAAGGCTGCACAGGCGGTATACAGAACGGCTGCCGCCCACCCGAGCTTGCCCAGGGGGCCGAGCCCCCAGCTGAATACCACCAGGGCCGGAGCCAGTCCGAATGACACCATATCGGACAGCGAGTCATACTGAACACCGAAGGCACTCTGCGTGTCAGTCAACCGGGCAACGCGCCCGTCCAGACCATCGAGAATCATCGCAGCGAAGATCGCGATGGCCGCAGCCTCGAAGTTCCCGCCCATGCCGGCGATGATCGCGTAGAAGCCACTGAACAGGGCGCCGGTAGTGATCAGGTTGGGAAGTAAATAGACACCTTTTGCCCGCACTCTCTTACCATTGGCCGACACCTCTTCCTCCACATGCTCGTCAATAGGCAGGCGGATTTCTTCGTCGGATCCCAGGCCCTTGGACTGGGTGTCCTTGTTGTCACTCATACAGGCTTCCTTAAAAGCACAATTTGGTTATCTCATTGGCAGTGTACAGTGGCGGACCCGCAAAAAAAAAGCGGCGGGACCATTCGGTCCCGCCGCTTTGTGATCAAAGACGGCTAATCGATGAGATCAGCTGTTGCCTTCGGTCTTGTCGATGATCTTGTTCGCCTTGATCCACGGCATCATGGAGCGCAGCTTGGCACCAACCTCTTCGATCGGATGCTCACCGCCGATACGACGCTCGGCTTTCAGGCGCGGCTGCCCCGCAAGGGACTCCAGCATGAAGTCTTTGGCAAACTTACCGGTCTGGATATCCTTCAGTACACGCTTCATTTCCGCTTTGGTCTCTTCGGTGACAATGCGCGGGCCGGTTACGTAGTCGCCGTACTCTGCAGTGTTGGAGATGGAGTAGCGCATGTCAGCGATGCCGCCCTGGTACATCAGGTCAACGATCAGTTTAAGCTCGTGCAGACACTCGAAGTAAGCCATCTCCGGCGCGTAACCCGCTTCGGTCAGGGTCTCGAAGCCAGCCTGTACCAGTGCAGATACACCACCGCACAGTACTGCCTGCTCACCAAACAGGTCGGTTTCAGTCTCTTCACGGAAGTTGGTTTCGATGATGCCGGAACGACCACCGCCATTAGCAGAAGCGTAGGACAGGGCCAGCTCTTTGGCGCTGCCGGAAGCATTCTGGTAGATCGCGATCAGAGTCGGTACACCACCCCCTTCCAGGTAGGTGGAACGCACAGTATGACCCGGGCCTTTCGGGGCAATCATGATCACGTCAACGTCTTTCGGCGGCTCGATCAGCTCAAAGTGCACGTTGAAACCGTGGGCGAATGCCAGAGCGGCGCCGGATTTCAGGTTCGGCGCAACCTGCTCGCGGTATACACCGGCCTGGTATTCGTCCGGCGTCAGAATCATGACTACGTCCGCGTCCTTCACCGCGTCTGCAACTTCTGCCACACGCAGGCCCGCTTTTTCCGCTTTCGCCCAGGAAGAAGAGCCCTTGCGCAGACCAACCACTACGTTGCTTACGCCGGAATCTTTCAGGTTGTTGGCATGAGCGTGACCCTGGGAGCCGTAACCGATGATGGCAACGGTCTTGGATTTGATCAAAGAGAGGTCACAATCTTTATCGTAATAAACTTGCATAACTTACTTCCTGCTTAGTGTGCTTTGAGTTGCTTTCCGGGATCGTTGCCCGGAGATTCCTGTTTCAAGAGTTGACGCTCAGATGCTGAGAATCTTCTCGCCGCGGGCGATACCGCTTACGCCGGAACGAACCACCTCCATAATGGTGTGTTCACCCAGCGCCTGTAAGAAAGCGTCGAGTTTTTCACTGGTACCGGAAACCTGTACCGTGTACATGTTGCTGGTGACATCAACAATCTGACCGCGGAAAATATCCACACTGCGCTTGACTTCATCGCGCTGTGCTCCGGTCGCGCGCACTTTCACCAGCAACAGCTCGCGCTCAATATGGGAACCCTCGGTCAGGTCCACCAGCTTCACCACATCGATCAATTTATTCAGATTCTTGGTGATCTGTTCAATCTTGTGGTCGTCCCCGATGGTTGTCAGGGTGAGGCGCGACAGGGTCGCGTCTTCGGTCGGCGCCACAGTGAGGCTCTCGATGTTGTAGCCTCGCTGGGAAAACAGGCCAACCACCCGCGACAAAGCACCGGGCTCGTTCTCCATCAGAACTGAAATGATTCTGCGCATCCTGTTTACCTCCCTTTATGTCCGTTCCGTCTTGCTGAGCCACATATCCCGCATGGAGCCATTTGGCATCACCTGCATGGGGTAAACATGCTCAGACGGATCGACATAAACGTCGATAAATACCGTGCGGTCCTTGATCGCGAACGCTTCGGCTAATTTGCCGTGCAGCTCATCGCGATGTTCGATCTTCATACCGAGGTGCCCGTAAGCCTCCGCCAGCTTGATAAAGTCCGGCAGTGACTCTTCGTAGACACTGTTGGAAAGACGCCCTTCATACTGCATCTCCTGCCACTGCTTCACCATGCCCAGAGCCTGGTTATTCAGACACAGAATTTTTACCGGCAGGTTGTACTGGGTGGCCGTGGACAGCTCCTGAATACACATCTGGATACTGCCTTCGCCGGTCACACAGACTACCTCTGCATCCGGATGGGCCGCCTTCACCCCCAGCGCCGCGGGCAGGCCGAAGCCCATGGTGCCGAGGCCACCGGAGTTGATCCAGCGACGGGGCTTGTCAAACAGGTAGTACTGCGCAGCAAACATCTGGTGCTGCCCCACATCAGAGGTGACGTAGGCATCCCCCTTGGTAATCTCGTGCACCGCACTGATCACTTCCTGCGGCATCAGCATGTCGCCATCGGTGCGGTAGCGAGGCGCCGTATACAATCCATGGCGCTCACGCCAGTCGTCAATCTGACGCCACCAGTCCACGATCGCCGACTGATCCGGCATATCCTTGGAGGCCTTCAGCATTTCCAGCATTTCTTTCAACACCGACTGCACGGTACCTACAATCGGTACATCCGCAGTGATGGTCTTGGAAATGGAGGCGGGATCCACATCAATATGAATCACTTTTGCGCCCGGGCAGAACTTGTTGGGCGTGTTTGTCACCCGGTCATCGAAGCGCGCTCCCACCGCGAGAATCACATCCGCGTGATGCATCGCCGTATTGGCTTCGAAGGTTCCGTGCATGCCCAGCATGCCGAGGAATCGTTTATCGGTGCCGGGATAGGCACCCAGCCCCATCAGCGTGTTGGTCACCGGATAGTTAAGCCGTTGCGCAAGCTCCGTGAGCAATTCAGAACCGTCGCCCTGCACCACACCTCCACCGGCGTAAATAACCGGCCGCTTGGCGGACAACAGCAGGGCAACCGCCTTGCGGATCTGGCCGGTATGACCTTTACCCGCAGGGGTGTAGGAGCGCATACGCAGCTTTTCCGGGTAGGCGTATGGGTAGCGATCAACCGGGTTGGTAACGTCCTTGGGAATATCGATCACCACCGGGCCGGGTCGACCGGTAGAGGCAATATAAAACGCCTTTTTGACCACCTCGGGGATTTCTTCAGCCTTTTTTACCAGGAAACTGTGCTTCACGATCGGGCGTGAACAGCCGACCATATCGGTTTCCTGGAAAGCGTCCTCGCCAATTTTGTCTGACGGCACCTGCCCGGAGATAACCACCATCGGGATGGAATCCATATAAGCGGTGGCGATACCGGTAATCGCATTGGTGGCACCCGGACCGGAGGTCACCAGCACCACACCTGTCTTGCCGGTTGCGCGGGCATAACCGTCTGCAGAGTGGGTTGCACCCTGTTCGTGACGCACCAGCAGGTGCTTGATGCCCTTCTGCCGAAAGATCGCATCGTAGATATGCAGTGCCGAACCGCCGGGGTAACCGAATATCAGTTCTACCCCTTCATCCTGCAGCGCGCGAACCAACATATCGCCGCCGGAGAGTAATTCCACTTGAGCCCCCTCAATAATTCCCATTTCGTAGGATCCGCATCATCCACAAACCACAGAATAGCCGGGTGGCGCGAAAGCCAGACGGCGATTCTAAAGGAAAAGCGTGATAAATATCAGCCTTAAACGCAGAATTAACCCGTTTTTTAGGATAACTTCACGGCAATGCCAAATCTGCGCGGAACCCGACCGGTAGCGGAACCGGGGTGCGGGCCCCAAGGCCTCCAGATGGGGAGGGCCTCCTCGGCAGGAGGTAGCGGGTGCTTAACCCACCAGTGAGAGAGTGCGGGCCGCGGGGTGTTGCGGTGACATCTACTTCGCCGAGTGAACCGCAAATTGTCCAGTTTGAATTGCCAGTGTCAACCGGAGCATCACTGTCAATGCCAAATTCGCCGACATCCCTCCAATGCCCTCACCATCTCGTGCCTTCCCCGCAGAAATTGTTAACTGGGTTGCGAGATACCCGGTAGCCCCCGTTACAATGCGGGATCAATGTCCTGCGAAAACTACACAGTAAAAGGCGGCTCCTCATGCGCACACTGACGGCAACCCTCACTCTTTCCCTGGGCCTGATGGCATCCGCTCACGCCGATGGCATCTATAAGTGGGTGGACGAGAACGGTGTGGTGCATTTTGGCTCCCAGCCCCCCCAGAAAGAACAGGTGGAAGTAGTCAAGGCACCAAAGTCGCAACGCTACCGCCAGTGGGAAAGCGAACAGCAGGCTCTGGAAGCCAAGCAGCAACTTACCACCGCCGCGAGCCCCACTGAGAAGACCGAGCCCGCCGCCCCGACTCAGGCGAGCCAGGACGCGCAGCGGGCGCAGCAGCAACAGGATGAAGCGGAGTTGGCAGCCCGCGCGCAACGCTGCCAGAGTGCCCAGCAACGATTGCAGGAGCTGGAGTCCCATGCCCGTGTGCGCGAGATAGACGCCAGTGGCAATTACCGGGTACTGCCGGAAGAGGAACGCCAGCAGCGCATCCAGCAAACCCGCCAGATTCTACAGAACAACTGCTGACCCAACCGGGGAGAGCAATGGGCTCCAGTGTCCACGGACCCAAAAAAAGTCCGGCTCACACCCCGGTATCCTGCCCCCGGGGAAGCGTCCCTTCACCGTCATTCCCGTAATCCCTGCCAAGTAACAGATACATCGCGGGCACCACAAACAGGGTGAACAGGGTTCCGATCGTCATACCTGACGCCACTACCAGCCCCATGGCGAAACGTGCACCGCCACCCGGGCCAGCCGCCATCAGTAGCGGCACCATGGCCAGTACCAGAGAAGCCGTGGTCATCAGGATCGGCCGCAAGCGGATACTCGCCGCCTCCTCGATTGCCTGACGACGACTGCGCCCCTGAAGCTGCAATTGATTGGCAAACTCCACAATCAATATTCCGTGCTTGGATATAACGCCAATCAGGGTAACCAGCCCCACCTGGGTGTAGATATTCAGTGAGGTCAATCCGAGACTGACGAAAATCATTGCCCCGCATACGCTCATGGGTACCGTCACCAGCATGATCAGCGGATCACGCCAGGACTCAAACTGGGCCGCAAGCACCAGGTAGATGACAATCAGCGCGAAAAAGAACGTCAGCACCAGATCGGAACCTTCGTTCTTGAACTGTCGGGACTGGCCCGAGTAATCAGTGGAGTATTCTCTGGGAAGGACCTCGGAGGCCGCCGCTTCCAGAACCCCCAGGGCTTCCCCCAGAGGCACCCCGGGTCGTGGCACACCGGAAATTGTGACCGCATTGAGCTGCTGAAAACGCTTGAGCTGTTGCGGCTGAACCGTTTCTTCCAGCCTGACCAGGGTGGAAAGCGGCACCAGGCTGCCGTCTCCGGCGCGGATGTAGTACTGCTTTAATTGCTCGCCGGTCAGACGCTCTGCCCGCACCACCTGCGGGATCACTTTGTAGCTGCGATTTTCCAGTGAGAAGCGATTGGTATAGGCCCCGGACATCATGGCGCCCATTTCCCGGGCCAGATCCGACATGGTAATGCCTATGGACGCCGCTTTATCCCGGTCAATCACTACCGACAGTCTGGGTTTATCCAGCTTCAGGTCGGCGTCGAGAAAGATAAATCGGCGACTCGCCAGCGCCCGCTCCATGATCTCATCGGCAAAACTGGCCAGTGTAGAAATGGGTTCAGTAGTGCCAATCACAAACTCTACCGGCAGGTTACCCCCCGCGGTGGGCAGACTCGGCGGCACAAAGGTGGCGACTTTGAGACCGGCAATTTCCGCGACTTCCCCACTGATGACTTCCTGCATTTCCTGGGTATTTTTATCGCGCTTGTTCCAGGAGGACAGCACGAAGCCTGCAATCGCACTGTTGGTGCTGTTGCCCGCACCACCCACGCCATTGAGCAGGAACAGGTTCTCCACTTCCGGGTGGCGGTCGCGCACGCCATTGATCTGGCTGGTGTACTGCTCCATATAGTCCAGCGTCGCATAGGCATCGCCACTGGCAATACCCAGCACAAAACCACGGTCTTCTTTCGGTTCCAGCTCACTGGGAGAGGTGATGAACAGAAAGTAACAGCTCGCCAGTACAATCAGCCCGAATACCAGAATCACCAACCGCTCTTCCAGCGCGCCGTGCAGTCGCCGCCGGTAACCAGCCTCAAGCCGGTCCAGCCTCCGCTCCAGCCAGGCTTCGAACCGGTTGGAGCGCTGGCCATCCTCGGCCCGCAGTACCTTTGCTGCCATCATCGGCGAGAGTGTCAGTGCCACCACCCCGGACAGCAGTACCGCACCCGCAAGGGAAAACGCGAACTCCACAAACAAAGTGCCGGTGAGCCCTCCGAGGAACCCGATGGGAAGATACACGGCAATCAAAGTGGTGGTCATGGCAATGATTGGCCAGGCGAGTTCACGCGCCCCCTTGATCGCGGCATCCTGCGGCGCCATGCCCTCTTCGATGTGGCGATGTACGTTCTCCAGCACAATAATCGCGTCATCCACCACAATGCCAATGGCCAGCACCATCGCCAGCAGCGTAAGCAGATTGATGGAAAAGCCCATCAACAACATCAGAAACAGCGCTCCCACCATTGAGAGCGGCACGGCCACCGCCGGGATAATGACACTGCGGATAGAGCCGAGAAACAGAAAGATGACAACAATAACGATCAGCACCGCCTCAACGATGGTCTTCACCACTTCATTGATCGAGTCCTGAATATACTCGGTGCTGTCATAGGGGATTTCCCCCAGCATACCCTCCGGTAGCTGAGGGAAAATTTCGTTGTGCAGTTTGTCGCGCACCTCGGCGATTACCTCCAGGGCATTGGCATCCGGGGCGACTTCTACCGCCACAAATGTCGCAGAGCGCCCGTTGAAGGTGACCGAGGTATCGTAAGACTCGGAGCCCAGCTCCACCTCGGCGACATCTTCCAGGCGTACCAGACGATCGCCATCGGCACGAACCACCAACCGGCGAAACGCCTGCTCGGAAGCAATATCGGTATCCGCGCGAATATCCATGGCCACGCGCGTGCCCTTGGTACTGCCAACGGCAGCCAGTACATTGTTCTGTCGCAACGCGCTGCTGACATCACCCGGGGTCACCCCTTGCGCGGCCATTTCCGCAGGCTTCAGCCAGATACGCATGGCAAAGGTACGGTTTCCCAGCAGCGCCGCACGCTGCACCCCGGCGACCGTGGACAGCTTTGGCTGTACTACCCGTGTGATGTAATCGGTGATCTGGTTGTTATCGAGAATTTCAGAAGAAAAAGAGAGGTACATGGCCGCGATGGTTTCACCGACAGCGAGATCCACCGTCGGATCTTCCGATTCATCTGGAAGTTCATCGCGCAGCTTGTTTACCTTGGCGGCGACCTGAGTGAGTACTTCACTTGGATCATAGTCGAGCCGCACATAAGCCTGGATAACGGATATTCCCTGAATACTGGTGGAGACGATGTAATCAAGGCCGTCCGCACTGGCAATTTCCTGCTCCAGCGGTGTGGTAATAAACCCCTGCACCAGATCCGCATCCGCCCCCACATACACAGTGCTGATGGTGATAACGGCATTTTCCAGTTCTGGATACTGGCGCACGTTCAGCTCGGAGCTGGAACGCAATCCCAACAGAAATATAAACAGGCTGACGACACACGCCAGTACCGGCTTACGAATGAAAATGTCGGTAAATTGCACGCGGCGTCCCTGCCGGCGGGCAGTGCCCGCTAGCTGTTGTTCGGATCCGGAGCAATTTGCTCCGGCGGTGGGTTTTCGTTGTTGATGATTACCCCGCCCTCGTTACGCAGCTTCAACAGACCGCTGGTGGCAACCTGCTCACCGGCCTCGACCCCTTCGATAATTTCGATCAGGTCACCGCGCTCTTCCCCGGTTTTCACAAAGCGCTTTATCGCCACCCACGCTGCGGGCTTTGCGTCTCCGCGCCCCATCATAGTCTTTTCCGCGGGTTCATCTGCGCGCTTGCTTTCAGACTTCCGGATCACGAATACCGCATTTCCGTAGGGTGCATAACTGATGGCCGTGCGCGGCACCACAAGCACGTTGCGAAATGCTGCCACTTTTACCGCGACATCGGCGAACATTCCCGGGCGCAGTTCCCGCTGGGGATTCTCCAGCGTGCCCTGTAGCTGGAAGGTGCGATTGCGCGGATCAATCGCAGGATCAATGGCGGTAATCCGCCCGTCGAACTTTTTAGCCGGCAGCGCCGCTGCCGTGAGTTCGATAGACTGGCCTTCCGTCACACGGGTAAAGTCCTGTTCCGCCAGGGAGAAATCTACATAAATGGGGTGGAGCTGTTGCAGGGAGACCACGGAATCACCAGGGGAAACGTTTTGCCCCAGGTCGACCTGGCGAATACCGAGCTGCCCGGAGAATGGCGCGACAATCGTACGCTCGCTGATGGTGGCACGCTGTACCAGCAGATTTGCCAACACCTGGTCCAGCGTAGCCTGCGCCTGGTCCAGCTCACGCAGGGTGGCGACGCCTTTGTCGTACAGTTGAGATATACGCTTGAAGTCTCGCTCCGCCAACCGGCGTTCGGCCTCCAGCACCTCGATCTGAGCGGTTTCCGGGTCGGCGGTAAGCTCTGCGAGTAACGCACCTTTTTCGACAGCCTGGCCGGACTCGAAATAGATGGCCTTGACTTCACCCTGCGCCCGCGTGGTGACGTCAACACCATTGATTGCGCGCAGGCTACCCACAGCATTCAATCGGGTCTGCCAGCGTTGGGACTGCACCCGGGTGGTGGTGACTGTGGCGGGAGGCAACGACATGCTGTCCATAAACTGGTTCATCATGTAGTTGCCGAAGATTTTAAAACCGAAGATACCGCCAAACACAACAAGGCAGGCCAGCAGCATCCACAACATGCGCCGGTTAAAAAGCTGCCTTGCCAGTGTCATACATCAGATCCATTGAACATTACCCATCCATGGGCTTACTACAAATTCATGACTTGTTGAAAACGGCTTTATCCCCTTCCAAGGTCGCATGAATGGTATCCCCGGGTACGAACTTCCCGGACAGCACATCCTGAGCCAGCGGGTTTTCGATCCACATCTGAATTGCGCGCTTGAGTGGACGCGCGCCATAGACCGGGTCAAAACCGACATCGGCGAGCTTGCTCAACAGCTCGTCGGAAATCTCCAGTTTCAGGTCCCGCTCCTGCAGACGTTTGCGCAGATTCTGCAACTGAATCTCGGCGATGGAGCGGACTTCCGCACGATCCAGCGGATGGAAGACCACAACCTCGTCGATGCGGTTGATGAACTCCGGGCGGAAATGTTCACCCACCACGTCCATCACTGCGGCTTTCATCTGGCGATAGTGAATCTCCGAATCGATTTCATCGTCGTCCCGGGCACTGGCGTACTTCTGAATCAGGTCCGAGCCCAGATTAGATGTCATTACCACGACGGTGTTGCGGAAGTCGACGGTGCGACCCTGACCATCGGTGAGGCGACCATCCTCGAGCACCTGCAGCAAAATGTTGAACACGTCCGGATGCGCCTTTTCAACCTCATCCAGCAACAATACCGAATAGGGCTTGCGACGCACGGCTTCGGTGAGATACCCGCCCTCCTCATACCCTACATAGCCGGGAGGGGCGCCGATCAGGCGGGCAACCGAGTGCTTCTCCATAAATTCCGACATATCCACACGTACCATGGCGTCTTCGGTGTCGAACAGGAATTGCGCCAGCGCCTTACACAGTTCGGTTTTACCCACACCGGTGGGGCCGAGGAACAGGAAGGAGCCGTTGGGGCGGTTGGGATCGGCGAGACCGGCGCGAGAGCGCCGCACGGCGTTGGAAACCGCCTCTACCGCCTCGTTCTGGCCGATCACACGACCATGCAGGGACTGTTCCATGCGCAACAGCTTTTCCCGTTCGCCTTCGAGCATTTTGGACACGGGGATACCGGTCCAGCGGGACACGACCTCCGCCACTTCCTCATCGGTAACCCGGTTGCGCAGCAGCTGGTTTTCGCTGGTATCGCTATTATCGGATGCCAGCTTTAGTTGCTGTTCCAGTTGCGGGATTACGCCGTACTGAATTTCCGACATACGGGTGAGGTCACCGGCGCGGCGCGCGGCATCCATGTCGAGCTTTGCCTGCTCCAGTTTGTTTTTGATATCGGCACTGCCAGCCAGCTTGGCTTTTTCCGCTTTCCAGATCTCCTCCAGGTCTGCGTATTCTTTTTCGATGTTGTCGATATCTTCTTCGAGTTTGGTCAGGCGCTTTTTCGCAGCCTCGTCGTCTTTGTCTTTTTTGACTGCCTCCCGCTCTATTTTGAGCTGGATCAGGCGACGCTCCAGCTTGTCCATCTCTTCCGGTTTGGAATCGATCTCCATACGGATACGGCTGGCAGCCTCATCGATCAGATCGATGGCCTTGTCCGGCAACTGGCGGTCGGTGATGTAACGCTGGGACAGCTTGGTGGCAGCAATAATCGCAGAGTCAGTGATGTCGACGCCGTGGTGCACTTCGTAGCGCTCTTTCAGTCCGCGCAGAATGGCGATCGTGTCTTCTTCTGAGGGTTCATCCACCAGCACCTTCTGAAAGCGACGCTCCAGAGCGGCGTCTTTTTCAATGTACTGGCGATACTCGTCCAGAGTGGTGGCGCCGACACAATGCAGTTCGCCGCGGGCCAGCGCAGGCTTCAGCATATTGCCGGCATCCATGGCACCCTCGGCTTTACCGGCACCAACCATGGTGTGCAGCTCGTCGATAAACAGGATGACACGGCCTTCCTGCTTGGAGAGTTCGTTTAATACGGCTTTGAGACGCTCTTCGAACTCACCGCGGAACTTTGCCCCGGCAAGCAGAGCCCCAAGATCCAGCGACAGCAATCGCTTGTCTTTCAGCCCCTCCGGCACTTCGCCGTTGACGATACGCTGGGCGAGGCCCTCGACAATGGCGGTTTTACCGACGCCAGGTTCACCGATCAATACCGGGTTATTTTTAGTGCGGCGTTGCAATACCTGAATCGTGCGACGGATTTCGTCGTCACGACCGATCACCGGATCCAGCTTACCGGACTCGGCGCGGGCGGTAAGATCCAGGGTGTACTTATCCAGTGCCTGACGCGCCTCTTCCGCTTGAGGGTCATTGACCTTTTCGTCGCCACGCACTTTGGTAATCGCATCCTGCAGATGTTTCAGGTCACCGTTTGCGTTGAGGATTTTTGAAATCTCACCGGCCGCCGGGTCGAAAGCGGCGAGCAGCACCGTTTCGCTGGCGATAAAGCTGTCGCCATTCTTCTGGGCTTTTTTATCCGCCAGATTAAACAGGCGCATCAGTTCCTGGGACATTCCCACGTCCCCGGTTGGAGTACCAACGGTGGGCAGGCTGTCCAGGCGCTTGGCGAGATCATTGCGCAGGCCATTGATATTGAAGCCGGCCTGATTCAGAAAGGCAGTGGCACTGCCGTTGGACTGATCCAACAAAGCCTGAAGCAGGTGCTCGGGAAGAATCTGATTATGGTCTCGACCAACGGCAATGGATTGCGCGTCCGCAATAGCGGCCTGTAGTGGGTTGGTCATCCGGTCGATGCGCATGTGCTGTTACCCTCTCCTGATCCTCTCCAGATACTTTCAAATGCTCTCTAAATACTTTCCAGTTACAACGCGCGCCGCATGAGAAAATCGGCGACGCCCGGAAACGCAATGACGAATACAGTCTAGTGCTGATCAGTAATTTGCGGGCAGGCGGCGGGTTTTAAAGGGGGAGGCAGGGTGAGAAATAGAATTCACGTCATGCCGGGTGTGATCCGGCATTCCGCTTCGTAGCACTGGGTTCCGGGTAGGGCCCGGAAAGACGCTGGGAATCGGAGTACCGCAGGATGGGTAAGCGCGGCACCTCCACCGAAAAGCTTCTTATTCAAACCAAATAAGAGAAGCCATGCGCCCCGTATTGCCATCCCGGCGGTAGGAAAAGAATACACTTCCTTCGGTAACCGTACAACGGTCTCCACCATAAACTTCTGCCACGCCCAGTTCCGCGAGTTCGGCGCGCCCAAGGGCATAGATATCCGCAAGAAAGTGCAGCGGCTTTTTACTATGGGGGACAAAGCACTGGGCGATGGCTTCGGCGTGGGCTTCGCTCATGGACGATTCGAACGCGGCTTCCAGCACATCCACGCCGCACTCAAATGCGTCGGGACCAATGGCAGGGCCAAGCCATACCATCAGGTCTTGCGGGGCGCTCTTCATCCCATCAATCGTCTCGCGTATCACCCCACCGGTGAGCCCGCGCCATCCAGCGTGAATGGCGGCGACCTCGGTGCCATTGCGATTACACACCAGAAGCGGCAGGCAGTCGGCGGTCAGTACCGCGCAGACAATGCCGGACTCCCGGGTGTAGCTGGCGTCGGCGGTGAGAATCTTGCCATCGGCGTGTGCCTCCACTGCCTTGTCGCTGTGAATCTGCTCCAGCCACTGGGGCGGATTGGGCAAACTCAGTTCTCGCTGCAGCTGCTCGCGGTTTGCCCTCACCGCTGCAGTGGCATCACCCACGTGGTCGGCGAGGTTGAACGAGGCGTAATCCCCCTCGCTGTGCCCGCTGTGACGCAACGTGACCACGGCGCGCACATTGGCGGGCGCGGGCCAGTCGGGCTGAAGGTAATGATCGGCTGACATCAAGAGCGTCCTGTGACATTGAAAAGTGGGGGCGCTGAGCACTCAGTGGGTATCTGCGCGCAGCAACTCGAGCAGTTGCAGCATATCCTCCGGCATGGGCGCCTGCCAGTGCATTGGCTCACCGGTTTCCGGGTGCAGTAGTGCCAGCTCTGCGGCATGGAGCGCCTGGCGCGGAAATTGCTGCAGTGCCTGGATCAGCGCCTGGCCGGCACAGGCGGGCAACTTGCTGCGCCCGCCGTAGAGCGGATCACCAATCAACGGATGGCGTATATGCGCCATATGTACACGGATCTGGTGGGTGCGACCGGTCTCCAACTGGCAGCGCACCAGGGTATGGGCGCGAAAACGCTCCTGAAGCCTATAGTGAGTAATCGCTTCCTTGGCGCCTCCCATTCCGGCGTGGGGAAGCGCCGCCATTTTCAGGCGGTGGGTCTTGTGGCGCCCCATGGGTGCATCCACGGTACCACCACCACTCAGAGTGCCCTGCACTATCGCATCGTAGAGACGACTGACGCTGCGCTCCTTGAGCTGATCCACCAGATCCGCCTGGGCTTGCAGGGTCTTTGCCACCACCATCAGGCCACTGGTGTCCTTGTCCAACCGGTGCACGATCCCTGCGCGGGGGATATTCTGTTGACCGGCGCAATGGGCCAGCAGGCCATTCAGCAGGGTGCCGTCGGGATTGCCTGCCGCCGGATGCACCACCAGCCCGGCGGGCTTGTTGATCACCAGGATGGCATCGTCCTCATAGACCACATCCAGCGGGATATCCTGCGCCAACCATTCCCCCTGCGGCTCCAATTCTGCATTCAGAACCAGCAATTCACCGCCAAACAGCTTATCTTTAGGCTTGGCAGTGCGGCCATCTACGGTCAGTTGACCGCCTTTTATCCAGGTTTGCAGACGCGCGCGGGAATAATCAGGGATCAAATCCGCTGCGATCTGGTCAAACCTCTGCCCGGCGTACTCCGCGGGCACTTCAATTTCGAGTTGTATTTGATTGCTCATCCGAGAGGGTCTAGTGTCCTGTAACGCAATAAATGTGGTTGCCAGCAGGCTGCTTGTACTTTGGGCTGGCGGGGCGCTGTGGTTAAATAGCTGCCCTTCGGCCCCCGGTGAATTTTGGGCGGCTAGTTTAATAAGGTTGAGACGAATAATGATAGAGCGAGGGGCAATGCGGTCTTGGAACAGACAGTCCTGGAAAACCCTGTGTGTCGCGTTTTTGGCCGTCTTGGTGGCCTCCTGTGCCAGCACGGACGAAGAAGAGGAAGGCCTGCCCAGCGGTAACCGTACCGAACAGGCTTTCTACGAAGCCGCCCAGCGGCAGCTCAAATCCAGCCAGTGGGAGCTGGCAATCAAGAACCTGCGGGCCCTGGAGGACAACTTCCCCTTCGGCAACTACGCCGAGCAGGCGCAGCTGGAACTGATCTACGCCTACTATCGCGACTACCAGAACGATGCCGCGATTTCTGCGGCGGACCGTTTTATTCGCCTGCACCCGCAGCACCGCAATGTGGACTACGCCTATTATATGAAGGGCTTGGCCTCCTTCACTGAAGGCAGCGGCCTGTTCGAGCGTTTCCTGCCCACCGACATGACCCGCCGCGACCCGGGGTCGGCCCGGGAGTCCTTTGCCTACTTCGCCCAGTTGATGGCCCGCTACCCCGAGAGCCGTTATGCCCCAGACGCGCAGAAGCGTATGATCCACCTGCGCAATCTGCTGGCGCGCTACGAGATTCACGTGGCCAACTACTACTTCAAGCGCAATGCCTACCTGGCCTCCGCCAACCGCGGTCGCTATGTGGTAGAGAACTTTCAGCAGACCCCGGCGGTACCGGATGCGCTGGCGGTCATGGTGCAGAGCTACCACCTGCTGGAAATGCCGCAGCTGGAAGCCAGCGCTCTTGCCGTGCTGCGCACCAACTACCCGGATCACCCGGCATTCCGCGACGATGGTTCCTTCAATTACAAGTACTACGCGGGTGCCAAAGGGCGCAATATTGCCCACCGACTGACCCTGGGGCTGTTCGAGAAGTCCGACCCGCGCGGCTTTGACAGCCGCGAGCTGTACAACGCCGAATTCCGGCCAGAGCAGGCTCCGCTGCCACCCGAGCTGAACTGACCTGGTGTCTACGGCCCAACGAAAAGCCCCCGCTACTCAGGTAACGGGGGCTTTTTTGTGCCTGTATACGGCAGATGGGTAGTCTGGTGGCCTGACTCGCCTGCAGGACAGGCTCCTGCTCAGGGGCTTACTCGCCGGCCTTCCAGCCGTTGGTAATCGGATAGCGCCGGTCGCGGCCGAAGCCCCGCTCCGAGATGCGCACACCAACCGCCGCCTGACGGCGCTTGTATTCGTTGCGGTCGACCAGACGCACCACGCGCATCACCGTCGCTTCATCGAAGCCCTTGGCAATAATCGCCGCAGCGCTGTGGTCGAGGTCGATATAGAGTCGGAGAATCTCGTCCAGAATCTCATAGGGAGGCAGGCTGTCGGAATCCACCTGATCTGGCGCCAGCTCCGCACTGGGTTCGCGGGTGATCACCGTTTCCGGAATCACCTCGGATACGGTATTGCGGTAGCGGGACAGTGCGTACACCAGAATCTTGGGTACGTCCTTCAGGGCGTTGTAGCCTCCCACCATATCGCCATAAAGGGTGGCGTAGCCCACCGCCATTTCGCTCTTGTTACCCGTGGTCAACACCATGTAGCCCTTTTTGTTGGAAATGGCCATCAGCAGCATGCCGCGGGCGCGGGCCTGGAGGTTTTCTTCGGTGGTATCCCGCTCGCTGCCCTCAAACTCTTTGGCCAGCGCGTCCATGGCCGCATCGAAAATACCCTCGATGCCAATCACCCGGTAGTGAATACCGAGACGTTTTGCCTGATCTGCCGCGTCGTTCTTGGACAGATCCGAGGTATACCGGAACGGCATCATCACCGCTTCCACCCGGTCCGGACCCAGGGCGTCTACGGCGACCGCCAGGGTCAGGGCGGAGTCGATCCCTCCGGATAGCCCCAGCACCACACCTTTAAAACCGTTCTTGTTCACATAGTCCCGCACGCCGAGTACCAGCGCCTGGTAAACGGACGCCAGATCTTCCAGTGGCCCGGCGTCGTTACCTGGGGCAACGGTCACCTCGCCACCATCGGTGCGCACGGTGACCGGCAGCAGGCTCTCGACAAACTCCGGCGCACGGCCGCGCAGACTGCCGTCTTTGTCCACGGCAAAAGAGCCCCCGTCGAATACCAGTTCGTCCTGTCCGCCAACCGAGTTGACGTAAACAATTGGCATATTCCCCGCCTGCGCCTGTCGACCCAGTAAGGCAAGGCGCTCCTGCGCCTTACCGCGGTGGAAGGGGGAAGCATTGATATTCAGCATCAATCTGGCGCCGGCACGCTCCGCCTGCGCTACGGGTTCCGGGTGCCAGATATCCTCACAGATGGTGATTGCGGTGGGCACGCCCTTGAGATCAACCACACAGGGCTGATCGCCGGGAATGAAATAGCGCAACTCATCAAACACCTGGTAATTGGGCAGTTTCTGTTTGGCATACTCGGCCACCAGTTCACCATCCTGAATCAGCCCGGCCATATTCAGTACTGCACCAGCCACCACCCTTGGGTAGCCCACCAGTACTGCGCAGGGCAATTCGGCACTCAGCAGTCTGTTTAGCGCATCATCAATACGCTTTTGCATGCTCGGGCGCAGCAACAGGTCTTCCGGTGGGTAGCCACACAGTGTCAGCTCCGGAAACAGCACCAGGTCCGCGCCGTGCTCGCGGTGTGCCCGACGGGCGACCTCGACCACCTGGTCGGTATTGCCGGGAATATCCCCCACCAGTAGATTGATTTGCGCCAGCACTAGCTGCAAAGTAGACATCTTGTTACCCCGTTAAACTGAGGCGGCTATTGTAGCCGCGCAGCCTGAGCACACAATATCTGCCGGGGTTTGGGCCCCCATGCGTCGTTACTTCGCCCTTATTGAGAATAAAAAGTGAGCAGTCAGCCACTCTCCACACCACATACAAGCAGCCAACCCACTCTTCCGCCGGCCCCCGCGGGGGCCATGAGCGCTCGGCAATGGAGCCTACGGCAGCGGGATCTGCTGAAAATTTACGCCTGGTATCGGGTGGCCATTGGGTTGGTACTGCTCGGACTCTTTGCGTCCGGTCTGAGCCGCGGCACGGTCGGCACGCTGCTACCCGCGCTTTACCTGAATACATCGATCACTTATGCGGTGCTCAATGTGGCCTGGTTGATGTTTCTGTACCCCAGCGGCTTTCGCACCACACCACTGCGCATAGGCAGTATTCTGAGCTGCGATATTGTCGTGTTCCTGTTGCTGATCCAGGCCAGCGGCGGACTGGACTCCGGTGTTGGCTATCTGCTGTTGACCACCTGCGCGGTGGGTTCACTGCTCCTCAGTCGGCGGATGGGCGCTTTCCTCGCCGCCATCACCAGTATCGCGGTCATCGTCCAGCAGCTGATTGGCATCCTGTATGGACAGGCAGACACCCAGGACATCGTTTCTGCCGGCAGCCTCGGAATCCTGCTGTTCACCTGTGTTACCGCCCTGCAGTACCTGTCCGCACATATCCGCCTGGCCAATGAAAAAGCCGAGCAGGAACGCCGACAGTCAATCAGACTGCAGAGACTGACCCAACAGATTGTCGCGCAGATGCGTACCGGCGTTATGGTATTAAATGGACGGGGTGAGGCGGAACTGATCAACCGAGCCGCCCAGCAATTACTCGGCCAGCAACAATTAGAAGACGGAAAGCTCAGTGAAGCGCTGCAGCGCAATCTGGACGCTCTAAAACGG
This sequence comes from Microbulbifer elongatus, assembly GCF_021165935.1. Classification (NCBI taxonomy): domain Bacteria; kingdom Pseudomonadati; phylum Pseudomonadota; class Gammaproteobacteria; order Cellvibrionales; family Microbulbiferaceae; genus Microbulbifer; species Microbulbifer elongatus. Next base: position 1,569,092 of record NZ_CP088953.1, on the reverse strand, counting down.
CAACCGGAAACATCGAGCGGTATTCTTCAAGGCGGCGGGCACAATGAAATCCGTGCGAGCATTACCGCACTGGGAAATGAAGTCAGCGATAGCAGTCTGATTTTTCTTGAAGACCATCGCAAGCTAACTCAGCAGGCCCAGCAACTGAAACTCGCCTCCCTCGGTCGCCTCACCGGATCGATTGCCCACGAGGTGCGCAACCCACTCAGCGCCATCAGCCATGCCGCGGAGCTGCTTGGCGAATCCACATCCATTTCTGATGATGACCGCAAATTGACAGAGATCATTGGCAGACACAGCCGACGTGTCAATCAGATCATCGAAAATGTGATGCAACTTTCCCGGCGGCAACCCCCAAAAACCCAGCGCCTTGACTTGTGCCAGTGGGTCAAGCTGTTTCTCAGTGATTACCAGCGGGAAACGAACACCCAGTACAGAATTATTGTCCGTAGCCCGGAGACGCCGGTGTACGCGCGCTTCGATCCGAATCAAATGGCACAGGTCGCCACCAATTTGTGTAATAACGCCGTGCGACACTCTCACAGCGCAACCGGTCTCTACTACGCCGAATTGATCGTGCGCCTGCACCCGCAACGGGAGCGCGCCCAGCTCGACTTTGTCGACATTGGCCCCGGGGTGGACGATGACCACAAAGACAAAATCTTTGAGCCCTTTTTCACAACCGAGGCCACCGGCGCCGGTCTGGGCCTGTATATTGCCAAGGAATTATGCGAATCTACCCGAGCGAACCTGTATTACTGCCGAGATCAACAGTCCCGCAGCTGCTTTCGCATCGAGTTCGCGAACGCTGAACAGATTTTTTAATCGCCGATTCATCGTCGATCGATAATAACACTGAAGAATATGACCGACCGTCAACCTATCGCACTGGTTGTGGATGACGAACCAGATATCTGTGAATTGATCTCCATGACGCTGCAGCGCATGAACATCCGTACGGATATCGCCATGTCAGTAGCCGAAGCCCGCCGCCGCCTGCAGGAGAAGCAGTACGACTTCTGCCTGACCGATATGCGCCTCCCCGATGGCGATGGTCTGGATCTGGTAGAAGCCATCCAGGACCGTCCATTCGACCAGGCATTCCCAGTGGCAGTCATAACCGCACACGGCAATATGGACACCGCGATTGCGGCACTGAAGCTCGGCGCTTTCGACTTTGTAAGCAAGCCGGTCAACCTTGAACGCCTGCGGTCTCTGGTGCAGCTGGCCTTGCGACTGGGGGAAGACCGCATCCTGCAAAAACAGGAATTTCCACCACTACTACAGGGGCAATCCACCACAATCCAGGCCCTGCGCGAAGCCCTCAGCAGAGCAGCACGCAGTGATGCCCCGGTGCACCTGCGCGGCGAACACGGCGCAGGTAAAGAGTTGGCGGCGCGCTGTATCCACGAACTGGGACCCCGTGCGGAAGGCCCTTTCGTCCCGGTTCACTGCTCCAGTATCCCTGCGGAATTTTTTGAACAGCTGCTATTTGGTGACGAGTCCGCCGGCAGAGACGTGCAGGGGCTACTGCAATCCGCCAATGGAGGCACCCTGTTTCTCGACGAAGTTACCGCACTTCCCAAAGAGATCCAGGTGAAGCTCCTCCAGGTCATTGAAGATAAGCGTTTCCAGCCCGTTGGCGGGGCGGCATCTCAGCCACTCAACATTCGGCTGATCAGCAGTAGCCGCAAAAGCCTCGCCAACGAAACGCGGCGCGGTGAATTTCGCAGTGACCTGTATTTTCGGATCAACGTTGTAGAAATGATCATGCCCTCTCTCCGGGACCGCAAGGAAGACATTCCACTACTGGCCCGCTTTCTGCTGCGTCGGCTTACCGAGCATGCACCGGGCAATCCACCCAGAGCGGGACAGGACGCCATAGCCGCATTACAGGAGTACTCCTTCCCCGGCAACCTGCGGCAGCTGGAGAACATCCTGGAAAAAGCGCTGGCGCGCTGCGAATCCAATACCGTCCACGCCACAGATCTGGACCTGACCAGTGAACCGCCGGTGCCGGAACCCGAAGAAACCACAGAACACTTCGAACTGTCCGCTTCGACGACCTCAGGGGTGATACAGCCGATCTATCCCGGCCAGTTTGAGACTGCCGACTGCGAAACACTGGATGACTTCCTTCAGACCATTGAGCGCGATGCCATCGAAGCAGCACTAAACGAAACCCGCTGGAACAAAACCGCCGCGGCGGAGAAGCTGGGCATCAGCTTTCGGTCGCTGAGATATCGGCTAAAAAAATTAAATATGGAAGATTGAGCGCGCCAAAACCTGCACGATCGTACTGTAATGGCCTGTGATTGGTTTCTTGAAAATCCTTGTTATGCTGAGGTGAACTCAAGGATGAGGAATCCATACCGTGCAGCGTCAACCGGGTTTCACCCTGATAGAATTGATTGTCGGAATTGCGATTCTCGCTATCGCTATTTCCCTCGCAGCCCCCTCCATGTCAGAGCTCGTGCGCCGTTACCGCAGTGAGTCAAAAGCCCAGGAACTGTTCGACCTGCTGATATTTATGCGGGTTAAGGCCTACAGTGAACAACAGAGATACACCCTCTGCCCAATAGGTGCAGATAGCAACTGTGGTAACGACTGGGCCTTGGGAGCAATGTTGTTCGCCGACTCTGATGCAGATGGCGAAAAAGACGCGGATGAAATGGTTGAGAGAACATTCTCGGGTGCAGAAGCCGGCGGAACACTCAACTGGCGAGCCTTCAACAACCTTGGATATATTACCTTCCGCCCAAATGGTACCACCCCTGCACAGAGCGGACACTTTGCGTACTGTCCACCGAATAGAGATGAGAAAATTGGCTGGACAATTGTACTGAACGTAATTGGTCGTCCTTATTTTGGCAAAGACAGGGACGGCGACGGTGTGCGAGAAACAGGGAGCGGCGATAACCTCAGCTGCTCCACTGCCTCAAACTGATTAGCTACAGGATTTACTCCAGCACATATCCCCTGCGGAAAATGTGCCGTCATCACCTCGGTCCCAGCCTTTTTCACCTGTAGACCGTAACAACAGATTGCCGTCATCGGCCTGGGCGCCCTTTGCTTGTGCCTGGAGATCATAAGATCCACCATCGTTGGCAACGATCACGCGCAGATCGTAAAATTTGGTACCTCCGTCCAATGGCGCTTCAGTCGCGAAAATTTGCGGTACATTACTTCCATCAGCGGCACCGGTGTAAGTACCGTTTTCAGTAAAGTACTGTTCCATGGCCTGCGCCAGCCCCATTAATGCACCCTGGGCATCGGCCCGACGTGAAGATTTTACATGGTCCTGATATGACGGCCAGGCAATTCCCGCGAGAATGCCAATAATAGCCACTACAATCATCAGCTCAATTAATGAAAATCCCTGCTGCTTTTTCATACTTGCACCCAAGTTATTTTACCGCGTTAATTCAGTCATCAATCAGGCGTCATCTCTTCCCAGGACAATCGCCCCTCACGCTCACCCCCTCCAACGTTGATATCGCGATCATTGATTGTACCGGCACTGGTGGAAGTGTACTGGCGCTTTCCGCCCACAAAACCAGGCTTGTTAGGTATTCCTTCATCTTCCATTTCGGCCACCACACCCATATCAGAGCTATCAATCGTGCCGTCTCCATTCGCGTCATAAACTGCGAAATCTGTCGGCGCGAGCCCGGTGCGAATATCTACCGACATCAGCCAGCCATAGCCACCGGCAGCACAGACTTGTCCAGTCGGGATAAGTGTATTGAAAAACAACACGTTACGTAAAAGATCCGGGCGGGTAACTACTCGTTCACCACCATCTGGCGTGGTTCCTGAAAGGAGCGGAATATACCAACCTGACTTGTTATCCCAATCCAACTCATTACCACTAAGCGTACGGTGCGACTGGACACCTCCAGTAGCCTGTGTGATCAACTTGGTTCCAATTGTTCGCGGCTCAAGATTACTTGTAGTCAGACCATAAGTGCCATTATCAGAAACTGCATAGAATCCTCCAGCAGCGGTATCCGCTGTATCTGTATCCGTCAGGTACTGCCCGGTTCCGAAGGTAACTATCACGTTTGGGGAAGCCCCACTCTCATTGGCGGTATTTCTTGCGACCAGGGGCGCACCGGTTATAGGTTGACCGGGAATACTAAACAGCGGCGTGGCTGTACCTGCACTATTCTCGACACTCCAGGCCCCCGTGGTCTCAACATCGAACGCCCACATATTTCCCCGTAGGTCTCCCGCGTAAATACGGTCAATCGTGCCGTTCAGGTCAGAATCGACGATCGCCGGTGTGGACATGCCATTTTTATTATTCTCACTGCCAGTACTTGTAGACAGATATTCATGCCCACTGCCGTCGAGATAAACAATAAACACCCCTGCATCACCAGTATGGCTATTGTAGCCATTGCCAAATATAGCCGCCCACTTGCCATTGGACATACGGCCTATCTGAGGCCGACTATAAGTGTAACCGAGGTTTTGATTGGAGCTATCCGTAAATTCCCACATAACAGTGGACGTGCCAAATGCCGAGGGATTGGTTACATCAAGCGCAAAGTAACCTTTTCCTCCGCCACCAAGGCCTCCGACAAGCACGGTTTTCCACGCACCACCTATATAGGCATCCCCAACGGTAGGAGTACCATCAACATAAAACTTATGCAGATAAGTTTGCGAGGTTAAAGCATGCAGGCCCAGCTCCTCTTCTGTACTGGCAAGTACTGACGGCATGTATCCGATGACCTCTTTACCGGCATTAGATCCAGACGTGCTTGCATTAAATCCGTGCAGGAAGCCATCATTCGCGCCGACATAAACCATCGGAGTACGGTTTGCACTTGCAGTTTTGAAAGCGGCGTAACTACTCGCCTCCGGAAAATCTCGATTCTCCCAGCTGGCGGTAGATTCCCCCACATACACCGGCGTAGAGTTGACGATATCTCCAAGCCGACTTCCGCGCTCCCGGAACTCATCGGTTGCTTTGCCTTCGTTTGACCGATCGCCACGCAAGTAATCGACTCGATCCGCTGCCAGTCCATCTTCGATTGCAACACCAGATGATGTATTGATTCTTAGATCCAACTCAGTGTTTCCATCAGTACCGGTAAAATCTAAACCAGTGGTTGTAAATAAAACTCCACCAGTTCCGTTCTTATATGTGAGGAGCAGCCGCTCACCAGGATCAGTGGAATCAAGAATCCTGCTAGCTTCCCAAGCCGGGGTTGCTGAGATTTCACCATCACTGTCTATTTCCAGTGCAGCGAGTTCACCGCTCCAGTCACCGCTATCAAATTTTGCCGCATACAGGGCCGAGTCCGCTTCCAGTGAGGTTGAGTTGAACGCAACAGAGCTGGAGCTACCAACAACTGCATGCACCTTGCTGATAATCTGATTAAAGGTAACCTTAAGCTCAGCCGCATTGTCCGCAGAGTACACTCCACCACCGCCCAGCGCACCCGCATTTGAAAGTACGGTACTATCAAGAGCGAAACCAATCATATAGCTGGTAATGTTGTTCTTAACCGGTGTCCCATCGGGCTGCTTGAGGTCGGGGCGAAGATCCGTATCGTAGAGCGCCTTTACAACATCATCTACTTCAGATCTAGTGCATGAGTGCCCACCAGCTGCACCACAAGTGTCATCATAGTCTTTCAAAATCGAACTCAGAATACTGTCATTTTCATTCGGCTCACCATCCGTCAGCCCGACCATAAAGCTTTTCTGACAGTAATATTGAATTGCATCGTTATCAACTGATCCTCCCGGCTCCGCCACCCCGTTCCAAGTTGGCTCTCGATTGAAAAGCTCTGAACCCGTTGGTGTCGCGCCTTCGATGGAAAGGGGCCTACTTTCATACCCGGATACAAAATATCGCCCAACACTTGCATAACTTAATGCAAGTGGAGTAGCACCACTCGCTCGAATATCCTTAATACTTTGGACAACATCAGCTCTAGAGTCTTCAATACTCGACAGACCAGCAAGCATCCTCCCCGTACCCGCGCCGGCATTAAACTCCATAAGCCCCACTCGCACATCCTTGAGATCACTGACCAAGTCGATTGCAGCGGTTTTCATAACATCCGTACGCCTGATATCCACCTTCGCGCGAGAGGCGTTCCCATCAGCATCTAAAAACTTTGCCGCGACATACTCACCGCTTTCATTTTCCTCGGAAAAAAACCAGTTTAAGTAATGCCCGCTTACCGAACCTTCCCGGTACTTTCCTGAGTCGGAGTCAGACGTATAGTACATTCGATCATTACTATTACCATCTGCATAAATCCAGGCACGATAGTTTTCACCATCATCAAAACAGTCATCCGTTGAGTCCCAGGTACGCCACTCATCTCCAGAATCATAGTTCTCCAAGCGGAACTCAACTACACCCTCATTAATCCCACCATCTCGAATTCTGAACTCCACCTCATAGTCACGTCCCCGCCTATCTTCGTTTGGGAGCGGACTAGAACAGCTCGCATAACTTGCATCCTTATCATATTGAGACGGCGGAAAAACAGGCTCTTCCATAGAACCTGATGAATCGAGCACAAACATGATATTCGGCTCAGCCGAGCCGCGGGTATACAGCGGCACATCAGAGAGCTCGCCTGGGGCAGCGGTTGCACTGGTGGCCAGGGTCAACAGAAAAGCCGCACTCGCTGACCGGAAGGACAATTGCAAGCTGATATTGTTATTCCATTTCATTGCACAATCTCTATTCGAATTGGTTTCCGAAAAACGGGATTACATTGCCCTTCCGTATAGGGTGACAATTACACGCTCGGTACCACCTATGCCCTGTCCGCGCGTAACAATTTTGAAGACCCGGGTATCTTCAAACTCAAGTCCGGTATTCCCGGTACTCAAGTCCACATCAGTCGCATTGGAATCATCAGAAGCGAGTCCTGCCATTTCAATATAAATACGACCTTTCAGGTTGGTGCTTCCATCAGCGCCTTTCATCCCCACATCCCACTCTTGAGAATTCGTGTCTGTCCAGGTGGCATCGGCAAAAATATCATCGGGGCCATCGCCAGCGGCTCGTAACCAACCTGTCGTGCCGAACCCACTAATGTCAGCAATACCATCAATATATGCCTCCCCCTGGCGCGCCATTGACTCGGCAACTTCCAGTGCCACCTTTGCGTCTCTCGAGGCAAAGGTCATTCGCTCACCCATCATCACGCTGCGCGCCCCCGAGACACCGATCATTGTGAGAACCAGCAAAATGATCAGACTTACGATCAGTACTGCACCACGCTGTCTGGAAAATCTATTCATTACATACTCCCACGATTTCGAACCTTGACTGTCGCGACATACAACTTACGCAATTTCCCATCGGTATAAGTAGTTTCGGTTCCGTCTAATTCTGTAATCGTTTGTGTATTCACACCCGCCGGCTCGTCGCTGGTTACCAGTAGCTGTAGTTTTACCGCTGTCACTTGCGCCATATTGTCCAAGTTACTTTCGGCGACCTGCCAAATATCCACAATTCCATCGTCAGAAGTGTCGCGGCCATAACTGACCTGCATATCTTCAATTCCAGGCACCAATTCTTGGGTATTATCATTTTCGTCGCGCATAAACAGGGAATTGCTTCCCGCGGCACCTTCAGCAATAAAGTATGTGCGCTGATATGGCTTTAATATTTTCGAGTCCGCACCGTAACTTTCCTGCAAAACGGCGTCGTGTGAAATAACCCGATTCCCATCACCAAGTGCGCCAGTTACCCCAGAAATAGCGATAACATCGCCTGCGCGACAGTTGGCGATTAGTACTACATCCCCGGCTTCAACAGGACAGTTCTCACTCACCTCGGGCAGTAGTGGATTGGCAGGATCTAGCATGCGTCCCGCCCCTGCGCAAGCATCAACAGAGCTTCCAATTATCAGTACATCAGAACCGGTAGCCACGTCCATTCCGCCTACCTTTGCTCCTGTGATGACGTCATTCAATCCCTGGATTCCATCCGCACCTACAGAGGCTAAAAAACCAGTTTGCGAGTTCCCGATGCTATCTTTCCCTGGCGCACACCCCCAGAAATCCGCCGCACGGATTTCTTTGCTCAGCATATCAACCGCAAAGCGGCCACTTTCCTGAATACGCGAAAACGCGGTTTGCGTGCGCGACGTACTGGTGTTGCTCTGAAAAACTTGCATAACACCTAACAGCAACATTGAACTAAGCAAAACACCTATCATCAGTTCAACCAGTGAAAGCCCTTTTTGATGTGTAATCAATCGCATATCAAAGCTCCACCGTCATCGTAAAATCAGCGTCTTCGGCACCCCCGTCGGTGCTGCCATAGTTTTCGCCGGTATGCTGCTGTTTCCAGGCGACTGTCACTATCACCTCATCTCCATTGCGCTCGATAGTTCCTGTGGAGGCCGGAAGATTTGTCTGTAGTAGCTGCCCCCACTCATAAAGATCCATACTCGCCAAGTCATTGACACTGCATGCTGTTGTGCAGGTCTTCCGAGTTTCACTTCCGTCGACTTCGCCGTCGTAACTCCCCTGCTCCAAACCGCTGGGATTGGCGCGCATGCGCTCAACGATCTCCTGTGCCGCCAGCGCTGCCATATAACGCTGGTTTGCACCATTGCCGTTCTTTAGCGACAGGGTCTGAGTAGCCGCAACGCCAAGCAGTCCAACTGCAAGTACCAGTACCGAGATCAGCACTTCAATTAACGTCGCGCCCTGTTGTTTTCTCATTTTCATTTGCCTCCCTATCCCTAGCTCGAACATGTGGCATTTTTAACCAGACGCACTGATCCGGAAACCAGCATCACCAATTGACGACCGTGATTTCCGGTCCGCTCGTCACACAATCCCAAAGTCAGAATATCGGTGGTATCGGGCTCGCCCCGTGCATTGAAGATAACTTCCAGGTTTGCTGTATCAGTACCGCCAATATCTGAAACCAGCGTCAAGCTGGCATTCTCAATATTAAATACGCGAACTTCTTCACCATCATCGTAGGTATCGTTGTCATTCCTATCTTCAAAGACACTGAGGCCGTTAGCGATATCATCCCCCACGGCCTTTACTCCCACGCGACCACCAAGGCGCACCGCTTCCGCCCGCGCAAACTGAAGCACGCTATTGACTTGATCAGCTGTGGTGACAATACGGTAGTCCTGGATCATGGAACGAAAGGAAGGAATAGCGAAGGCCAGGATAATGCCAAGAACGGCAATAACTACCATTAGCTCAACGAGTGTGAAGCCACTCTGGCGAGATGTTTTATCCATTATTGATCTACTCTGAAAATAAGGCCGCAGCTGACCCGCGACAGTAACGGGCCAGTTCTACTTTGCTTTATATCAATTCGAGAGAAGGATGGAAGTGACTCCGTCACGGCTTTCGTATATCGCCGACAAGCGGTAGTCCAGAGGCGACAGGCGGGCTCAGTGCCCGCCCACTTATTGACCACAGAAGAGCGATTTATCGCAGCTCTTTCGGAAGACTGAAACTGATATTTTCCGGCGTACCCGCCACTTCATTCGGCGCTTCTGCCCCCAGCTTCCGCAGCTTTTGAATCACCTGCTCCACCAAGATCTCCGGCGCAGAAGCCCCGGCGGTAATGCCGATGGTGTTTTTACCCTGCAGCCAGCTGGCATCGATGCAAGCCGAGCCGTCGATCAGGTAAGACTCACTGCCACAGCGCTCCGCCAGTTCGCGCAGGCGGTTGGAATTGGAACTGTTGGGACTGCCGACAACGAGTACCAGGTCGCACTCTAACGCCAGCTGCTTTACCGCATCCTGACGATTCTGGGTGGCATAGCAGATATCATCTTTGCGGGGGCCACGGATATTGGGAAACTTGGCCCGCAGCGCGTCGATTACCCGCGAAGTGTCGTCTACCGATAATGTGGTCTGGGTAACAAAGGTCAGGTTATCCGGGTCCTTCACCGTCAGCTCGGCAACATCCTGCTCGTCTTCCACCAGGTAAATAGCACCGCCATTGCTGGTATCGTACTGCCCCATCGTACCTTCTACTTCCGGGTGGCCCTCATGGCCGATAAGAATGCACTCGCTGCCATCGTTGCTGAATTTACTTACCTCCATATGCACCTTGGTCACCAGAGGGCAGGTGGCATCGAAGACTTTTAAACCGCGGTCGGCCGCTTCCTGCTGCACGGCTTTAGACACGCCGTGAGCGCTGAAGATGACGATCACATCGTCCGGCACTTCTTCCAGTTCATCCACAAATACCGCACCGCGATCGCGCAGGCTGTCCACCACAAATTTGTTGTGGACCACTTCGTGGCGCACATAAATGGGCGCGCCGAATACGTCGAGGGCGCGATTGACGATATCGATAGCACGGTCGACACCGGCACAGAAACCGCGGGGATTGGCGAGGCGAATTTGCATTTTACGCTGTCCTTGACCTGGCTGCCTGACAACTCAGTTGACCGAAGCCACTTCGAGAATTTTTACGTGAAAGAATACCGTCTGGCCGGCGAGAGGATGATTGAAGTCAACTTCCACGTCATCCTCACCAATTTCACGAATCACGCCGGGCAGCTCACCGTCGCCGTTGTCAAAGGAGACTACCAACCCGACTTCGAGCTCCATGTCCGGTGAAAAATGCCCCTTTTTTACCTTCTGAATATTCGACAGATTACGCTGACCGAACCCCGCCTCTGGTGGAATTTCGATTTCCGCTTCATCACCGGCCTGGAGGCCAAACAGGGACTGTTCGAACCCCGGCAGCAGGTTACCGTCACCGACAATAAACGTGGCTGGTTCCCCTTCAAAATTGGAGTCGATCTCGGAGCCGTCGTCCAGCTTGAGGGCAAAGTGCAGGGTTACCCGGCTGTGCTCGCCGATTACATTGTTGCTCATCGTACTTCTCTAATTTTTTACACTTCTGCGCTGCTTTTGCCCTGCTCTTCACTCTTGTCTTTGAAGAACAACAGCTCGATCACCAGCATCGCGGCGCCAACGGAAATGGCCATATCCGCTACGTTAAATACTGGAAAGTGCCAGCTCCCGTAATAAACGGAAATAAAGTCGCGCACATAACCCAACAGCATACGGTCCCACAGGTTACCGAGGGCACCGCCAAGAATCAGCGCCAGCGCCGTAGGTTCCCAGCGCTTGATCGACGGCAAACGCCTGATCCAGACGATCACCACCGCGCTGAAGACCAGTGCGACCGCACCGAAGAACCAACGTTGCCAGCCACCCGCATCGGCGAGAAAGCTGAATGCGGCTCCGTAGTTTTCCGCATAGGTAAATTGCAGCAGTCCGGGGATGATCTGCATGGCCGGACCATACATAAAGCGTTCGACCGCCCACACCTTGGTAGCGATATCGATCACAATCACCACCAGTGCCAGCAGGTACCAGCGCCATGGAGAAGCGAATAATGAAAAGCCACGTGTTTTAGGCATAGTGGCGCACCTCGCCCGCACCACTGACATTCTCCACACAGCGACCACAGAGCTCGGGGTGCTCGCTGTTGCTGCCTACGTCTTCACGATAGTGCCAGCAGCGGCCGCATTTCGGCGCATCCACTTTGTGCACCGCAACACGCAATCCTGCCAGCTCGGTTTCTTCGGCACCGGCGGCATCGGACAGTGGCTGTACCGATGTAGAGGAGCAGATCAGCACGAAGCGCAGCTCATCTTTCAACGCATCCAGTTTCTGCTGCAGTGCCGGGTCGGCAAACAAGGTTACGGACGCCTGCAGTGAGCCGCCGATATGGCCAGCCCCGCGCTGCTCTTCCAGAACCTTGTTCACTGCGGTTTTCACATCCGCAATCGCGTCCCAGAAGGCGCTGTCCATTTCCGCTTCTGCCGGTAAGACCGGGAATTCGTGCCACTCTGCCAGCATTACGCTGTCTTCCTCGGCTCCGGGGACAAACCGCCACAGCTCCTCGGCAGTAAAACTGAGGATCGGCGCAACCCAGCGCACAAACGCATGCACAATATGATAAAGCGCAGTCTGTGCAGAGCGACGGGCAACGCTATCGACCTGCGTGGTGTACTGGCGATCCTTGATGATATCCAGATAGAAACCACCCATTTCCACCACACAGAAATTGTGTAGCTTCTGGTAGATCTGATGGAACTGATAGCGGTCGTAAGCCGCGACAATCTCGTCCTGCAGCTTGGCCGCCTGCTCGATGGCCCAACGATCCAACGCCAGCAGCTCTTCCACCGGCAGCAGGTCTTTGGCGGGTTCGAAACCGGCCAGATTGGACAGGAAAAAGCGCGCGGTGTTGCGCAGGCGGCGATAGGAATCCGCGGTGCGCTTCAGGATCTCGTCGGATACCGCCATCTCGCCACTGAAATCGGTGGCGGATACCCACAGGCGCAACACATCCGCGCCCAGTTTGTTGATCACATCCTGGGGCGCCACGGTGTTGCCGATGGACTTGGACATCTTGCGGCCCTGGGCGTCCACGGTGAAACCGTGGGTCAGCACCTGCTTGTAAGGCGCGCAGTCGTTGATGGCGATGGAGGTTTTCAGGGAAGACTGGAACCAGCCGCGATGCTGATCGGAGCCTTCCAGATACAGGTCCGCGGGGAAACGCAGGCCTTCACGACGCTCCAGTACCGCGTGGTGGGTCACGCCGGAATCGAACCACACGTCCAGGGTATCGGTGACTTTCTGGTAGTTGTCCGCGTCGTCACCCAGCAGCTCTTTGGCGTCCAGCTCGAACCAGACGTCCATACCGCCCTGCTCCACTTTCTGCGCGACTTTCTCCATCAGCGCCGGAGTATCCGGGTGGATTTCCTGGGTCTCTTTGTGGACGAGCAGCGCGATGGGCACACCCCAGGTCCGCTGACGGGAGATACACCAGTCCGGGCTGGCGTCCAGCATGGAGTCGATGCGGGCCTTACCCCAGCCGGGAATCCACTGCACGTCGTCCGCGGCCTTTTGCGCGTGCTCCAGCAGATCATTCTGCTGCATGCTCACAAACCACTGGGGCGTCGCGCGATAGATCAATGGGGTTTTGGTGCGCCAGCAGTGCGGGTAACTGTGCACCAGTTTGTCTTCATGCAACAGCACGTCTTTTTCTTTCAGCAGCTCGACAATCTTGCCGTCCACCTTGTACACGTGCTCGCCGGCGAATACCGGTACATTCTCGCGGAACACGCCGTTGTCATCCACGTAGTTGAGCGTCTCGATGCCGTAGCGTTTGCCTACGTTGAAGTCATCCGGGCCGTGGTCCGGCGCGGTATGTACACAGCCGGTACCGGCATCGGTGGTGACGTGATCACCGAGGATGATCGGCAGCGGCTTGTCGTAGAAGGGATGGCTTACCTTCAGGTGTTCCAGGGCGGCCCCCTGGATTCGACCGACCACGTCGCCGCTCTGGCCCGCCGCTTCCAGTACCGCATCTTTCAGCTCGGCTGCCACCAGCAGACGCTCACCACCTACCTGCACTACGACATACTCCAGGTCGGCGTTGACGGAAATCGCCTGGGAGGATGGCAGGGTCCACGGGGTGGTGGTCCAGATCACTACGGACAGTTCCCCATCGCCGGCGTGGCCACCGGCCGCATCGGCGATGGCCAGCGCAGTTTCATCGGTGGCCGGATATTTCACGTAGATGGAGAAAGAGGTCTTGTCCTGATACTCCACTTCCGCTTCCGCCAGCGCGGAGCCGCCCACCACACTCCAGTACACCGGCTTGAAGCCGCGGGACAGGTGGCCATTTTTCACCACGCCGCCGAGGGCGCGGATGATGTCCGCCTCGAACTGGAAGTCCATGGTGCGGTAGGGGTTGTCCCACTCGCCGAACACGCCCAGGCGAATAAAGTCTTTCTTCTGACCTTCCACCTGCTTGGCGGCGTACTCGCGACATTTCTGGCGGAAAGTTTTGTGGTCCACCTTGACGCCGGCTTTGCCGACTTTCTGCTCGACTTTGTGTTCGATGGGCAGGCCGTGGCAGTCCCAGCCGGGCACGTAGGGGGCGTCGAAGCCGCTCAGGGTTTTCGATTTGACGATGATGTCTTTGAGAATCTTGTTGACCGAGTGACCGATATGAATATCCCCGTTGGCGTAGGGAGGGCCATCGTGCAGGATAAATTGTTCACGACCGGCACGGGCTTCACGAATTTTTTCGTAGAGCTTTCCTTCCTGCCATTTTTTCAGAATCTCCGGTTCCCGGTTGGGCAGGTTGCCGCGCATGGGGAAGTCGGTTTGAGGAAGATTCAGGGTCGCTTTGTAGTCGGTCATTGGCTATCTACTTCAGTTGTAGCTCAGGAGTTTTGCATCGTCAGATTGCGACGGATGCGAAGGGTCAATGGTTTCGCTTGTCCTGATTTACTCGGGCTTAACTTGATGCGCGCTCAGCAAACCAGGCTTTTGCATTTTCAATATCTTCGGCGATTTTCTGTTTGAGAATATCCAATGACTCAAACTTCTCTTCATCGCGCAGTTTGTGGCAGAAGGTCACCGCAATTTCACGGCCGTACAGGTCGCCACTGAAGTCGAACAGGTGCACTTCCAGCAAGGGCTTCGCACCCTCGCCCTCTACGGTTGGGCGGAAGCCCACGTTGGCAACGCCGGCGACTTCCATACAACTGTCGCTCATCGGGCTGCCATCGGTGCGCCTGGCGGTGACGGTATACACCCCCACCAGTGGCGAGCGGTAGCGGTGCAGTCGCACATTGGCAGTGGGCGCGCCCAGCTGCCGGCCGAGCGCGCGGCCCCGGGCCACCAGGCCGGTAATCCGATACGGTTTGCCCAGTAACCGTTCCGCCAGTTCAAAATCCGCGTTTTGCAGAGCCTCACGGATGCGCGTACTACTTACCCGCTCGCCGGCGATTTCCAGGGTCGCGGTATCTTCCACGGTAAAGCCCGATTCGGCACCGGCCTTTTGCAGGAATGCGTAATCGCCGCTGCGATCACAGCCGAAGCGAAAATCGTCGCCCACCACCAGATGGCGCACACCAAGCCCGTCGACCAGCACCTGCCGGATAAACGCTTCCGCGCTCAAATTGCGCAGGCGCTCGTTGAACTGCAGGCACAGCACCCGGCCCACACCGGCCCCGAACAGCGCCAGCACTTTCTCCTTGAAGCGCATCAGCCTGGCAGGGGCCTTTTCACCGGAGAAGTACTCGTGGGGCTGGGGCTCGAAGACGATGGCTACCGAAGGCAGCTTGTTCTCCGCCGCGCGCGCTCGCAACTGGGCGATGATCGCCTGATGCCCCAGATGCACCCCGTCAAATGAGCCGATGGTGGCCACACAGCCCCGATGGCAAGGTCGCAGGTTATGCAGCCCGCGTATCAGCTCCCGTTGCTCGGTCACAGTGTTTCCACCACCCTTCGTCGCCCTTGCAAAATCAAGCGGCGCAGTATACCGGATTTCCATGGCATCTGGGCACCGTCGCGGCTCAGGAAGCCGCGCGAAAGTGCCGCGGTCGCAGGCCACTGGCCGCCAGTATCAATCCGTAAGTGCCCGCGCCTGCCGCAACCAGCGCCGCCATCCGCAGGGCACGCTCCCACCAGGACCACAGATGCCACTCGGGCCAATAGTGCAGAATCCCCAGCAGCACCGCCGCCATCGCCAGATTGGCCAGTATCAGTCGCACCAGAAATCCGCGCCACCCGGCTTCCGGTGCGTACACACCACCCTGCCGCAATCCGCGGTAGAGCAGAAACGCGTTGATCGCCGCCTGCCCGGCGGTGGCCGCCGCGAGCCCCATATGACCAAGCTGGAAGTAGTAGTTGAGCGGGATCACGAACAGAAAGCTCAGCACCATCTTCGAGGCGATGGCTATCAGGCCAAACTTGACCGGTGTCGCCGTATCCTGGCGGGCAAAATACCCCGGCGCCAACACCTTGATCAGCATGAACGAAAGCAGCCCAAAGGTATAGGCGCGCAGCGACCAGGCTGCCATGTCCATATCTCTCGGGGTCATGTTGCCGTACTGGAACAGTACCGTCAGCAGCGGCTCGGCCAGCACAAACAGTGCCACCGCCGCAGGCAGGGCAATCAGGGTGACACTGCGCAGGGCCCAGTCAATGGTGTGGCGGAACTTCTGCGGATCCCCTCCCGCATGCTGGCGGGAGAGGTTGGGCAGGATCACGGTGGCCACAGCCACCCCGAACACCCCCAGCGGCAGCTCGACGAGACGATCGGAGAAATACAGCCAGGTTACCGACCCGGTAGGTAGAAAGGACGCCAGCACCGTATCCAGCACCAGGCTGATCTGGGTGACGGACACGCCAAAGATGGCGGGGGCCATCAACCGCAGGATCTTGCGCACTCCGGGATACTGCCAGTCCCACTTTGGTCGCGGCAGCAGTCCCTGCTGCACCAGAAACGGGATCTGGAATAACAGCTGCACCACCCCGGCCGCCAATACCCCCCAGGCCAGCGCCATAACCGGGGGCTCGAACCAGCCCGCGGCGATGGTCGCCGCACCGATCAACACCAGATTGAGCAGCACCGGGGTCAACGCCGGAATGGCGAAGCGATCGAAGCTGTTCAACATGGCCCCGGCAAAGCCGGTGAGCGAGATCAGCATCAGATAGGGAAAGGTAATCCGCAACATTTCTGTGGCGAGGGCGAATTTTTCCGGCTCATTGCCGCCCCACCACCAGCCGAAGGCGAATATTCCCGTGACCAGGGGCGCGCACAGCACACCGAACAGGGTCACCAGCAACAGCGTGCCACCGAGTGCACCGGCCACGCGGTCATTCAGCTCGCGCACTGCCGCAATCCCGCCGTTCTGCCGATACTCCGCCAGCACCGGCACGAACGCCTGGGAAAACGCACCTTCGGCAAACAGTCGACGGAAAAAGTTGGGGATCTTGAACGCCACGAAAAACGCGTCCGCGGCATCGCTGGCGCCAGTGAGGCGTGCAAATACGATATCCCGCGCCAGCCCCATGACCCGCGATAACAAAGTGGCACCACCCACCACCGAGGTTCCGCGCAACAACCCCCGCTGCGGACTATCTTTTTGAGCCTGCGGTGCCTGCGCGGAGGTCTCCGACTGGGGATTCGGCGTCTGGTTTGGCGAAGATCCTGCCACTTCCCTGATTCCTGCTTGGTGATCACTACATAATGGCCGGCAAGTCTACCGCAATCCACTTTCTCGGCCATCTGGTCTGAGACGGGAACCCTTCCTGTGTTCGAAAAGGCGCCCTACGTTTGGCGCAAGAGGGAACTATACTCAGGTTAAGCAGTTGGCGCGCTACAGGGAGTAGTAGCAATAGAGGAGAGACGGAATGACCATCAACGCGTTATTGATTGCACTGATCCTGGCGGTACTGCTGTACGCCGCGGTCGCTATCGGGCCCCGCCCCCAGCGGGTTCGGGTTCGAATCGATCGGCCACGGGATCCGCGCTACCGGCGTCGCGGGCACTGAGACCGCCTTATTCCAAGAGGCTGAACTGAGTCACAGGGGCGCTCGCCACATTTCGCCATAATTGTTGCGGAATTTGCCCCCGAGGCGCCACGTCAGTGCCTCCTTGCGGGATTTAAATGACACTCAACCGAAGCGGGAAACGCACCCGATCGGAAACAAAGAGCAGTCATTTCAATCCAATCGCAAGGAACACGATCATGAAAAAGTTGTTGATGGCAGTAACCGTAAGCACTCTGACTCTGAATGCTATTGCTTCCGCTGAGGCCGCTACTGACACCGAGAAAGCATTACAGGGCGACCCCCTGACTCCGGCCAAGCAGGCCACCGTATTTACCGGCGCCGCAGTTGCGGGCGCCGCCGTGGGAGGCCCGGTAGGATTTATCGCCGGCGCCCTCGGTGGCGCCTGGCTGGGCGAACAGATCAAGCAAGCAGAAGAGGCAGACATGCTCGCAACTCAACTCACTGAAAGCCGTACCGAACTGGGTAACCTCGCACAGCAGCTGGATGCGGCGCGACTGTCCGCCAACGATGCCCAGGAACTGGCGCTGGAAAGCCTGGAGTTCCAGATGCTGTTCACCACCGGGGACGACGAGCTGCAGGAAGCCCAGGAACAGCAGGTTGCTGCCATGGCCGACTTCCTCAACCGCCACCCGCAGCTGCAGGTACACCTGGAGGGCCACTCCGATCCCCGTGGCAGCGACGGGTACAACAATGTACTTTCCGATCAGCGCGCGCTGAGCGTGCAGCGTACCCTGGAAGCCTACGGCGTAGCCCCCGAGCGTATTGAACGCCGCGCCCTGGGTGCCAGTCAGTCCAAGGCGAGCAAAGGTGACCTGGACGCCTATGCCCTCGAACGCCGGGTAGACATCCACTTCGGCATGCCGGAGACCGTCGCCGGCTCTTTCTGAGCCGCGATACCGGCAAACCGCTTCCCCGTGCCGGTTGCCCGCTCTGCAAAAGCGACAACCGGCGCCTCCAGTGCAACCCTGTAAGCAGTAACCTTGCGCGCAATCTTAAAGCTGCGCGCTTTTTTACACTGAGGGTCCGCTTCACACCAAAAGCCGCCAGTTACTTTTGCCTGCCTCGCACACTTCGGGCATGATTTTCCGCATCGAATTTCAATCATCCGTTTTTTCTCGGCCGGAATCATAACAATACGCCCATGAGCAGCCCCACCATCGCCATTGTCGAAGATGAAATTGCCATCGCGGAAAATTACCGCGACGCCCTGCGCCGCAGCGGCTACCAGGTCAACCTGTACCATACGCGCCCGGACGCTCTGGCCGCCTTCCAGCAGCGCCTGCCGGATCTGGCAGTGATCGATGTGGGGCTGGGCGCCGAAATCGAAGGGGGCTTTGAACTGTGCCGGGAACTGCGCGCCATGGCGCCAACCCTGCCTATTCTGTTTCTGACCGCGCGGGACTCCGAGCTGGATATTATTTCCGGCCTGCGCCTGGGCGCCGATGACTACCTGACCAAGGATATTTCCCTGCCCCATATGCAGGCGCGCATCAGCGCCCTGCTGCGCCGGGTAAGCGTGATGCAATCGACGGGCAGTGACGAGGAGGTGATCACTCAGGGCGACCTGCAGCTGGATGTCTCGCGGCTGCATTGCCACTGGAAAGGCGAGCCCGTGGACCTCACGGTAACCGAGTTCTGGATCGTGCACGCCCTGGCCAAACGCCCGGGCCACGTCAAATCCCGCAGCCAGCTGATGGAAGCCGCTCGCGTGGTACTGGACGACAACACCATCACCTCCCACGTCAAACGTATCCGCCGCAAGTTCCAGACCGTCGACAGCCACTTCGATGCCATTGCCACCGCCTATGGCATGGGCTACCGCTGGCAGGTGTAAACATTCATGGGCCTCCCCGAGAAATGAAGCTTCGCAGCCAGCTGGTTTTACTGAGCCTGTGTACCCTCGCCCTGCCCTGGGCGGGCTGCCAGTATCTGCGCCAGGTGGATGAAGCCCTGAGCCAGGGGCAGATGCAGACACTGGAAGCGACCGGCAACGCCATCGCCGCCCGCCTGGCCAGCGCCCCGGAACTGATTGCCCCGGATCCGCGGCGCACCGGGCGACCACCGGGTGCCCAGCTGTATCTCCATCCACTGGCGCAGGCCCCGGTACTGGACGGCTACGGAGAAGAGTGGCGCGCGCAGGGGCTGCCTCCGAAAGTACTCGACGACCTGCAGGGCAAGCCACAGGCCCGCGTCACCCTCGGCAGACGCGGCGAGCGGGTCTATTTACTGCTCACGGCTCAGGACCAGACCCCCAGCTACCGCGATCCGCGCCTTGCCGGGGTGTCCAACGGCGACACCGTGGAGCTGTTTACCGCGCACCAGCACTATATTCTGCCGGTGGCCAGCCAGGGGCCGGTACAGGCCATGTGGTACAACCCGCGGCGCGGCAAGTACGAGCGTGAACTGCGCATTCGCGGGCGCTGGACCGCCTCTCCCAGGGGCTACCAGCTGGAACTGGCCATGCCGTTCGCCCTCACCGATGGCGAGCTGGCGGTGCGGGTTCTCGATCGCGTGCGCAGCGACGGCGGCACTCCCCAGCGTATCGCCAGCACCCTGCCCGCGGATGGCCGACCGGGGGCATTGGTGGAGCCCTTGCCGGCGCTGCAGCAGGAGCTCGAGCACTTCGCACGACCGGAATTGCAGCTGACGGTGGTCGACCAGGAGGGGTTCGTCCTCGCCCGCACCGGCCGCGACTGGCACCGGGACCGATCTGTGGCAGCTGCTGACGACAACCACAACTGGCTGAGAGACTGGTTTTATCGCCAGGTCCTCGCCACCGGCCAGCTCCCCCCCTTACCCGAAAGTCAGCTCCCCCCGGCCCTGACCCGGAACCGGGAAACTGCCAGCCAGTGGTTCGGCGCCCCCACCACGGATACAAGTGCCACCAGCGACGAACGTATTGGCGCAGTGAGCGTGCCCGTGGTCACCCGCGCGGACAATATTATCGAGCGGCCGCTACTGGGCCGGGTGATCACTGCCCAATCTACCAGCGCCCTGCAGTCTCTTACCGAATCCGCCGCACGCAGACTGTGGCTGACCACCGCCGGTGCTGCGGGTCTGGTACTGCTTCTGCTGCTCGGCTACGCCAGCTGGCTGTCGTGGCGGATCCGCAAGTTGCACAAGGTAGCCCAAACGGCGGTGGACGCCAGCGGCCGCCTGCGCGGCGACTTCCCCAGACCAATTCTGAATGACGAGCTGGGCGCCCTGAACCGGGCCTTCGCCAGTCTGTTGCGCGAGCTGGATCACTATCACCAGTATCTGCGCAGCCTCGCCAGCAAACTCTCCCACGAGCTGCGCACGCCGCTCGCAGTGATGCGCTCGTCCCTGGACAACCTGAGCGCAGGTGAGCTGGACAGCGACAGCCGGCGCTACGCCGAACGCGCCGCCGAGGGTGGCGCGCGGCTGTCGTCCATTCTCAATGCCCTGTCCGCCGCCAACCACCTGGAAGCGAGCATCAACCAGGCGGAACGAGAGGAGTTCGACCTCCACGATCTGCTGCAACTGCTGACCCAGAGCTACGCAGATGCCCACCCCCAGTACGGCTTCACGCTGCGTGCGCCGGAAGGCCCGCAGCTCTACTACGGCGCGCCAGAATTGCTGGCACAATTGCTGGACAAGCTGGCTGACAACGCGGTGAGCTTTGCGCCGGAGAGCTCAGAAATCCGGCTTGCACTGGAAGCGACGGCCAGAGAATACATACTCCAGGTCAGCAACGACGGGCCACCGCTGCCGGAAGGGTTTGAGCAGAAACTCTTTGACTCCCTGGTCTCGGTACGCAATGACGGCGGCAAGGAGGGGCACCTGGGGTTGGGATTACATATCGCGCGCCTGATCGCAGACTTCCACCAGGGGACACTGGAGGCCGCAAACCGCGATGACGGGCGCGGCGTCATCTTCACCTTGGTTTTGCCGCGTTAGCGGTGGATGCGCTGCGCTTATCCACCCTACGATGAGTCACCACTTCGTCATTCCGGGCTTGACCCGGAATCCAGTGCCACGGAGCTGGATGCCGGATCAAGTCCGGCATGACGGGGTTTGACATCAGGCAAGCCATTGAGGCCTATCCCCCCGCCCAGATGGTCACAAACTGGCACCCCAAGCGGTTGACAAACAACCAACGCTGGGGATAATGTCGCGTCCCAAACGGGCCCCCGGCCCGATTGTTCGAGATTTTACAGATTCCAGACAGGAGCAACCGGTGGCCAACTCACCCCAAGCGAAGAAACGCGCGCGCCAGAACGAAAAGCGCCGCAATCACAACGCCAGCCTGCGCTCCATGGTGCGCACCTACATCAAAAAGGTAGTTGCGGCCATTGATGCAGGTGATGCGGAAAAAGCCAAGACTGCCTACGAGGCTGCCGTGCCGGTTATCGACCGCATGGCCGACAAGGGCATCATTCACAAGAATAAGGCCGCTCGCCATAAGAGCCGCCTGAATGCCCAGATCAAGAAGCTGGCTGCCTAAGCCGCCGCTTCCTGAGCACAAAAAACCCCGCTGATGCGGGGTTTTTTATTGCATAAAAGAAACTGCCAGTCGCTGACGATAGGTTTCGATTCCGGTTAAAGCCTTGCGAGACCTTCGAAAACAGGGATGTTTTCGCAGAGCCCCCAACGATGGGTGCACGGCGTGTCTCGCAAGGCTTTAACCGGAATCGAGACCGCCAATAAACCTTGAAGAAAGCCTAAAGCAGAATCAGGTTATCGCGGTGAATCAGCTCGTCGTCGTCGCGATAGCCGAGCAGCTCGACAATCCGATCGGAGGGCTGACCACAGATCTTTACCGCCTCGGTGCTGTCGTAGTTCACCAGCCCCCGGGCAATCTCTTCGCCAGCGCCATTCACGCAGCTCACCAGCTCCCCGCGATAGAATCGCCCCTCAAGCCCGGCAACCCCCACCGGCAGCAGGCTTTTGCCCTGCTCCCGCAACGCCCGCTCGGCGCCGGTATCCAGCACCAGCTTACCGCGCACCTGCAACTGCCCGGCCAGCCAGCGCTTGCGCGCCGTCAGTCGGTCCGCCTCCGGCAACAATAGCGTTCCCAGATCTTCACCGGCCGCCACTCGCTCGATCACCGAATCGGCACTGCCCCCTACGATCAACGTACGTGCGCCGGAGCGCGCCGCCAGTTGCGCCGCGCGCACCTTGGTGGCCATCCCGCCACGACCGAGACCGCTGCGGGAACCGCCCGCCATGGTCACCAGACGTGGATCGGTCGCCGTCGCCTCGCGCACCAGCTCGGCGGCGGGATTATCCCGGGGGTCTTGGGTAAACAGGCCATCGGCATCGGTGAGTATCAACAGTACATCCGCCTCAACCAGGTTCGCCACCAGCGCTCCGAGCGTATCGTTATCACCGAAGCGAATCTCGTCGGTCACCACCGTATCGTTTTCATTGATGATCGGCACCGCCCCCAGCGACAGCAACGTTTTGATGGTGCTACGGGCATTTAGATAGCGGGTGCGATTGGAGAGGTCGTCATGGTCCAGCAGAATCTGCGCGGTACGACAGTCGAATTGTCCGAAGGCGTGCTCATACACCTGCACCAGATGACTCTGGCCCACGGCCGCCGCCGCCTGCAACTGGTGAATGGATTCCGGGCGCTTGCGCCAGCCCAGGCGATCCATACCCGCCGCCACGGCACCGGAGGACACCAGCAATACTTCGATACCCTGACGGCGCAGGGCACTGATCTGACCAGCCCAGTTCTGAATGGCGGCGCGATTCACACCGCGGCCATTGTCGGTTAACAGGGCACTGCCAATTTTAACGACCCAGCGCTTGCTGGCGGCAAGTTGCTGGCGCGACGAGATGGAATCCATTTCTTCCTCATGATGGGGGAGGTGCCCCTGCGGTCAATTCCTTACACAGGATTTTGCGCTGCAGGGGCAGACGACTCAGGGACGATATTCTACATCGACGTCATAGTCATCGTCGTCCCAATCTTCGTCATCCTCATCAGATTCTTTTGCCGCCTTGCGCCTGGCACGCTGGGCTTCACGCAGGTGCTCGATTCGCTCGCGGGCTTCCCGCTGCATCTGGCGCTGGGCCTCCTGCTCCGCCTCGAACAGCTCGCCGTCCTGCTCCTCCAGCTCCTTGCGCTCCTCCAGGTAATCCATCAGCTGACCCGCGAGCACATCGGTGCCCTCGCCGCGAATGGCCGCCACGCGGAATACCGGCCCCTGCCAGCCCAAGGCATTGACCACGGATTGGCAGCGCTCCTCCAGCTCGTTCGCCGGCACCAGGTCGGTCTTGTTGAGCACCAGCCAGCGCTCACGCTCGGCCAGAGTGGGACTGAAGGCTTCCAGCTCGCGCTCGATCGCCAGGGCGTTCTGCGCGGGATCGGAACCGTCGAACGGCGCCAGATCCACCAGATGCAGCAGCACACGACAGCGGGTCAGATGCTTGAGGAAGCGGATACCCAGCCCTGCCCCCTCCGCAGCCCCTTCGATGAGCCCGGGAATATCGGCGATGACAAAGCTGCGGTATTTCTGCACCTTCACCACACCCAGGTTCGGCACCAGGGTGGTAAACGGGTAGTTGGCCACCTTGGGCTTGGCGGCGGAAACCGCGCGAATAAACGTGGACTTACCCGCGTTGGGCAAACCCAGCATACCCACGTCCGCCAGCACCTTCAGCTCCAGCTTGATACTGCGGCGCTCGCCCTCACTGCCCGGGGTCGTCTGGCGGGGGGCGCGATTGGTACTGGACTTGAAGCGGGTATTGCCGAGGCCGTGCCAGCCACCCTGGGCCACCAGCAGCTTTTCGCCGGGCTCCAGCAGGTCGCCGAGGGTTTCCCCGGTATCCACGTCGATGGCGGTGGTGCCCACGGGCACCTTCAGCACCAGATCTTCGCCCTTGGCGCCGGTGCAGTTACGACCGCGGCCGGCCTCGCCGTTCTGAGCCTGATAATTGGGCTGATATCGGTAGTCCACCAGGGTATTCAGTGACTCGTCGGCCACCAGATACACGGAACCGCCATCGCCGCCGTCACCCCCATCGGGGCCGCCCTTGGCGACAAACTTCTCGCGACGGAAGCTCAAGCAACCTTTACCGCCGTTGCCGGCCTGCACCGTAATCGGCGCCTCATCTACAAATTTCATGTCTCTACTTTACCGGGTTGTCCGGTCTTCAGTGTAATTTGCGGCTGATCAATACAAAAAAGCCCCGCGATTGCGGGGCTTTTCGATCGGGCGTGATGACCGCTTAGGCTGTTTCGATAGAAACAAACTTGCGGTTGTTGGCGCCTTTCACCTCAAACTTCACAACGCCATCGGCGGTTGCGAACAGGGTGTGATCTTTGCCCATACCAACGTTTACGCCAGCGTGGAACTTGGTGCCACGTTGACGGACGATGATGCTGCCTGCGGAAACCGCTTGGCCGCCAAAGCGCTTAACGCCCAGGCGTTTACTTTCGGAATCGCGACCGTTGCGCGTACTACCGCCAGCTTTCTTGTGTGCCATGAGTAGTTACTCCTCTTCTGTTACCTGGTGATTAGCCTTTGATGCCAGTGATTTTGACTTCGGTGTACCACTGACGGTGGCCCTGACGCTTCATGGAGTGCTTACGACGACGGAACTTGATGATTTTCACCTTCTCGCCGCGGCCGTGGCTCAGCACTTCTGCAGTCACCTTGGCACCTTCCACGACCGGCGCACCAATATTGATGGTGTCACCGTTCACTACCATCAGAACCTTGTCGAAATCGACAGATTCGCCAGTAGCGACTTCAATTTTTTCCAGGCGCAGTACTTCGCCTTCTTCTACACGGTGTTGTTTACCACCGCTTTCGATCACAGCGTACATATTTCTATGCTCCAAAATGGACGACACGAAGCAGCGGCTGGTCAGGTTAAGATGACCGGTTAGCCAGCATTTTGGGAGCTTGCGCCGTTGATGATTGATACTTCTTCCCGCCGACGGAATCGCCCACAGAGCGGACCGGGTTTGAGCGGGGCGCAGATTCTAATCAATTCGCCCGCTTGATACAATAGCGCACTTTTCGGGCAGGCTTCCTTTCCGCACGGGGCCAAAACCGCTAGGCTTGCCGCCGTAAACCGATACAGAGAAGTATTAAGGACCCTGCATGTTGCCCTTTCATCAGGTAGCCGCGGACGACTTCGCCGCCGTCAATCAACACATCATCGACCAACTGCACTCGGACGTTCCCCTGGTGGAGAACATCGGACACTACCTGGTCGAGGCTGGCGGCAAACGCCTGCGCCCTTTACTGGTACTGCTGTGCAGCCGCGCCGCCGGTTACCAGGGCAGCAACCATATCACTCTGGCGGCGATCATCGAGTTTATCCACACCGCGACCCTGCTGCACGATGACGTGGTGGATACGTCGGATATGCGCCGCGGCCGTCTCACCGCCAACGCCCAGTGGGGCAATGCACCGGCGGTGCTGGTGGGGGACTTCCTCTACTCCCGCGCCTTCCAGATGATGGTGGCATTGCAGGATATGGACATCATGTCCATCCTGTCGGATACCACCAATACCATTGCCGAGGGCGAGGTGCAGCAGCTGGTGAACGCCGGCGATCCAGCGGTCAGCGAAGAAAACTACCTAACAGTTATCCACAAGAAGACCGGCGCCCTGTTCGAGGCCGCTTGTGAGACCGCAGCAGTACTGGCCGGCTGTACTGACGACGAACGGGAATCCCTGAAACTCTACGGCCGCCACCTGGGTTCCGCGTTCCAGCTCGTCGACGATGCACTGGACTACCGGGGTAATTCGGAAGAGCTGGGCAAGAATGTGGGTGACGACCTGGCCGAGGGCAAACCTACCCTGCCGCTGATTTATGCCATGGCAAATGGCACTGCGGAACAGGCGGTGCTGGTGAAAGAAGCCATTGAGCAAAAGAGTTCGGAGAAACTCACCGAGATCGTGGCGGCCATCGAGAATTGTGGCGCCTTGGATTACACCTTTGATCGGGCGAGGAAAGAAGTGGCGCTGGCTCTGGAAAAACTGGAGTTTCTGCCAGACGGTGAGCACAAAACTGCACTCAGGCAGCTTGCGGAGTTTTCGATTCAGCGGACTACCTAACCAAAAAGCCCTGGAGTTATTCCGGGGCTTTCTTGGTTATAGAGGCTTTAATTTCTTGCGGTGGCGGCGGGGCACCGGGGGAAAGGTTTCGAAACCGAGCTAGGCGCCCCCCTGTGAATACATCCCTGTCGCCGACGCTTTCGAAACCTTTCCCCCGGCACCCCGCCTTCGCACTTAACTGTTGCGCTTCGATTCCTTTGCTCTATACGAAACGAAGTAAAAGATTTCACGCTAAGGCTCTGATACCGGGTACGACTTTGCGAGACCTTCCGCGAGAGGGACCTCGCGGAAGAGCCCCCAGGGATGGGTTCACGGCGTGTCTCGCAAAGTCGTACCCGGTAGCAGGGCCGCCACCAGCCTCAACTACGGAGCTCGATAGAACCCAACGACGAGCGCCGAAAACACATCTCTACGAAGCAAATAACTACCCGCGAATCAGGCCGAGCAACTCCTCAGTCTTGGCCTTCATCAACGCCTCATCCCCACGGGATTCAACATTCAGACGCACAACCGGCTCAGTGTTGGACATACGCAGGTTGAACCGCCAATCATCAAAAGCCACGCTCAGGCCATCCACGTGTTCGACGCTGTTAGCGTCGCCTGCATATTTTTCTTCCGCCGCCTTTAACAGTGCTTTGGGATCTTCCACTTTGGAGTTGATCTCGCCACTGCAGGGGAAAGCCCCCATCCGCTCACCCACCAGCTGGGACAGAGACTTGCCACTGCGGCTTACCAGTTCGGCCACCAGCAACCACGGGATCATGCCACTGTCGCAGTAGGCAAAGTCGCGGAAATAGTGGTGCGCGCTCATCTCGCCACCGTAAATGGCATCTTCCTTGCGCATCCGCTCTTTAATAAACGCGTGGCCGGTTTTGCTCTGCACCGGCTCACCGCCCGCCGCTTTTACGATGTCTTCGGTATTCCAGGTCAGGCGTGGATCGTGGACGACATTGGCACCCGGATTTTTGAGCAGGAATGCCTCCGCCAGCAGGCCGACAACGTAGTAACCCTCAATAAAGTTGCCACCTTCATCAAAGAAGAAGCAGCGATCAAAGTCACCATCCCAGGCAATGCCGAAATCCGCACCGCTCTCACGTACCGCTGCAGCAGTAGACTCGCGGTTCTCCGGCAGAATCGGGTTAGGGATACCGTTGGGGAAGGTACCATCGGGCTCGTGGTGCACGCGCACAAACTCGAATGGCAGGTGGGGCGCCAGCGCATCCACCACGCTACCGGCACCACCATTACCGGCGTTAACCACCAGCTTCAGCGGTTTCAGCTCGGCAACATCCACATAACCCAGCAGGTGTTTCACGAAGTCGTCGCGGTGCGCGAACGTGTGCAGTTCGCCGCGCTTTTCCACTTCGCCGAAATTGTTTTCTTCCGCGAGCTTTTTGATATCCAGCAGGCCAGTGTCGCCACTGATCGGGCGGGAGCCCGCGCGCACGAATTTCATGCCGTTGTAATCCATGGGATTGTGGCTGGCGGTCACACAGATACCGCCGTCAAAGTCGCCATGGAAGGTGGAAAAATAAATCTCTTCAGTGCCGCACTCACCAATGTGGTAAACATCGGCCCCCGCATCGCGCAGGCCATTGGCCAGGGCGTCGGTCAACTCGCTGCTGGTGAGGCGGATATCGTGACCAACCACGACGCGGCGGGCGTCGAGAAATTGCGCAAAGGCGCGACCTACTCGATAAGCGACATCCGTGTTCAGCTCATCCGGCACGCGGCCGCGCAGGTCATAGGCTTTAAAACAGGTTAACTCGGACATTCAGCCATTCTCCCCTGGCAGATAGATATTTTGATACACATGGTTGGTGGCTTCGATAAAGCCATCCACCGAGCCGCAGTCAAAACGGCGGCCTTTAAAACGGTATGCAAGAACGCAACCACGTTTGGCCTGCGTCAGCAGCGCATCGGTGATCTGCACCTCGCCGTTTTTGCCCGGCGGCGTTTCACGAATCAGATCGAAGATATCCGGGGTCAGCACATAGCGGCCGATAATCGCCATATTGCTCGGCGCGTCTTCGGCCTTGGGTTTTTCCACCATGTCGGTGACCTGGTAGAGGCCGGGCTTGATTTCGTTGCCGGCAATCACACCGAACTTGTGGATATGCTCCTTGGGCACTTCCTCGACCGCTACGATGCTGCAGCGGAACTGCTTGTAGAGTTGCACCATCTGTCCGAGCACCCCCAGATCATCATTCAGGCACAGGTCATCGGCCAACACCACACCAAACGGCTCATCGCCAATCAGCCGCTGCCCCTGCAGAATGGCGTCGCCGAGGCCGCGCATTTCGCCCTGACGGGTGTAGGAGAAGCTGGCGCTGTCGATCACCTGGCGCACACAATCCAGGTAGCGCTCTTTACCGGTTCCGGCAATCTGGTGTTCCAGCTCAAAGTTGGTATCGAAATGGTCTTCGATGGCGCGCTTGCCGCGACCGGTAACAAAGCCGATCTCGGTCAGTCCCGCCTCGATGGCTTCTTCGACCCCGTATTGCACCAGAGGCTTGTTGACCAGCGGCAGCATTTCTTTGGGCATGGCCTTGGTGGCGGGCAGAAAACGCGTCCCGTACCCGGCGACCGGGAAAAGACATTTTTTGAGCATGACACTCCCCTCATTAATATTCGTGCCTGGGAACCTGTGGCAGCATCTGGCCATTTCCCGAAACGCCGAAAGTTATCACAATTCTGTTGCAACATTCAGGTGCAATATTCCGCCAGTGCGCCAGCGGCGCTGCGGCCGGGCAATCTGGCAAGATGTCCGGAGTTTCAAGCCACAGATGGTTGGTCAAGGGCTAATTGGGACAGTTCCGGTCACAAAAAGGGTTATGACCGACTGGACAAGGACGCCTTAGCCCTTAGAATGCCGGCTCGTGTAAGAAATACCCAGAATCGGGGACCCAATGAGTAATTTCGTTCAAAAAAGCAGCTACACCCGTGAAGAACTCCTGGAATGCAGCCAGGGTAATATGTTCGGCCCGGGCAATGCCCAGCTGCCTGCTCCCAACATGCTGATGCTGGATCGCATTACGCACATTGCCAAAGACGGCGGTGAATTCGGCAAAGGGGAGCTGA
Organism: Microbulbifer elongatus; assembly: GCF_021165935.1. NCBI lineage: Bacteria > Pseudomonadati > Pseudomonadota > Gammaproteobacteria > Cellvibrionales > Microbulbiferaceae > Microbulbifer > Microbulbifer elongatus. The sequence goes on along the minus strand of NZ_CP088953.1, from coordinate 1,539,600 downwards.
TCGCCGAACTGGATATCACGCCGGACCTGTGGTTCTTTGACTGCCACTTCCCCGGTGACCCGGTAATGCCGGGCTGCCTGGGTCTCGACGCCATGTGGCAGCTGCTCGGCTACTTCCTGGCCTGGAAGGGCAATCCGGGCCGCGGTCGCGCATTGGGCTGTGGCGAGGTGAAGTTCACCGGCCAGATCCTGCCGACCAACAAGAAAGTGACGTACCATATCCAGATGAGCCGCCTGGTTGAGCGCAAGCTGGTGATGGGCATCGGCAACGGCTCCGTTTCCGTCGACGGCCGAGAGATCTACACGGCCAAAGACCTGCGTGTCGGTCTGTTTACCCGCACCGACAACTTCTGATCGGGTCTGTGTTCAAGCAAGCGCCTGTCACATAAAACAATAACAATTCACACAACAAGTTTTACTGGAGATCACTATGCGCCGGGTAGTTATTACCGGAATGGGCATCACTTCCTGCATTGGCAACAATACGACCGAAGTGCTGGCCTCCCTGAAAGCCGGCCGCAGCGGCATCCGCACCATGGATGAGTACGCCGAGCTGGGTCTGCGCAGCCAGATCGCCGGTGTGGTCGATATCGACTTCAAAGAGCATATCGACCGCAAACACCTGCGGTTTATGGGCGACTCCGCCGCCTACGCGTACATTTCCATGGCCGAGGCCATCGCAATGGCGGGCCTGGAAGAGTCCGATGTATCCAATCCTCGCACCGGGCTGGTGATGGGCTCCGGCGGCACCTCCACCGCCGCCATCATCGAATCTGCCAATATTCTGAAGACCAAAGGTGTACGCCGTGTGGGCGCCTACCGGGTACCCCAGGTGATGGGCAGCACCGTTTCCGCGTGCCTGGCCACCCCCTTCAAGATCAAGGGCGTCAACTACTCCATCTCTTCCGCCTGCGCTACCTCCGCACACTGTATCGGCAACGGTGCAGAGCTGATCCAGATGGGCAAGCAGGACGTGGTCTTTGCCGGTGGTGGTGAAGAGCTGGCCTGGAGCCTGACCCATCTGTTCGACGCCATGGGCGCCCTTTCCTCCAAGTACAACGATGCCCCGACTACCGCATCTCGCCCCTACGACGCCAACCGTGACGGCTTTGTGATCGCCGGTGGTGGCGGCTGTGTGGTGCTGGAAGAATACGAACACGCCAAGGCGCGTGGCGCCAACATCATCGCCGAGCTGGTGGGCTACGGAGCCACCTCCGACGGCTATGACATGGTGGCTCCGAGCGGTGAAGGCGCCGCCCGCTGCATGCAGCAGGCGCTGGCCGGAATGGACGGTAACGGCCTGGAAGGCGGTGTGGACTACATCAACACCCACGGCACCTCCACTCCGGTAGGGGATGTAGCCGAACTGCGTGCTATGAAAGAAGTGTTCGGCGACAAGGTACCGGCATTTGCCTCCACCAAATCCCTGACCGGTCACTCTCTGGGCGCCGCTGGTGTACAGGAAGCCATCTACTCCCTGCTGATGATGCAGAACGACTTTATCGCCGCCTCCGCCAATGTGGAGAGCGTAGATGAAGCCGCAGAGGGACTGGACCTGGTGACTGAGCTGCGGGAGACCAAGGTCAATCGCGCCCTGTCCAACTCCTTCGGGTTTGGCGGCACCAACGCCAGTCTGATCTTCGACAAGATCTGACACCGGCGGGCGGTTCAAAGCCCCGCACTGCGGGCAGACCAGACGAAAAAGGGCGAATCGCACAGCGATTCGCCCTTTTTCGTTGTCCGTGTGACCAGCCGCCCTAACAGACCCGAGCCTACCCCTTCACATCCTTCTGCAGTCGCTCCAGCCACAACTCCACCTGGCGGGTCAGCCCCTGGCGCCAGCTGCGCTGCTGAATACCGAAAACGTCCCGCAGCCGCTCACAGGACAGTACCGACGAGCGGTCTTCGTCCGCTGTGTCCAGCGCTTCCAGCTCCGCGGCAAAGTCTTCACCATAAAGGGAACGCACCCGATCCACGACTTCACGGCCGAAGTCCATGGCGGTACAGGTATCGGCAGAGCCATAGTGATAGAGCCCGGCCTTGGGAGCGCCGCTGGCCAGCTGCTGGACAACCGCCACGGAAACCCGCACCAGATCCGATACAGTCACCGGATTGCCGAGACTGACGTCATCGAGAGACACCGTGCGCCCATCCAGCAGGGTGCGCAATACCCGCCCGAGCAGCGCATCTTCGCTGCGATCCACCTGCCAGCCCAGGCGCAGGATACTGGCGTTATCCACCCCGGACAGGATCTGTTCACAGGCAAGCCAGTCTTTGCCCCGCTCTGACAGGGGCCCCGGCTCCGCCTCTTCATCGATTTTTTTACCGCGCACCCGGCCGAAAACCCCGTAGGAAGAAAGATGCAACAGCGCGTGGCAAGGCTGATTCAGTAGCGCCTCACACACGGCCTTGGCGCCCGCCATCCGGGGACCACCGGCACAGCTCGCGGCATTGACCACAATCGGTCTGGAGCCAGCGGCGAGGCCGCTGGTGACAAACGATTCCGCCCCCAGTAGCTGCACTCGAAAGCCCACTTTCTGTAGACCTTTCTGCAGCGCACTATCCAGCGCATTGCCAGCCCCGATGACGACCGCGGTATCCGGGGTATAGCCGGTGTGATGCATCGCAGTTCAGACCCGGCTTAGAAGGGGATGTCGTCGTCGAAGCTGTTGTCAAAACCACCCGCCGGCGGCTGGCTGGCCGGTTTGTTCTGTGGCTGACCGCCCTGCGGCCCACCCTGCTGAGAGGGTGCCATGGGCGATGGAGCGGAACGGCCCTGGGAGTAGTCGTCCTGGTAGCCACCCTGATCCTGGGCGTAGCCTCCCTGATTCTGCTGTTGGAAGCCGCCCCCCTGATTCTGCTGGTAGCCACCCTCACCACGGCTGTCGAGCATCTGCATTTCAGCGGCAACGATCTCGGTAGTGTAGCGATCCTGCCCGGTGTTTTTATCCTGCCACTTGCGGGTGCGCAGAGAACCTTCCAGATAGACCTTGCTGCCTTTGCGCAGGTATTCACCGGCGATTTCCGCCAGGCGGTTGAAGAACACCACCCGGTGCCATTCAGTCCGCTCCTGCTGCTGGCCGGTCTGCTTGTCTTTCCAGGTCTCGGAAGTGGCCACGGTGATATTGGTTACGGCACCACCGCTGGGCATGTAGCGGGTCTCCGGATCACCACCCAGGTTACCCACCAGGATTACTTTGTTCACGCCTCTGGAAGCCATGTGCCTCTCCTCTCTGACGCCCCCGAAATCACGAGAGCTCTTATGTTCAAGATAAAATGAAAAATTCTGACGGAATACCAGCGCTCTGGGGCTCTCTTGCGGAACCCGCTCTCTGGAGCTCTTCCCGAAACCACCTTCCGGGCATGGAGCGAGCGCAGCCAACAGTGTATTTATATCCAGCAGGATACAACACTCGGCGGGGCGCCGTCACCGCCGCAAGGGCCGACCTATCGGACTCAATGGAAGATCCAGTGGGAGCACCGCCGGCTCAGCTGCTCACAACCGGTACGCGCGTGCCGCGCAGCTGCCACCAGCTCACCGACCAGACCAGCAGCACCCCGAGCAGGAAGGTGGCCACGGCCCCCGCACCACCCTGGCCAAAAAGAAGGCCCGAGACACTGCCACCGGCAAAAGCCCCGAGAAACTGTGCGGTGGCGTACAGCCCGGTGGCGGCACCGCGACACTCCGCGGGGACAACCCGGGTAAGCTGTGCGGGCAGCAGTGCCTCCAACAGGTTGAACGCAAGGAAGAACAGCCCCAGGCAGACAATAATCCAGCCCCCCGTGATCGACGGCATCAACGCGAGCGCACCAAAAATCAGCCCCAGCAACGCCAGCCGCATGGCCGCCGGCACCTGCTGGCGTTTTTCCGCCACGCGCATCAGCGGCAGCATGACGACAAAGGCACCCAGCATCAGTGGCGCATAGAGTTTCCAGTGACCGGTGCTGGGCAGCTGCAACTGCTCTAGCAGCACCAACGGAAGTGGCACAAACAGCGCCGTAAGCAGCAGATGCAGAAAGAAGACCCCACTCACCAGACGCCAGACCATACCTCCGGCCAGCAACTTCGAGAAATCACCGGCCCGGGGACCGCGCCGCGTTGAGACTGCCGGGTTCGGCACCAGGCGCCACACCAGCAACATGCCAACCAGCGCCAGCAGCGCGGTCAGCCAGAAAATTGCGGACAGCCCACCCAGTCCGGCCACCAGTGGCCCCAGCACAACGGCGAGAACAAACGCCACCCCGATAGAGGCGCCGATGGCCGCCATCGCCTTGCCCCGGTTTTCGTCGCGGGTCAGGTCCGCGGCCAGCGCCATGGTAGCCGCGGCAATGGCACCCGCCCCCTGCAGGATACGACCGGCGATCAAGCCGTACACAGAGTCGGTGATGGCGGCCACCACACTACCCAGTGCGAACACCGCCAGCCCGATATAGATCACCGGTTTGCGCCCCCAGCGATCGCTCAACACGCCCAGCGGAATCTGCAGAATCGCCTGACTCAAGCCGTAAGCACCCAGTGCCAGCCCCAATAGGGCGGGCGTGCTGCCGCTGTAGTCACTGCCATACAGGGACAACACCGGAAGTACCATAAACAGGCCCAGCATGCGAAAAACGTAGAGGGAAGCGAGACCGGCGAGCGCGCGGCGTTCGGTGGAATTCATTCAAAAAATCCGGACACAGGGAATATCGGCGCGCATTGTACCAGCGCTGGCCGCGAGGAATGATCCCCCGCGACCAAACCGCGAGATAGTTCAAAACTATAGGAGGGGCTGGCTACTCAGTCGCGCCCGTATTGATCCTCAAAGCGGACAATGTCGTCCTCACCGAGGTAGCTGCCGGACTGCACTTCGATCAGCTCCAGGGGAATGGCGCCCGGGTTTTCCAGGCGGTGTACCACCCCCAGTGGAATAAACGTGGACTCATTCTCGGTCAGCAGCAGCTGGTCCTCACCGCGCGTGACCCTGGCGGTACCACGAACCACAATCCAATGCTCGGCGCGGTGGTGGTGCATCTGCAGGGACAGCTGACAGCCAGGCTTGACCACAATGCGCTTGACCTGGAAGCGGGGCCCGGCGTCAATCGAGTCGTAATACCCCCAGGGGCGGAAGACCTTGCGGTGATTCTCTGCTTCCCTGCGCTCGCTGTGTTTAAGCTGCGCAACCAGTTTTTTGACGTCCTGTACCCGGCTCTTGTCCGCGACCATCAATGCATCGTCGGTATCCACCACCACCAGATCCCGGACGCCGAGCACACCGATCAGCCGGTCGCCGCCGTGTACCAGACAGCCGCTGGCATCTTCGGTCAGCACATCGCCCTGCAACAGGTTTCCGTATTCGTCCTTTTGCGCCAGCTCCCAAAGTGCCGACCATGAGCCCACATCGCTCCAGCCGGCATCCATCGGTACCACTGCGGCGGCCTCGGTTTTCTCCATCACCGCATAGTCCACAGAGTCCGCGGGGCAGCGCGCAAAAACGTCCGCGTCCACACGGGTGAAGTCGAGGTCCCGGGAGGCACCGGCAAAAGCGGCGCGACAGCGCTCCAGCATCTCCGGCTGGTGCTGCGCCAGCTCCTCAAGATAGCGGGCAGCACGGAACAGGAACATGCCGCTGTTCCAGTTGAATTCGCCACTGGCGACGTACTTCTCAGCGGTGGCGAGATCCGGTTTTTCCACAAACTCCGCCACTTCCCAACCACCATCCAGAGGAGCGCCGCTGCGGATGTAGCCATACCCAGTCTCGGCGCAGGTGGGCACAATGCCAAAGGTCACCAGGCGCCCGGCCTCGGCGAGCGGGGTCGCAGAGGTCACCGCGGCCTGAAAAGCAGACCGGTCGCCAACCACGTGATCCGCCGGCAGCACCAACAGCAGTGGGTCTTCGCCGTTTTCCACCGCCGCCAGGGCCGCCAGTGCAATGGCTGGGGCTGTATTGCGCGCGCAGGGCTCCAGCAGAATCGACTGAGCCGCACGGCCCACTGCCTGTAGCTGCTCGGCCGCAGCAAACCGGTGGGACTCGTTGCACACCAGTATCGGCGCCTGCACCTCCGCCAGCCCCTCCAGGCGCAGAGCAGTGGCCTGCAACATGGTTTCACTGCCCACCAGGGAGAGAAACTGCTTGGGATAGGCTTCGCGGGAAAGGGGCCACAGGCGGGAGCCGGTGCCACCACACAAAATAACGGGAATCATGATTTCTGCGCTAGGTTATTCATATCGGGATGGCTAAGGATTTTGGCACATCCACCGGTCGGATTATACTTGACCGTTTGCCCTCGCCGGGTCCCGCAACGGCCGACGCGCGAGTCACACCAGATACGGAAACAGGAACCCGAGTGGACACGATTTACGTCAGGGGTGCCCGCACCCACAACCTGAAGAATATCGACCTGGATATTCCCCGCGACAAACTTATTGTGATTACCGGTCTGTCCGGCTCCGGTAAGTCCTCACTCGCGTTCGACACCCTCTACGCAGAGGGCCAGCGGCGTTATGTGGAATCGCTTTCCACCTATGCCCGCCAGTTCCTGTCGATGATGGAAAAACCGGATGTGGACACTGTGGAGGGGCTTTCTCCGGCCATCTCCATCGAACAGAAGTCCACCTCTCACAACCCCCGCTCCACTGTGGGCACCATCACCGAAATCTATGACTACCTGCGCCTGCTGTTTGCCCGGGTGGGCGAGCCCCGCTGCCCGGACCATCACGTGCCCCTGCAGGCACAGACCGTCAGCCAGATGGTGGACCATGTGCTGGCGCTGCCGGAGGGCACCAAGATCATGCTGTTGGCGCCGGTGGTGCGGGACCGCAAGGGCGAGCACCTGCACGTGTTCGAGCAGTTGCGCCGGGATGGCTTCGTGCGCGCCCGGATCAACGGCACCGTGTGCGACCTGGACGATACCCCCAAGCTGGACAAGCGCAAGAAGCACACCATCGAAGTGGTGGTGGACCGCTTCAAGGTGCGCGACGATCTGCAGCTGCGCCTGGCGGAATCCTTCGAGACGGCCCTGAACCTGACCGATGGCATCGCCGCCATCAGCTTTATGGATGGCGACCGCGACGACCACCTGTTCTCCGCCCGCCACGCCTGCCCGGTATGTGATTACTCACTGGACGAACTGGAACCCCGCCTCTTCTCGTTCAACAATCCGGCCGGCGCCTGCCCCAGCTGCGACGGCCTCGGCGTCAACCAGTTCTTCGACGAAGACAAGGTGATCCTGGACCCGGAGAGCAGCATTTCCGAAGGCGCCATCCGCGGCTGGGACAGGCGCAATATTTATTACTACCACATGCTCGATTCCCTCTCCGAGCACTACGGTTTTGACCTGGACAAGCCGTGGAAAAAACTCGCCAAAAAATACCGCACGGTAATTCTGCACGGCAGCGGCGACACCCCGATTGACTTCAGCTACGTGAACGACCGCGGCGATATCACCGTGCGCCGCCACACCTTTGAGGGCATCATCCCCAATTTCCAGCGTCGCTACCGGGACACCGAGTCCCAATCCGTGCGCGAAGAACTGGCCAAATACCTGAGCACCCAGCAGTGCCCGGAGTGCCACGGCACCCGCCTGCGCCGGGAAGCCCGCCATGTATTTGTGGATAACCGTACCCTGGCACAGATCACCGACCTGCCAGTGGGGGATGCGTTTGACTACTTCGCCAATCAGCTCAAATTCAAAGGCGCGCAGAAAGAGATCGCTGACAAGATTCTCAAGGAGCTTCGGGATCGCTTCCGCTTCCTGGTAGACGTGGGCCTGAATTACCTGACCCTGAACCGCAGTGCCGAGACCCTGTCCGGCGGCGAGGCCCAGCGCATCCGCTTGGCCAGCCAGATCGGTGCCGGCCTTGTGGGCGTGATGTACATTCTCGACGAGCCCTCCATCGGCCTCCACCAGCGCGACAACGAGCGCCTGCTGAATACCCTCACCCACCTGCGGGACATCGGTAATACGGTGATCGTGGTAGAACATGACGAAGATGCGATTCGCGCGGCGGACTACATTGTGGATATCGGCCCCGGTGCCGGCGTGCATGGCGGCGAAGTGGTCGCCGCCGGTACCCACGACGAGATCGCTGCCAGTGAACGCTCACTGACCGGCCAATACCTCTCTGGCAGCAGACAGATTGTGGTGCCGAAACAGCGCCATCCCGCCGGCGACGATGTGCTGCGCATCGAGGGTGCCACCGGCAACAACCTGAAAAACGTGGACCTGGAAATTCCGGTCGGCCTGTTTACCTGTGTCACCGGCGTGTCCGGCTCGGGTAAATCCACCCTCATCAATACCACCCTGTATCCACTGGCCGCCACCGCTCTGAACAAGGCCACCACGCTGAAAGCATCGCCCCACAAGGCGATTGAAGGGCTGGATCATTTCGACAAATGTGTGGATATCGACCAGAGCCCCATCGGCCGCACCCCGCGCTCAAACCCGGCCACCTATACGGGCATTTTTACCCCCATTCGCGAGCTGTTCGCAGGCACCCAGGAGGCCCGCTCCCGCGGCTACAAGCCCGGTCGCTTCAGCTTCAACGTCAAGGGCGGCCGCTGTGAGGCCTGTCAGGGCGATGGTGTAATTAAGGTCGAGATGCACTTTCTACCGGATATCTACGTACCCTGCGATACCTGTAAGGGCAAACGCTATAACCGGGAAACCCTGGAGGTACAGTACAAAGGTAAAAGCATTCACGAAGTGCTGGAAATGACCGTGGAAGACGCGCGGGAATTTTTTGACCCGGTACCATCCATCGCCAAAAAACTGCAGACCCTGATGGACGTGGGTCTGTCCTACATCAAACTGGGCCAGGCGGCGACCACCCTGTCCGGCGGTGAGGCACAGCGGGTGAAGCTGTCCCGCGAGCTGTCCAAACGGGATACGGGCAAGACCCTGTACATTCTCGACGAACCCACCACCGGCCTGCACTTTGCCGATATTCAGTTACTGCTGGACGTGCTGCACCGGCTGCGCGATCACGGCAACACCATTGTAGTGATCGAGCACAATCTGGATGTGATCAAGACCGCGGACTGGATTGTGGACCTGGGCCCGGAAGGAGGCTCCGGCGGCGGAGAGATTATTGCCACCGGCACCCCGGAACAGGTGGCCAGGGTGAAAGGTTCGCATACCGGACGCTTCCTGAAACCCATGCTGAAAAAGTAGGCCCCGAGGCACCGCCAAAAGGGCAAGGAACGCGATCCGTGAAAGCCATTGATATCAATTGCGACCTGGGAGAGGGAGAAGAACTACAGCACTGCGCGCGAGACGCGCGCATCATGGCGTATATCTCCCGCTGCAATATTGCCTGTGGTGGTCACGCCGGCAACGCCGAAACCATGCGGCTTTCGCTGATCAATGCGCGGACACACCAGATCGCCGCCGGCGCACACCCGGGCTATCCGGACCGTAAAAATTTCGGCCGTATTTCCCTTACCATGCCACGGCAGGCATTACTGGCTTCAGTTCGGGAGCAGATACAGGCGCTGCAAAGTCTGGCACAAGAGGAACGGGTTACTCTTACCCATATCAAACTGCACGGCGCCCTGTATAACGACGCCGAGGCCGATGATGCACTTGCCGAAGACCTTGTGCAGATGTTCGCCCAGGCTTTCCCCACACTGTGCATACTCGCACTGGCCAATGCAGCCGTGGAACGGGCAGCGCGCAGGCACGGTTACCTTGTGTTACGGGAAGGATTTATGGATCGCCGCTACCTGAACGACCATCAGCTGTCACCACGCAGCATGCCCGGCGCCGTGATCGAAGATTTTGACCATTGCCTCACCCAGGTACTGGCGCTCACCGCTGGCACGCCTTTCCTCTCGATCGACAATAAACCGCTGCAATTTTCCGTCGACAGTATCTGCCTGCATGGAGATAACCCTCAAGCGGAATCGATTGCACGAAAACTCCAGCAGGCTCTGCAGCGCGCGGGGTACAGGCGATGTCGTTAGCAGGGAGCTTTGAGGTACTACCAAATGGTGACGCGGCCTTCGATATCCGCTTTTCCGCAGCGCCCAGTGCACCGCTGAGTGAAACCATCATTGCCCTCGCCGAGGCGATCGAAACGGCCTCCCCGGATACCGTCACCGAACTGGTCCCGGCCTACCAGTGCCTCACCGTGTGTTTCGATCCCCTGCGCTTGACCGAAGCCGCAAGACTGCAGGACCTACTGGTATCGCTGACCGAAAGCGCGCTGGCAAACAGGGCGACACGTTCCGGTACCCGCTACCTGATACGCATTCCCGTATGCTACGAGGGTAAATTTGCCCCCGATATGCAGACCCTGAGCGCACACTCCGGACTGAGTCCCGGGGAAATCATCGCCCGCCACAGTCGCCCCCAATACCTGGTGCATATGCTCGGGTTTACGCCCGGATTCCTCTACCTGGGTGGGCTGGATACCGCACTGCAATGTCCACGCAAAGCGCGGCCAGCATTTAAAGTACCCGCGGGATCCGTCGGTATCGGCGGCAGTCAGACTGGAATCTATCCCCAGGCTACCCCCGGAGGTTGGCAGCTACTGGGACGCACACCACTGGCCCTGTTCCGCCCGCAGACGCTGTCGCCATTTATTGCCCGACCACTGGATCGTATTCAGTTTGTGCCCATTAGTGCACACCAGTTTGCCAAAACCGACCCGCTTGCCGCACCGGAAAAAACCGCGCTGGCGTCCCCCGGTGAGGGCACCCCATGAGCCTGCATATTCTGAAACCCGGATTGCAGACCACGATTCAGGATGGCGGCCGCCCCGGCAAACTGCGCTGGGGGCTCGCTCGAGGTGGCGCGGCGGATACCGTCGCCATGGTCCTGGCAAACCTGCTGCTCGGCAACCCGGCATCCCACCCCTGCCTTGAAGTAACACTGACAGGGCCGGAAATCGCGTTCACCACGGATATGTCCATCGCGATAACCGGTGCCCACTTCGAACTGACACTCAATGGCGCCAGCGTCGAAAACGATACGGTGATCCGAGTGCAGGCCGGCGACCGACTTCGCTTCGGCACACTGCAATCCGGGGCCCGCGCGTATATCGCACTTGCCGCCGAGTTTGCCATCGAGCCTTGTATGGGGAGTCTGTCCACACATGTGATTGCGAGGTTTGGTGGGGTTGCGGGACGCGCACTGGAAGCCGGCGATCAGCTTCCCCTGCGCAACTGCCGCATCGAAAAAATACGCAGGTTACCGGGGGCATACCGCCTGGATTACGGGAACCGACCGCTGCTGCGCGCCGTGGCCGGCCAGGAAGCACACCATTTTTTAAGCCGCGCGCAGCAGCAGCTTTATGCGGGAGGCTTTACCGTCTCCCCGCAAAGCAACCGCATGGGTATCCGACTGGATGGACCGCCACTACCCGGGGAAAACTTGCCGCAACAGGTCTCATCCGCTGTGTGTCCGGGCACTGTTCAGGTACCGCCGAATGGATTGCCCATTATCAGCTTTGTAGAGGGTCAGACGATTGGCGGCTACCCGCGTATCGCCCATGTGATCAGTGCCGACGTACACCGCCTTGGTCAACTGACCGCCGGAACCGTACTGAACCTTGAAAGAATCGATGCAGAGGGAGCCCGAAAGATCCAGCGGGAGAAAGCCCACTTGCTAATGAAATTACCCGACCTGCTATAAGCGGGTACAGCGACGGCGCGCCGTTGCGCGCAAATGGAGAGAGCCTAGGAATTCACCCAGGTAACCGCTTCCTCACTGTCGGGCTTATCCGCACAGGGGGTCGCTTTGGGAGGCACATAGCCAACCCGTTCGGTGGGTGCCGCGTGTCGCTGCTCCCAGTGGGCTACCGCTTCACCACAGAGTGACTTCTGCTCCGCCGTCAATGCAACGCCATTTGGCCACTTGCCCAGTTCGATGGCGCGCTTGAGACTGCCCACAATCTGAGGGTTGAGCGCCTTTAGTAAATCGTCCAGAGACTGAAACATTGCAGGTTAATCTCTTTTCAACATCTTCATGACGGGAATAAAAGAAAAGCCGGTCAATGACCGGCTTTTCCATGCCCGGAACCCTAGTTGGGCCGGAAAACCTAAAACGGCGTGTCTTAGGCTTCTGCAGCTTCTGCAGTCTCATCCGCAACCGGACGATCCACCAGCTCCACGTAGGCCATCGGAGCCTTATCGCCAGCACGGAAACCGCATTTCAGAATGCGGATGTATCCGCCCGGACGGGCTTCGTAACGGGGACCCAGCTCGTCGAACAGCTTGCGCACAGCATCCTTGTCGCGGATACGGGCAAAAGCCAGACGGCGGTTGGCAACACTGTCTTTCTTGGCCAGGGTGATCAGCGGCTCGGCAACGCGACGCAGTTCTTTGGCTTTCGGCAGTGTGGTTTTAATCAGTTCGTGCTCTACCAGGGAAGCGGTCATGTTCTTGAACATGGCCTTGCGGTGAGAGCTGGTACGACTGAATTTACGGCCACTATAGCGATGACGCATAACTCAATTCCTCACGACTTCAATTGCTTTCTCAGCAAGTCGTCTGTGAGTGGTATCTGCTAACGGCATACACCACTCGGGTTTCTCACATGGTGCGGGTGAAACACCCGCACCACAAACGCTTTACAGGGGGCTCAGCTTGCTGTCGCCCTTGAGGCTGGCCGGCGGCCAGTTCTCAAGACGCATGCCCAGGGACAGACCGCGGGAGGCCAGAACGTCCTTGATCTCGGTCAGGGACTTCTTGCCCAGGTTCGGGGTCTTCAGCAGCTCTACTTCGGTACGCTGAATCAGGTCGCCGATGTAGTAGATGTTTTCTGCTTTCAGACAGTTGGCCGAACGTACGGTCAGCTCCAGGTCGTCAACCGGGCGCAGCAGCACCGGATCAACTTCCTCTTCCTTGGTTTCTGGTGCAGCGTCCTTCTCGCCTTCCAGGTCCACAAACACTGCCAGCTGTTGCTGCAGGATGGTGGCGGCGCGACGGATCGCTTCTTCCGGATCCAGAGTACCGTTGGTCTCCAGGTCCAGAACCAGCTTGTCCAGGTCGGTGCGCTGTTCTACACGCGCGGATTCCACGCTGTAGGCAACACGACGAACCGGGCCGAAAGAGGCGTCCAGTTGCAGACGGCCAATAGCGCGGGTCTCTTCTTCGTCTTCACGACGGGCGTCGGCGGGCTGATAGCCACGGCCGCGCGCGACGGTCAGGCGCAGATTGAGTTCCACATCGCCAGTGATATTGGCGATCACATGCTCAGGGTTCACGATCTCGATGTCGTGATCCACCTGAATATCGCCAGCGGTAACCGCACCTGGGCCTTTCTTGCTCAGGCTCAACACTGCCTGGTCCTTGCCGTGCATCACCACCGCAATTTCCTTCAGGTTGAGCAGGATTTCGATAACGTCTTCCTGCACACCTTCGATTGCGCTGTACTCGTGCTCAACACCGTCGATCTCAACTTCAGTGACGGCGCAGCCTGGCATGGAGGACAGCAGGATGCGGCGCAGTGCGTTGCCGAGAGTGTGGCCGAAACCACGCTCCAGCGGTTCCAGAACGACTTTGGCGTGGTTCTGGTTGTACTCGGTGACGTCAATACGACGAGGTGTCAAAAACTCGTTGACAGCAGTCTGCATAGCCATACCTGTATTACAGTTTTATTCCTTAAATGGAACAGAGCCTTACTTGGAGTAGAGTTCCACGATAAGGTTTTCATTGATCTCTGCCGGCAGATCCACGCGATCCGGAACACGCTTGAAGGTACCTTCGAGCTTGCTCGCGTTCACGTCTACCCACTCAACGTCACCGCGCTGTGCAGCGAGGGAAACGGAGTTCTGGATACGCATCTGCTTTTTGGACTTCTCGCGAATGGAGATAACGTCGCCTTCTTTCACTTGGTAAGAAGGGATGTTAACGGTAGCGCCATTCACCAGGATCGCTTTGTGAGATACCAGCTGACGCGCTTCGGCGCGAGTGGAGCCGAAGCCCATGCGGTAAACCACGTTGTCCAGGCGTTTTTCGAGAAGTTGCAGCAGGTTTTCACCGGTTGCACCTTTCAGACGCGCCGCTTCCTTATAGTAGTTACGGAACTGCTTTTCCAGCACGCCGTAGATGCGGCGTACTTTTTGTTTCTCACGCAGCTGAACACCGTAGTCGGACAGACGGCCGCGACCAGCGCCGTGAACACCCGGCTTGGTTTCTGCACGACACTTGGAGTCGTGCGGGCGAACGCCACTTTTCAGCTGAAGATCGGTACCTTCCCGGCGGGAAAGTTTACATTTTGGTCCAATATAACGTGCCATTTCGTCAACCCCCTCTTACACGCGACGTTTCTTGGGCGGACGACAACCGTTATGCGGGATCGGCGTCACGTCGGTGATGTTGGTGATCTTGTAGCCGCAGTTGTTCAGGGCGCGAACGGCAGATTCACGGCCAGGGCCGGGGCCCTTAACTTCGACATCAAGGTTTTTCAGGCCGTACTCTTGCGCGGCAGTACCTGCGCGCTCAGCGGCAACCTGGGCTGCGAAAGGGGTGCTCTTACGAGAACCGCGGAAACCGGAGCCACCAGCGGTAGCCCAGCTCAGAGTATTGCCCTGACGGTCAGTGATCGTCACGATCGTGTTGTTGAACGATGCGTGGATGTGGGCAACACCGTCGACAACGGTCTTTTTGACCTTTTTGCGAACAGTAGTTTTTGGCTTAGCCATACCTGTATCCTAAATCCTGTACTTGTGAAGACTTGCGCGACGTAAGTGATTACTTACGGATCGGCTTACGCGGACCCTTACGGGTACGGGCGTTAGTCTTGGTGCGCTGACCGCGAAGCGGCAGGCTGCGACGGTGACGCAGACCGCGGAAGCAACCCAGGTCCATCAGACGTTTGATGTTCATGGATACTTCACGACGCAGATCACCTTCAACGGTCAGTTTTGCAACTTCACCGCGGATGGTTTCGATCTGGTCTTCGGACAGATCACGAAGTTTGGTGGATTCAGCGATACCTACCGCTGCCAGAATAGACTTGGCCGTAGTGCGACCGACACCATAGATATGGGTCAGGGAGATCACGGCGTGCTTGTGGTCTGGTACGTTTACACCAGCAATACGTGCCATAGAGGCGTACTCCACGTATTGTGAACCGCGCAACTTTGGTAATGGCGCAGCTCATTTCTCATTTCGGCGCTGACAGCGAATAAGAAGCCACCAGCACCACCAAAAAGGCGCGCAAGAATAGCTTTTCATACACCAAATTGCAATAGCCCGCCTTTCCCAAGGCCTAAACCCAGGGTAAAACGGACGACAGTCAACGCCCCCTTTTTGAAACTTTCCGCCCACTCAGGGAGTGACTTCTCAGTTTCGCCGCTGGCGTATTGCCAGGCGGTGCGCCTTTTTACACGGGGCTGTGCAAAGAGGCAAATTTTTCACGATCATTTGGTGACCAGCCAGATCCTTGTTTCGGTCACCTGACTCACCCTCCCTGGCAAGTCATGCCAATCGACACCGGGGCGTCGATCAGCCCTGCCGCTGCTTGTGACGGGGCTCGGCGCTGCAGATAACCCGCAGAACACCTTTGCGACGTACGATTTTGCAGTTACGGCAGATCTTTTTAACAGAAGCGCGTACTTTCATGACCTTACCTCAATTCAATCCTGCTGCGACGGCTGCCGATCAACGACGGCCGTAACCTTGCAGATTTGCCTTCTTCATCAACCCTTCGTACTGGTGTGACAGCAGGTGCGACTGCACTTGCGCCATAAAGTCCATCACTACGACCACAACGATCAGCAGTGAAGTACCTCCCAGATAGAAAGGAATGTTCAGCCCGACTACCAGGAACTGCGGCAGCAGGGATACCAATGCGATGTAACAGGCACCCACCAGAGTCAGACGAGTCAGCACGCTGTCAATGTAACGAGCGGTCTGTTCGCCGGGGCGAATACCGGGCACATACGCACCGGATTTTTTCAGGTTATCTGCCACTTCGTTCGGGTTGAACATCAACGCCGTATAGAAGAAGCAGAAAAAGCCGATCAGCAGCGCGAACAGAATGATGTTCAGCGGCTGACCCGGGCCCAGCTGCAGTGCCATCCACTGCAGAATCTGTGCACCGATACCTTCACCACCCTGACCGAACCACTGCGCCAGTGTCGCAGGGAACAGCAGGATACTGCTGGCGAAGATCACCGGAATCACACCGGCCATGTTGACCTTCAGGGGCAGGTGGCTGGATTGAGCCGCGGGCGCCTGAGAGTAACGGCCGGCCTGACGGCGGGCGTGGTTGATGGTGATACGGCGTTGACCGCGCTCCATCACGACTACGAAGTAGACCACTGCCAGTGCAACAAAGCCGATAGCCAGCAGCATCAGGATGTGCAATTCACCCTGGCGCGCCTGCTCGAAAGCCTGACCGATGGCGCTGGGCAGACCGGCCACGATACCGGCAAAAATCAGCATGGAAATGCCGTTGCCGACGCCGCGCTCGGTGATCTGCTCACCCAGCCACATCATGAACACTGCACCGGTTACCAGCGACACAACAGCCACAAAGTAAAATCCGAATGCTGGCTCCGCGGAGTATGCCAGGTTTTGACCGGCAAGACCGAAGGTCATACCGATACCCTGGATCAGGGCCAGCAACACCGTCAGATAACGGGTGTACTGGTTGATCTTGCGTCGGCCTGCATCACCTTCTTTCTTCAACGCTTCCAGAGAAGGCGTTACCGCGGTCATCAACTGCATGATGATGGACGCGGAGATGTAAGGCATGATGCCGAGCGCGAGAATACTCATCCGCTCCAGTGCGCCACCGGAGAACATGTTGAACAGGCCAAGGATGGTTCCCTGGTTCTGATTGAACAGGTTCGCCAGTTTCTCCGGATCAATACCGGGCACCGGAATATGGGTCCCTATGCGATAAACAAGAATCGCGAGAAACAGAAAACGAAGGCGAGCCCAAAGCTCGCCTAATCCCTTGCCGTTGCCCAGGGAGTTAACACCAGGTCCTGGTCGTGCCATGAGGGCCTCGATTTAGTCTTCTACTTTTCCGCCAGCAGCTTCGATGGCCGCTTTAGCACCTTTGGTGACACCCAGACCTTTCACGGTAACCGCTTTGGTCAGTTCACCAGACAGGAACACTTTGGCGCGCTTAATGTGGCTGCCGATAATATCGGCATTCTTCAGCGCTGCCAAATCAATCGTGTCACCTTCCACCTTGGCCAGCTCCGCCAGACGCACTTCCGCAACAAAGCGGCCAACGCGAGAGGAGAAACCGTACTTAGGCAGGCGCTTCTGCAAAGGCATCTGACCGCCTTCGAAGCCCGGACGAACGCTGCCGCCGGAACGGGATTTTTGACCTTTGTGGCCCCGGCCACCGGTTTTACCCAGGCCGCTACCGATACCGCGACCAACGCGCTTGGCGCTGTGCTTGTGACCCTCAGCGGGAGACAGTTCATTCAAACGCATGTTACGCCTCCTCCACTTTAACGAGGTAATTCACTTTGTTGATCATGCCGCGCACAGAGGGAGTGTCTTCCACTTCCACAGTGTGACCAATGCGGCGCAAACCCAGACCAGCAACACACGCCTGATGATTTTTCAGACGACCGTTGATGCTTTTGACCTGGGTTACTTTGATGGTCTTCTTAGCCATGACTCATTCACTCAAAGCAAGTTCAGAGCGGGCCGCGGCGATACTGCTGCTGCGACCCGAACCGAATCAGTTCAGGATTTCTTCCACAGACTTGCCACGCTTGGCGGCAACGTCTTCCGGGCTGCTCATTTTGCCCAGAGCACTGAAAGTTGCGCGGACGACGTTTACCGGGTTGGTAGAGCCGTAGCACTTTGCCAGTACGTTGTGGACGCCAGCCATTTCCAGTACGGAGCGCATGGCACCGCCGGCAATTACACCGGTACCCTGGGAAGCGGGCTGCATGTATACCTTGGAACCGCCGTGGCGACCGTTGGTAGCGTACTGAAGAGTGTCCCCGTTCAGATCTACCTGGATCATGTTGCGACGCGCAGCTTCCATCGCCTTCTGGATGGCAACCGGCACTTCGCGCGCTTTACCACGACCAAAGCCAACGCGGCCATTGCCATCGCCAACTACGGTCAGAGCGGTGAACGCGAAAATACGACCACCTTTTACGGTTTTGGCAACACGATTGACCTGGACCAGCTTTTCCTGGAGGCCTTCGTCGTTGCTCTTCTCGACTTTTTCTCTAGCCATAACTCAACCCTTAGAATTTCAGACCGGCTTCACGGGCAGCGTCTGCCAGGGCCTTAACACGGCCGTGGTATTTGAAGCCGCTACGATCGAAGGCTACCGTCTCAACGCCAGCGGCTTTCGCGCGCTCAGCGATCAGGGTGCCAACAGCTGTAGCAGCGTCGACGTTACCGGTTTTGCTTTCACGCAGGTCCTTGTCCAGAGTAGAGGCAGTGGCCAATACCTTGTCGCCATCGGCAGACAGGATCTGTGCGTAAATGTGGCGGGGAGTGCGGTTCACTGTCAGGCGAACGGCGCCCAGCTCACGGAACTTGGCGCGGGCACGACGTGCACGACGCAAGCGGGATTGCTTCTTAACGTTCATATCTATGCCTTACTTCTTCTTGGCCTCTTTGCGATACACGCGCTCATCGGCGTAGCGGACACCCTTACCTTTGTAGGGCTCCGGCGGACGGAATGCGCGGATCTCTGCGGCCACTTGACCTAACAGCTGCTTATCGCTGCTCTTCAGTACAACTTCAGTCTGGCTCGGGGTTTCGGCTTTAACACCTTCCGGCAGGTCGTAATCTACCGGGTGAGAGAAACCCAGAGTCAGGTTCAGGGTCTTACCAGATGCTTTCGCACGGTAACCTACACCGTTCAGCTGCAGCTTCTTTTCGAAACCCTGACTGACGCCGACCACCATATTGTTCACCAGCGCGCGGGTAGTGCCGGCGAGGGCACGGGCCTGCTTGGAACCGTTGCGTGCAGCAAAGGTCAGCTGGTTTTCTTCCTGCTTCACTTCCACGTCAGCGTGAACATTGAAGTTCAGGTTGCCATTACCACCTTTAACGGCGATATCCTGACCTTTCAGGTCAATGGTTACGCCAGCGGGGATGCTTACGGGACTATTCGCTACTCGAGACATATTAACCCCCGCTTAGAATACGGTGCAGAGCACTTCGCCGCCGACACCAGCCTGACGGGCTGCGCGATCAGTCATCACACCACGAGAGGTGGAGACGATAGCGATGCCCAGGCCGCCGCGAACGGATGGCAATGCTTTTTTACCTGCGTAGTTACGCAGGCCTGGACGGGAAACCCGGTCCAGCTCAGCAATTACCGGCTTGCCCTGGAAGTATTTCAGTTCAATAGTCAGTTCAGGTTTCGCACCTTCGCTGACCGCTACGCCAGTAACGTAACCTTCGTCTTTCAGTACGTTGGCTACGGCTACTTTCAGTTTTGAAGAAGGCATAGAAACACTGCCCTTGCCGCGCGCCAAGGCGTTGCGGACGCGGGTCAGCATATCTGCCAACGGATCTTGCATACTCATTACTTAAGACTCCTCAAGTCTGCCGTATTACCAGCTGGATTTAACCAGACCGGGGACATCACCACGCATGGCTGCTTCACGCAGTTTATTACGGCACAGGCCGAACTTACGGTAGACAGCGTGGGGGCGACCAGTGATACGGCAGCGACGTTGCTGACGTACCGGGCTTGCATCGCGCGGCAGTTGTTGCAGCTTGAGTTGAGCCTCCCAACGCTCCTCATCAGAAGCGTCGGCACTGGCGATGATCGCCTTCAGCTCTTGACGCTTTTCAGCGTACTTAGCTGCGGTTCGAGCGCGCTTGTTCTCACGCGCAATCATGGATTTCTTCGCCATGGAATCCTCTTAACCCTTGAAAGGGAAGTTGAATGCTTTCAGCAGTGCGCGACCTTGTTCGTCGTTGGCTGCTGTAGTAGTGATACAAATATCCAGACCGCGGATCTTGTCTACTTTGTCGTAGTCAATTTCCGGGAAGATGATTTGTTCGGTTACACCCATTGAGAAGTTACCACGACCGTCGAACTGCTTCGGGCTGATGCCACGAAAGTCGCGGATACGTGGAATCGCGATACCGATCAGTCGCTCCAGGAACTCATACATGCGCTCACCGCGCAGAGTTACCTTACAGCCGATCGGCCAGCCATCACGGATTTTAAAGCCCGCGATTGACTTACGCGCCTTGGTCACAATGGGTTTTTGACCAGTAATCGCAGTCATGTCACTGACTGCGTGTTCCAGTACCTTCTTATCACCAATGGCTTCACCGACACCCATGTTGACGGTGATTTTGGTGATGCGCGGCACGGACATTACGTTCTCAAGTCCCAGCTCTTCTTTCAGCTTGGACGCGAGTTCTTTGGTGTAGAGCTCTTTAAGCCTTGCCATTTTTTCCACCTGACTTATGCGTCAACGGCTTCGCCGCTGGATTTGAAGACGCGGATCTTAGTGCCATCTTCCAGTACTTTGAAGCCTACCCGGTCAGCTTTCTGCGTGTTCGGGTTGAAGATGGCTACGTTGGAAGCCTGGATAGCGGCTTCTTTCTCAACGATGCCACCGGCAACACCCAGCTGGGGGTTCGGCTTCTGGTGTTTTTTGATCATCTGAACACCGGATACGATCAGGCGGCCATCGTTCAACACCTTACGTACGGTGCCACGCTTGCCCTTGTCGCGACCGGCGATAACGATCACTTCGTCGTCACGCTTGATCTTGCGCATTACTCTTCTCCGCTCGTGGCTTAGATAACTTCGGGAGCCAGTGAGATGATCTTCATGAACTTCTCACCGCGCAGCTCGCGAGTTACCGGGCCAAAAATACGGGTGCCGACCGGCGCATGTTGCTGGTTCAGCAGTACCGCTGCGTTATCGTCAAATTTGATCAGGGAGCCGTCCTGGCGACGCACACCTTTTTTGGTGCGAACCACAACCGCGTTCATCACCTGACCTTTTTTAACCTTACCGCGAGGAATCGCTTCCTTAACGGTTACCTTGATGATGTCGCCAACGCCAGCGTAGCGACGGTGGGAGCCGCCCAGCACCTTGATGCACATGACACGGCGAGCCCCACTGTTATCGGCTACTTCTAAGTAGGATTCTGCTTGAATCATTGTTCCTCTCCGAGAACCTGTTCAGGTCTTCACAGTCAATGGGCCAGGATTAAACCTTCGCCGCACGCTCTACAATAGTCTGCAAGGACCAGGACTTACTCTTGGACAGCGGACGGGATTCTTCAATGGTCACGACATCACCGATGCCGCATTCATTGTTTTCGTCGTGTGCCTTGAGCTTGGTGGACTTGCTCACGATTTTGCCGTAGATCGGGTGCTTAACACGGCGCTCGATCAAAACGGTGATGGTTTTATCCATCTTGTCACTCACAACCTTACCGGTCAGAGTACGCTTCAGTTTTGCTTCAGCCATGATTAATTACCTGCCTTCTCGGTCAACACAGTCTTAATGCGAGCAATGTCGCGACGAGTCTGCTTCAGCAGATGAGTCTGAGACAGCTGACCGGTGGATTTCTGCATACGCAGCTTGAACTGTGCTTCAAGCTGGCTCAACAGTTCCTGGTTCAGCTCCTCAACTGACTTTGAGCGTAGATCTGCAGTCTTCATTACATCACCGAACGCTTAACGAAAGTTGTCTTTACAGGCAGCTTGGCTGCAGCGAGCTCGAAAGCTTCGCGGGCCAGTTCTTCGGATACGCCTTCCATTTCATAGAGGACTTTACCCGGTTGAATCTGAGCTACCCAGTATTCTACGTTACCCTTACCTTTACCCATCCGAACTTCGAGGGGCTTACTGGAAATGGGCTTGTCCGGAAACACACGAATCCAGATCTTACCGCCACGTTTAACGTGACGAGTCATTGCGCGACGAGCCGCTTCGATCTGGCGCGCAGTAATGCGTCCACGACCGATGGCCTTGAGGCCGAACTCGCCAAAGCTCACTTTAGAGCCGCGCTGGGAAAGACCGCGGTTGCGACCCTTCTGTACCTTGCGGAATTTTGTACGCTTCGGTTGTAGCATCTGCGCACCCCTTACTTAGCAGCTTTCTTGCGAGTCTTCGCCGGCTTTTCTTCGGGGATTTCGTCACCGATGACTTCGCCTTTGAAGATCCAAACTTTCACACCGATGATGCCGTAGGTAGTGCTGGCTTCATAAGTGCCGTAGTCGATGTTGGCACGCAGAGTGTGCAGCGGCACACGGCCTTCACGGTACCATTCGGTACGGGCAATCTCGGCACCGCCAAGACGACCACCCACCTGAATCTTGATACCTTCAGCGCCCTGACGCATAGCGTTCTGTACGGCACGCTTCATAGCGCGACGGAACATAACGCGACGCTCCAGCTGCTGAGCAACGTTCTGGGCAACCAGAGTTGCGTCCAGATCAGGCTTGCGCACTTCTTCGATGTCGATGTGCACGGGCACACCCATCTGCTTGCTCACCTCGTTGCGCAGACGCTCTACGTCTTCACCTTTTTTACCGATCACGATACCCGGACGCGCAGTGTGAATGGTCACACGAGCGGTGTTCGCCGGACGTTCGATCTCGATGCGGCTCACAGAAGCGTGGGCCAGTTTTTTGCGAATGAATTCGCGAACTTTCAGATCCGTGTACAGCTTGTCTGCGTACTCGTCGCTGCCGGCATGCCAAACAGAGGTATGCTTTTTAACGATACCCAGACGAATGCCGGTAGGATGTACTTTTTGTCCCATGGTTTTCTCGCCTGCTCTCTTATTTCTCGGCTACTTTCACAGTAATGTGACAAGTACGCTTAAGAATACGATCGGCACGACCCTTGGCACGCGGCTTAATGCGCTTCATGGTCATACCCTCATCCACGAAGATGGTGGAAACTTTCAGCTCGTCAACGTCAGCACCGTCGTTGTGCTCAGCGTTGGCGATTGCAGATTCCAGAACCTTCTTGACGATCGCAGCACCTTTCTTGTGGCTGAAAGCCAGGATGTCCAGGGCTTCCTCGACACCTTTGCCGCGAATCTGATCAGCTACCAGACGCGCTTTCTGTGCCGACAGACGAGCACCGCGTAATTTTGCTTGTACTTCCATCTCTATAACCTCGGCTTAGCGCTTCTTCGCTTTCTTGTCCGCGGCGTGGCCACGGTAAGTGCGGGTAGCAGCGAATTCACCCAGCTTGTGACCAACCATTTCTTCGTTGACCAGTACCGGTACGTGTTGACGACCGTTGTGAACAGCGATCGTCAGACCCACCATTTCCGGCATAACCATGGAACGGCGGGACCAGGTTTTAATCGGCCGGCGATCATTTTTCTCGATCGCTGCCTCCACCTTTTTGATCAGATGCAGATCAATAAAGGGACCTTTCTTTAATGAGCGTGGCACTTTAGATTCCTCTTTAGATGCTCACACATCGTGCGCGACATTCTCTACTGAGAATTACTTGCCGCGACGACGTACAATCATGTTGTCGGTGCGCTTGTTCTTACGCGTTTTCTTACCCTTGGTCGGAACACCCCAAGGCGTCACAGGGTGACGACCACCAGAGGTACGACCTTCACCACCGCCGTGCGGGTGGTCTACCGGGTTCATCGCCACACCGCGAACGGTAGGACGAACACCGCGCCAGCGCTTGGCACCAGCTTTACCCAGCTTGCGCAGGCTGTGCTCAGAGTTGCTCACTTCACCCAGGGTGGCGCGGCACTCGGACAGCACTTTACGCATTTCGCCAGAGCGCAGACGGATAGTCGCGTACTGACCTTCACGGGCAACCAGCTGAACAGAGGCACCGGCAGAGCGGGCCAGCTGAGCACCTTTACCAGGCTTCAGCTCGATGGCGTGAATTACGGAACCAACCGGGATGTTGCGCAGCGGCAAAGTGTTACCCACTTTGATCGGTGCAGCGTCACCAGATTGAATCTTGTCACCGGCCTTCAGGTGCTTCGGCGCAATAATGTAACGACGCTCACCATCGGCGTAGCACACCAGTGCGATGTGCGCGCTGCGGTTCGGATCGTATTCCAGACGCTCAACAGTCGCCGGAATGCCATCTTTGTTGCGCTTGAAGTCAACGATGCGGTAATGGTGCTTGTGACCACCACCGATGTGACGCGTGGTAATACGACCGTTGTTGTTACGACCACCGGACTTGGACTTCTTCTCCAGCAGCGGCGCGTAAGGTGCACCTTTATGCAGGTCAGAATTAACAACCTTAACCAGGTGACGACGGCCAGCAGAGGTCGGTTTTGCTTTTACAAGAGCCATTGTAACTTTCCCCTTTACTCAGCAGCTTCGAAGTTGATGTCGCTGCCTTCGGCCAGACGAACGTAGGCTTTTTTCCAATCGTTGCGCTGACCCATACCGTAGCGGGTGCGCTTGGTCTTGCCTTTAACGTTCACGGTGCGAACCTGCTCAACAGATACATTGAACAGCTTTTCTACCGCGGCCTTGATTTCGGCTTTGGAAGCGTCGGTGGTCACTTTGAACACTACCTGGTTGGCGGCATCCGCCAGTACAGCAGCCTTCTCGGAAATCACCGGGCCCAGCAGGACTTTGTAAATTCGCTCTTGGTTCATCCCAGCACCTCATCAATTTTCTTCAGTGCAGAAACGGTAACCACGACCTTGTCAAAGCGAATCAGGCTTACCGGATCGATACCCTGTACATCGCGAACATCGATCTTGTGCAGGTTGCGCGCGGCCAGGTAGAGGTTTTCGTTAACCTCTTCGGTCACGATCAACGCTTCAGACAGATCGAACTGTGCCAGCTTGGTTACCAGCTGCTTGGTCTTCGGCGCTTCCACGTCGAAGGACTCAACCACAACCAGACGCTCCTGACGAGCCAGCTCGGAGAGAATGCAGCGCAGTGCAGCGCTGTACATTTTCTTGTTCAGCTTAACGCTGTGATCACGAGGTTCAGCAGCGAAGGTTACGCCACCGGAACGCCACAGCGGGCTGCGGATAGTACCAGCACGCGCGCGGCCAGTACCTTTTTGGCGCCACGGCTTCTTGCCGCCGCCGGAAACCGCAGCGCGGTTTTTCTGAGCCTTGGTACCCTGACGAGCGCCAGCCATATAGGCGACGACTGCCTGGTGCACCAGGTCCTGATTGAATTCACGACCGAAAGCCACTTCAGAGACTGCAACAGTGCCTTTAGCGCCTTCGGGAGTTGCGATATTCAGTTCCATATCTATTTCCCCTCAGACTTAGGCTTTAACTGCCGGACGAACGATAACGTCACCGCCAGGTGCGCCAGGTACGGCACCCTTAACCAGCAGCAAGTTGCGCTCGGCGTCCACACGAACTACTTCCAGGTTTTGCGTGGTAACACGCTCAGCACCCATGTGACCGGCCATTTTCTTGCCCTTCCACACGCGGCCAGGAGTCTGGCACTGACCGATAGAACCGGGCGCGCGGTGAGACAGAGAGTTACCGTGAGTAGCGTCTTGGGTACGGAAATTCCAGCGCTTAACGCCGCCCTGGAAACCTTTACCTTTGGAAGTGCCGGTTACGTCAATCTTCTGACCGGCCTCAAAGCCAGACACAGTGATTTCAGAACCGATTTCGAAGGACTCTTCAGAACCGTCAGTGCGCAGTTCGAAAAGAGCAGTGCCAGCCTCAGTATTGGCTTTGGCGAAGTGGCCCGCTTCGGGCTTGGAGACACGGGAAGCTTTACGGGCACCCACAGTTACCTGAACTGCGGAGTAGCCATCAGTTTCCACGGTTTTCACCTGGGTGACGCGATTCGGAGCTACCTCGATAACAGTTACCGGGATAGAAGCGCCATCTTCAGTGAAGATGCGAGTCATGCCGCTCTTGCGGCCGACAATACCTATAGTCATCTTTTCAACCTCTCAGTGCACGGGGCTTTAACCCACTGCGGCCGCCCAATTTCAGAGCGTTACACTACCCAGACCGTTTTCGCCTGGGATTCGGTAGTTAATTTGAAGTGTTAGCCGAGACTGATCTGAACCTCTACACCGGCCGCCAGATCGAGCTTCATCAGCGCGTCGACGGTTTTCTCGGTAGGCTCTACGATGTCCAGCAAACGCTTGTGAGTACGAATTTCGTACTGGTCGCGCGCGTCTTTATTGACGTGCGGAGAAATCAGCACGGTGTACTTCTCTTTGCGAGTCGGCAGCGGGATTGGACCGCGTACTTGGGCGCCAGTGCGCTTGGCCGTCTCTACGATCTCCTGAGTAGACGCATCAATCAGCTTGTGATCGAAGGCCTTCAGGCGAATTCGGATGCGTTGACCCTGCATGGAATCAAACTCCAGTTGTAAATCTAAAGAACGTCCTTTTACGCAGCCCCGAGGGCGGGCGAAAAGGAGCGCGAAGTCTACGGGTAGGACAGAGGTGTGTCAATAGCGGCTACCATTTTTTAACCAACTGCCAGCGCAGACGGACCACATATCAGGCAAACATCCCTTTCCGGTACTCGACCAACAGTTCCAGTCAGAACTGAGCAGACACAAAAAAGCCGCAGCATCTCTGCCGCGGCTTCTGGCTCATGAGATCAGAGACTAGGAATTAGTCGATGATCTTGGCAACAACGCCGGCGCCCACGGTACGGCCACCTTCGCGGATCGCGAAGCGCAGACCTTCCTCCATGGCGATCGGGCAGATCAGCTCAACTTTCATCTGAATGTTGTCGCCCGGCATTACCATTTCAGTGCCTTCTGGCAGCTCAACCGCACCGGTTACGTCGGTGGTACGGAAGTAGAACTGCGGACGGTAGCCTTTGAAGAACGGGGTGTGACGACCACCTTCGTCCTTGGACAGGATGTACACCTCACCTTCGAACTTGGTGTGCGGGGTGATGGAGCCCGGCTTCGCCAGTACCTGACCACGCTCAACTTCGTCACGCTTGGTGCCACGCAGCAGGGCGCCAATGTTCTCACCAGCACGACCTTCGTCGAGCAGCTTGCGGAACATTTCAACACCGGTACAGGTGGTTTGAGTGGTTTCTTTGATACCAACGATCTGGATTTCGTCACCAGTGTTGATAATGCCACGCTCTACACGACCAGTTACTACGGTACCGCGACCAGAGATGGAGAATACGTCTTCGATCGGCATCAGGAACGGCTGATCTACAGCGCGCTCTGGCTCCGGAATGTACTCATCCAGGGTTTCTACCAGCTTCTTAACCGCGCTGGTGCCCAGCTCGTTGTCATCTTCGCCATTCAGGGCCATCAGGGCAGAACCAGCGATGATCGGAGTGTCGTCACCCGGGAATTCGTATTGATCCAGCAGCTCGCGCAGCTCCATCTCTACCAGTTCCAGCATCTCTGCATATTCTTCAGAGCCTACGCCGCCACAGTCTTCTGCCAGCAGGTCTGCTTTGTTCAGGAACACAACGATGTAAGGTACACCTACCTGACGGGACAGCAGGATGTGCTCACGGGTCTGCGGCATAGGACCGTCAGTCGCGCCACATACCAGGATAGCGCCATCCATCTGAGCAGCACCGGTGATCATGTTCTTAACGTAGTCGGCGTGTCCCGGGCAGTCTACGTGGGCGTAGTGACGGGTCGGGGACTCGTATTCCACGTGAGAGGTCGCGATGGTGATACCACGCTCACGCTCTTCCGGAGCGTTATCGATACCGTCGAAAGCAACGGCAGCGCCGCCCCATACTTCGGCACATACGCGAGTCAGCGCAGCGGTCAGGGTGGTTTTACCGTGGTCAACGTGACCGATGGTGCCCACGTTTACGTGGGGCTTGGAACGTTCAAACTTTTCTTTTCCCATTTTCAGGATCCTCTAACTTAAAAGTTCTAAAGGGACTAAAGCTTAAGCTTTGTTCTTGGCGATAATTTCGTCGGCGACGTTTTTCGGCGCTTCCGCGTACTTCAGGAATTCCATGGTGTAGGTCGCACGGCCCTGGGTCGCAGAACGCAGATCGGTGGCGTAACCGAACATTTCGGCCAGCGGCACTTCCGCGTTAACTACCTTACCGGAGCTGCTGTCCTCCATACCCTGAATCAGACCGCGACGACGGTTCAGGTCGCCCACGACGTCACCCATGTTCTCTTCCGGGGTTACCACTTCTACCTTCATCATCGGCTCGAGCAGTACCGCACCGCCAACGTCTGCCAGCTTCTTGGTCGCCATAGAACCGGCGATCTTGAACGCCATTTCGTTGGAGTCCACGTCGTGGAAGGAGCCGTCGTACAGGGTAGCCTTCAGGCCCAGCAGCGGGTAGCCAGCCAGAACACCGTTCTGCATCTGCTCTTCGATACCTTTCTGTACCGCCGGGATGTATTCCTTCGGTACCACACCACCCACGATGGCGTTTTCGAATTCCAGACCTTCCTGGGACTCGTCTTCCGCCGGCTCAAATTTCACCCAAACGTGACCGTACTGACCGCGACCACCGGACTGACGAACGAACTTGCCTTCGATCTCAGAGGTGTTGCGGATCGTTTCACGATAGGCCACCTGCGGCTTACCGATGTTGGCTTCCACGTTGAATTCACGACGCATGCGGTCAACGATGATGTCCAGGTGCAGCTCACCCATACCGGAGATGATGGTCTGACCGGTCTCTTCGTCGGTTTTCACACGGAAAGACGGGTCTTCCTGAGCCAGCTTGCCCAGTGCGATACCCATTTTTTCCTGGTCCGGCTTGGACTTCGGCTCAACCGCAACAGAGATTACCGGCTCCGGGAATTCCATACGCTCGAGAACGATCTTGGCGTCTTCGGCACACAGGGTGTCACCAGTGGTCACATCTTTCAGGCCAATCGCCGCAGCGATGTCGCCCGCCAGCACTTCTTTGATCTCTTTACGCTCGTTGGAGTGCATCTGCACCATACGGCCGACACGCTCTTTCTTCTGCTTCACGGAGTTGTATACCGCGGTGCCACTTTCCAGCTTACCGGAGTACACACGGAAGAAGGTCAAAGTACCAACGAAGGGATCAGTGGCGATTTTGAATGCCAGTGCCGCGAACGGCGCATCGTCATCGGCAACACGAGTTTCGACGGTCTCGTCTTTATCCAGCAGAGTACCTTCGATCGCCTTAACTTCGGTCGGCGCCGGCAGGTATTCAATGACCGCGTCCAGCATGGCCTGCACGCCCTTGTTCTTGAACGCGGAGCCGCCCAGAACCGGTACGATTTCGTTGGCCAGAGTGCGCTGACGGATAGCGGACTTGATTTCTTCTTCAGTCAGCTCACCTTCTTCCAGGTATTTTTCCATCAGTTCTTCGCTGGCTTCCGCAGCGGCTTCCACCAGGAACTCGCGCATTTCATCGCACTCGTCCTGCATATCCGCCGGGATATCGCCGTATTCGAAAGTCATACCCATGTCGTCTTCGTTCCACAGGATGGCCTTCATTTTCACCAGGTCGACGACCCCCTTGAACTCGTCTTCGGAGCCAATGGTCATCTGCAGCGGAACTGCACTGGCGTTCAGACGGGTCTTCAGCTGGCCGACAACCTTACGGAAGTCTGCACCGGCGCGGTCCATCTTGTTGACGAAGACCATACGCGGTACTTCATACTTGTTGGCCTGGCGCCATACAGTTTCGGTCTGCGGCTGAACGCCGGAAGAGCCACACAGTACAACCACGGCACCGTCGAGAACACGCAGGGAACGCTCTACTTCAATGGTGAAGTCAACGTGTCCAGGGGTGTCGATGATGTTTACGCGGTGCTGCGGAAACTGCTGCTGCATACCGGCCCAGAAACAGGTGGTAGCGGCGGAGGTAATGGTGATACCGCGCTCTTGCTCCTGCTCCATCCAGTCCATGGTGGCTGCGCCTTCGTGCACCTCACCAATTTTGTGGGACAGACCGGTGTAGAACAGTACGCGCTCGGTAGTGGTGGTTTTACCGGCGTCTACGTGGGCGCAGATACCGATATTGCGATAGCGTTCGATAGGCGTTTTACGTGCCACAGTTGTATCCTCGATATAACGGCAAAAGGCAGCGCGGAGTTTTACCTTCCTTGCTGCCTTTCGGTTTTAATTTCCGATGGAAATAATCATCAGACTTAGAAGCGTCACTATCTTAGAAACGATAGTGGGAGAACGCTTTGTTGGCTTCCGCCATACGGTGCACGTCTTCACGCTTCTTGACCGCGCCGCCCTTGTTCTGGGATGCATCGATCATTTCATTGGCCAGACGCTGGGCCATGGACTTCTCACCGCGCTTACGGGAGAAATCTACCAGCCAGCGCATTGCCAGCGCAGTACGACGTGCCGGACGCACTTCTACCGGTACCTGGTAAGTAGCACCACCAACACGACGGGACTTCACTTCCACCATCGGGGCGATGTTTTCCAGGGATTCTTCGAAAATTTCAATCGGATCTTTGTTCAGTTTCTCTGAAACCAGATCCAGCGCACCGTAAACGATGCTCTCTGCCACGGACTTCTTACCAGAGATCATGACATGGTTCATGAACTTGGCCAGAGTCACGTTCCCAAACTTGGGATCGGGCAGCACTTCGCGCTTGGCGACTACTCGTCTTCTTGGCATGGGATTGCCTCTCTTCAGGGTTACTCTGAGACGCCGCCTGATTCACTAAACATAGTAACTACAAATCGGCGAGCTCAGCCTTACTCCGGTTATTCGTTAAACCGAAACGCAAATTGACCTAGGGGAATTAACTCTTAGGACGCTTGGCACCGTATTTGGAACGGCCCTGCTTGCGATCGTTTACGCCGGCACAGTCAAGTGCACCACGCACAGTGTGATAGCGCACACCCGGCAGGTCTTTAACACGACCGCCGCGAATCAGCACCACGCTGTGCTCCTGCAGGTTGTGGCCTTCACCGCCGATGTACGAAGCTACTTCGTAGCCGTTGGTCAGGCGCACACGACAAACTTTACGCAGTGCGGAGTTCGGCTTCTTCGGTGTAGTGGTATACACACGAGTACAAACTCCACGGCGCTGCGGGCAAGCTTGCAGTGCAGGCACGTCGCTTTTTTCAACTTTGCGTTTTCTCGGCTTACGAACCAACTGGTTGATCGTTGCCATTAAAAATCACTCCAAAATAAAACGCCCCCACCATAAACAGCAGTGAGGGCCTATCGTCAGTGCGCGATATTCCGTCGGCTGAAATGCCTCCGGGCAATCGCACCCCATTAGCGGGGGCCGCATTCTATAAACGCGGCCACCCCGAGTCAACCACCTACCGAAGTAAACACTCACATCGACAAGTGGTTGCGATCCGGAACAGACCGGTCAGCGCCTGATATGGCAAACCAACCGGTCAGACTACTCCGTCCTGAAGACCTTACTCCCCGGAAGATTTCAGGGCTTCGGTCAGTGCCGCTTCCACCTCTTCGGCAGACGGTCCCTCGGCGAAGCCAGGAGCCAGCTGCTGGGTGCGCTTGCGCTTGCGCTCGGCGTGGTAGGCGAGACCGGTACCAGCCGGGATCAGACGACCCACCACCACGTTCTCTTTCAAACCACGCAGGCTGTCTTCCTTGCCGGTTACCGCCGCCTCGGTCAGTACGCGGGTGGTCTCCTGGAAGGAGGCCGCGGACAGGAAGGACTCGGTCGCCAGGGACGCCTTGGTGATACCCAGTAGCAGACGCTCGAACTGAGCCGGCTGCTTGCCTTCGGCGCGCAGACGTTCGTTCTCTTCTACCACGCGCTGGTATTCCA
This sequence comes from Microbulbifer elongatus, assembly GCF_021165935.1. Taxonomy (NCBI): domain Bacteria; kingdom Pseudomonadati; phylum Pseudomonadota; class Gammaproteobacteria; order Cellvibrionales; family Microbulbiferaceae; genus Microbulbifer; species Microbulbifer elongatus. The sequence continues at coordinate 1,508,049 of NZ_CP088953.1, read as the reverse complement.
CCTGGTCACCCTTGATGAACTCGGAGTCGCCCATCTCAAGGATTTCAACTTTACGCAGCATCTGACGCACGATGGTCTCGATGTGCTTATCGTTGATGCCCACACCCTGGAGGCGGTAAACCTCCTGGATTTCGTTGGTGATGTAGCGCGCCAGTTCTTCCACACCCTTGAGGCGCAGAATGTCGTGCGGATTGGACGGGCCGTCAGAAATGACCTCACCCTTCTCTACGGTTTCACCTTCGAACACGGTCAGCTGGCGGTGCTTCGGAATCAGTACCTCGTAGTGATCCTTGCCGTTGGCCAGCGGCTTGCCGTCTTGCGGAGTGATCTGCAGGCGTACCTTGCCTTTGGTTTCTTTACCGAAGGAAACGGTACCGGAGATCTCCGCCAGAATGGACGGCTCTTTCGGCTTACGGGCTTCGAACAGGTCGGCAACCCGCGGCAGACCACCGGTGATGTCCTTGGTACCGCCGGATTCCTGCGGAATACGGGCGATTACGTCACCGACATTCACCTTGTCGCTGTCTTTCAGGCTCAAGATCGCACGCGGCGGCAACGCGTAGTGCGCCGGCGCGTTGGAGTTGGCCAGGGTCAGCTCTTCGCCATTCTCGTCCACCAGCGTCACCGCCGGACGCAGGTCTTTACCCGCTGCCGGGCGTTCCGCCGGGTCGATGACCTCGATGGAGGACAGACCGGTAATCTCGTCGGTCTGCTTGCGGATGGACAGACCATCTTCCATACCGGACAGTTTCACCCAGCCGGCAACCTCGGTGATGATCGGGTGGGTGTGTGGATCCCACTTGGCCACAATCTGGCCACCGTCAATGGTCGCACCCTCGTCGACGCTGATCACCGCACCGTAAGGCAGCTTGTAGCGCTCGCGCTCGCGGCCGGCAGAGTCGGCCACCGCCAGCTCACCGGAACGGGATACCGCTACCAGATTGCCGCTTTCGGTCTTCACGGTCTTCACATTGTGCAGACGCACGGTACCGGGCTGCTTGACCTGAATACTGTCCGCTGCAGAGGCACGGCTCGCCGCACCACCGATGTGGAAGGTCCGCATGGTCAGCTGGGTGCCCGGCTCACCAATGGACTGTGCCGCCACAACACCCACGGACTCACCGGGGTTGGCGCGGTGGCCACGAGCCAGGTCACGGCCGTAACACTGGGCACAGATACCATGGGCGGTCTCACAGGTAATCGCGGAACGCACGATGACCTCGTCGATGCCCATACCTTCGATGCGCTCAACCCAGGCTTCGTCGATCATGGTGCCCGCGGGTACCGCGATTTCTTCACTACCTGGCTTGGTCACGTCGCGCGCCACCACACGACCCAGGATACGGTCACCCAGAGACTCGATGACGTCACCGCCTTCGATCACTGGCGCCATGGTCAGGCCATCGTCAGTACCGCAGTCGATCTCGGTAATGACCACGTCCTGCGCAACGTCCACCAGACGACGGGTCAGGTAACCGGAGTTCGCAGTTTTCAGAGCGGTATCCGCCAGACCTTTACGGGCACCGTGAGTCGAGATGAAGTACTGCAGTACGCTCAGACCTTCACGGAAGTTCGCGGTAATGGCGTTCTCGATAATGGAACCGTCCGGACGGGCCATCAGACCACGCATACCGGCCAGCTGACGAATCTGGGCCTCACTACCCCGTGCGCCGGAGTCGGCGTACATGTATACGGAGTTGAAGGAGTCCTGCTCGGTCGCATTACCTTCGCGATCGATCACCGGCTCTTTCTTGATGCCGGCCATCATCGCCTGGGTCACCTTGTCGTTGGTTCGAGACCAGACGTCGATGACCTTGTTGTATTTCTCACCCGCGGTTACCAGACCGGATGCGAACTGGGTTTCGATTTCTTTCACTTCCTCTTCCGCAGAAGCGATGAGTTCGGCCTTGGCGGCCGGGATCTCGAAGTCGTTCACACCAATGGAAGAACCAGACTTGGTGGAGAAATCGAAGCCGGTGTACATCAACTGGTCCGCGAAGATCACGGTCGCCTTCAGACCCACCTTGCGGTAGCACTCATTGAGCACCTTGGAGATGGCCTTCTTCTTCATTGGCTGGTTAACGTACTCGAAGGGAAGACCTTCCGGCACGATGTTCCACAGCAGCGCACGACCAACGGTGGTGTCGTACACCGTACGGGTAACCTGCTTTTCGCCATCTTCACCAATGGAAGTCTCGTCGATACGCACTTTGACCTTCGCCTGCAGACCGACCTGCTTGGCATAGAACGCGCGGCTCACTTCCTTGGTGTCGGCAAAGAACATGCCTTCGCCTTTATCGTTTACGCGCTCGCGGGTCATCCAGTACAGACCCAGTACCACGTCCTGAGACGGTACGATGATCGGCTCACCGTTGGCGGGCGACAGGATGTTGTTGGTGGACATCATCAGCGCGCGGGATTCCAGCTGCGCTTCGATGGTCAGCGGTACGTGTACCGCCATCTGGTCACCGTCAAAGTCGGCGTTGTACGCCGCACACACCAGCGGGTGCAGCTGAATCGCTTTACCTTCAATCAGTACCGGCTCGAACGCCTGGATACCCAGACGGTGCAGGGTCGGTGCACGGTTCAGCAGTACCGGGTGTTCGCGAATCACTTCGTCAAGGATGTCCCACACCACCGCTTCTTCGCGCTCGACCATTTTCTTGGCCGCCTTGATGGTGGTAGCCAGACCGCGGGCTTCCAGCTTGCCGAAAATAAACGGCTTGAACAGCTCGAGAGCCATTTTCTTCGGCAGACCACACTGGTGCAGACGCAGGGTCGGACCCACCACGATCACGGAACGACCGGAGTAGTCCACACGCTTACCCAGCAGGTTCTGACGGAAACGACCCTGCTTACCCTTGATCATGTCGGCCAGGGATTTCAGCGGGCGCTTGTTGGAACCGGTGATGGCGCGGCCGCGACGGCCGTTATCCAGCAGCGCGTCCACAGACTCCTGCAGCATACGCTTTTCGTTGCGCACGATGATGTCCGGCGCGTTCAGCTCCAGCAGGCGCTTCAAACGATTGTTACGGTTGATCACGCGACGGTACAGGTCGTTCAGGTCGGAGGTCGCAAAGCGGCCACCATCCAGGGGTACCAGCGGGCGCAGATCTGGTGGCAGAACCGGCAGCGCCTGCATGATCATCCACTCCGGCTTGTTGCCGGATTTGTAGAAGGCTTCCAGCAGCTTAAGGCGCTTGGACAGCTTCTTGATCTTGGTCTCGGAGTTGGTCGCCGGGATCTCCTCGCGCAGACGCTGGATCTCGGTGGGCAGCTCGATGTCGTTCATCAGCTCCTGGATGGCTTCCGCACCCATTTTCGCTTCAAACTCATCGGCGAACTCTTCCATCGCCTCAAAGTACTGCTCGTCGTTCAGCAGCTGGCCGCGCTCCAGGGTGGTCATACCCGGATCGGTCACCACGTAGGATTCGAAGTACAGCACGCGCTCGATATCACGCAGGGTCATATCCAGCAGCAGGCCGATACGGGACGGCAGGGATTTCAGGAACCAGATGTGCGCAACCGGGCTCGCCAGTTCGATGTGGCCCATGCGCTCACGGCGCACTTTCGCCTTAGTGACTTCAACGCCGCACTTCTCACAGATGATGCCGCGGTGCTTCATGCGCTTGTACTTACCGCACAGGCACTCGTAGTCCTTTACCGGGCCAAAAATTTTGGCACAGAACAGGCCTTCGCGCTCCGGCTTGAAGGTACGGTAATTGATGGTCTCTGGCTTTTTCACTTCGCCGTAGGACCAGGAGCGAATCATGTCCGGCGAAGCCAGACCGATACGGATAGCGTCAAATTCTTCGAGCTGATCCTGGGCTTTCACCAGGTTTAACAAATCTTTCAAGGCCTTTCCTCCACTAGGGGGTAGTCATTCCGGCCAACTGCCTCTCGGGCCGGAAGTGCCGGTGGTGGTGATTTCCGATCGCCGCCACCGGCCTCTGTCTACTAAATCCGATTGATACCAGTGTTACTCGTTTTCCAGCTCGAAGTTCATACCCAGCGAGCGGATTTCCTTGACCAGTACGTTGAAGGATTCGGGCATGCCCGGCTCCATGCGGTGGTCGCCATCCACGATGTTCTTGTACATCTTGGTACGACCTTCCACGTCATCGGATTTGACCGTGAGCATTTCCTGCAGGGTGTAAGCGGCACCGTAAGCTTCCAGTGCCCACACCTCCATCTCACCGAAGCGCTGGCCACCGAACTGCGCCTTACCACCCAGCGGCTGCTGGGTAACCAGACTGTAGGAACCGGTAGAACGCGCGTGCATCTTGTCGTCGACCAGGTGGTTCAGCTTCAGCATGTACATGTAGCCCACAGTAACCGGACGCTCGAAGGAGTCACCGGTACGGCCGTCGTACAGAGTGATCTGACCGGAATCCGGGATGTCCGCCAGACGCAGCAGCTTCTTGATCTCCGGCTCTTGCGCACCGTCGAATACCGGAGTCGCCATGGGGACACCGCGACGCAGGTTTTCGGACATGGCGAGCACTTCCTCGTCGGACAGCGCGTCCAGCTCTTCTTTGCGGCCACCGGTGGAGTTGTAGACGTCTTCCAGGAATCCACGAATCTTCGCCGCTTCCTGCTTCTCCTTGATCATGCGATCGATCTTCACACCGAGACCTTTCGCCGCCATACCCAGGTGCATTTCCAGAACCTGACCGACGTTCATCCGCGACGGTACACCCAGCGGGTTCAGCACCACGTCCACCGGCTCACCGTTTTCGTCGTACGGCATATCTTCCACAGGCTTGATCACGGAGATCACACCCTTGTTACCGTGACGGCCGGCCATTTTGTCACCGGGCTGGATGCGACGCTTGATCGCCAGGTAGACCTTGACGATTTTGAGTACGCCTGGCGCCAGATCGTCACCGGATTCCAGTTTTTTCTTCTTGTCTTCAAACTGCTCGTCCAGCAGTTTGCGACGTTCTTTCAGCTGCGCTTCGGCTTTTTCCAGCTGCTCGTTCAGGCTGTCTTCGGTCATGCGCAGCTTGAACCAGTCTTCGCGCGGCAGGCCGGCGAGGATCTCGGCGTTCAGCACGTCGCCTTTCTTGACGCCCTTACCACCGGCAACGGTTTGACCGTCCAAAGCCGCCGCCAGACGCTCGAAGGTTGCACCTTCGACGATGCGGTACTCTTCGTTCAGGTCCTTGCGCACTTCGTCCAGCTGGGCCTTCTCGATGGCGAGGGAGCGCTGGTCTTTCTGCAGACCATCGCGGGTGAAGACCTGTACGTCGATCACGGTACCGCGGGTGCCGGAAGGCGCACGCAGAGAAGTGTCTTTTACGTCGGAGGCCTTCTCACCGAAGATCGCACGCAGCAGTTTTTCTTCCGGGGTCAGCTGGGCTTCGCCTTTCGGGGTCACCTTACCCACCAGAATATCGCCAGCGCCCACTTCCGCACCGATGTACACGATGCCGGACTCATCCAGCTTGTTCAGCGCAGACTCGCCCACGTTGGGAATATCCGAGGTGATTTCCTCACTGCCCAGCTTGGTATCACGGGCAATACAGGTCAGCTCCTGGATATGGATAGTGGTGAAGCGGTCTTCCTGAACCACGCGCTCGGAGACGAGGATGGAGTCCTCGAAGTTGTAGCCGTTCCACGGCATGAACGCGATGCGCATATTCTGGCCCAGAGCCAGCTCACCCAGATCGACAGACGGGCCGTCGGCCAGGATGTCACCGCGGGCAACCACGTCGCCGGTCTTTACGATCGGGCGCTGGTTGATGCAGGTGTTCTGGTTGGAGCGGGTGTACTTGGTGAGACCGTACAGATCCACACCCGCATCACCGGCTTCCACCTCGTCGTCGTGCACGCGCACAACCACGCGGCTGGCATCGACGCGCTCAATCACACCGCCGCGCTTGGCCACGATACAGACACCGGAGTCGCGCGCTACGGTGCGCTCCATGCCGGTGCCCACCAGCGGTTTCTCAGCGCGCAGGGTCGGAACCGCCTGACGCTGCATGTTCGATCCCATCAATGCGCGGTTGGCGTCATCGTGTTCCAGGAACGGAATCATTGCCGCGGCAACAGACACAACCTGACGGGCGGACACGTCCATATACTGGATTTCGTCCGGGGTCTTCAGGGTAAATTCGTACTGGTGGCGCACGCTGACCAGGTCATCGGTAAAACGACCGTTCTCGTCCACCGCAGCAGACGCCTGTGCCACCACGTAATTGGCTTCGTTGATCGCAGACAGGTACTCGATTTCGTCGGTTACCTGACCGTCAACCACCTTGCGGTACGGGCTTTCCAGGAAGCCGTAGTGGTTGGCGCGGGCATAGGTGGCCAGAGAGTTGATCAGACCGATGTTCGGACCTTCCGGTGTTTCAATCGGACATACACGGCCGTAGTGGGTCGGGTGCACGTCGCGCACCTCAAAGCCCGCACGCTCACGGATCAGGCCACCCGGGCCCAACGCGGAAACGCGGCGCTTGTGGGTAACTTCCGACAGCGGGTTGTTCTGGTCCATAAACTGGGACAGCTGGGAGGAACCGAAGAATTCCTTCACCGCAGCGGCCACCGGTTTGGCGTTGATCAGGTCCTGCGGCATCAGGCCTTCGGACTCGGCCATGGACAGGCGCTCTTTTACCGCACGCTCTACACGTACCAGACCGACGCGGAATTGGTTTTCCGCCATCTCACCCACGGAACGCACACGACGGTTACCCAGGTGGTCGATATCGTCCACCATGCCGCGACCGTTACGGATCTCGATCAGGGTCTTCAGAACATCGACGATGTCTTCTTTACTCAGAGTGCCCTGGCCAGTCTCGTCTTCGCGATTCAGGCGGCGGTTGAACTTCATGCGACCAACCGCAGACAGGTCATAGCGCTCGTCGGAGAAGAACAGATTCTCGAACAGAGACTCTGCAGACTCCTTGGTGGGCGGCTCGCCCGGGCGCATCATGCGGTAGATTTCCACCAGCGCTTCCAGCTCGGTACGGGAAGGGTCGGCGCGCAGGGTGTCGGAAATGAACGGACCACAATCCAGATCGTTGGTGTACAGCGTCTCGATGGTCTGAACATTCAGGATGCGCAGCTTGGTGACCACTTCTTCGGTGATCTCGGCATTCGCCTCTACCACTACCTCACCGGTGGAGTCGTCGATCACGTCATGGGCCAGTACGCGGCCGTACAGGTAGGAAATCGGCGCTTCCAGCTTTTCGACACCAGCCTTTTCCAGCTGACGGATGTGACGCGGAGTAATGCGGCGGCCTTCTTCAACAATCACCTTGCCGTTGCCGTCCTTGATGTCGAAGGAGGCAACGTCACCGCGCAGGCGGGACGGAATCAGCTCGAGGCTGACGGTTTCGTCGTTCAGGGTGAACTTGCTGGTGTCGAAGAACATTTCCAGCATTTCCTGGGAGCTATAACCCAGGGCGCGCAGCAGGATGGTTGCCGGCAGCTTACGACGACGGTCGATACGTACGTAGACCAGGTCCTTCGGATCGAATTCGAAATCCAGCCAGGAGCCGCGGTAAGGAATCACTCGCGCGGCGTAGAGCAGCTTACCGGAGGAGTGGGTCTTGCCTTTGTCGTGATCGAAGAATACACCCGGGGAGCGGTGCAGCTGGGATACGATTACGCGCTCGGTACCGTTAATCACGAAGGTACCGTTTTCGGTCATGAGCGGAATCTCGCCCATGTACACTTCCTGTTCCTTGATGTCCTTGATGGACTTATTCGCTGATTCTTTATCGTAAATAATCAGGCGAACACGTACACGCAGCGGGCAGGCGTAGGTCACACCGCGCAGGGTACATTCCTTGACATCGAAGGCGGGTTTGCCGAGTGTGTAGCTCACATACTCCAGAGCGGCGTTGCCAGAGTAGCTGACAATCGGAAATACAGACTTGAACGCAGCCTGCAGGCCGATATCCAGGCGCTCATCCGGGCGCGTGTCGGCCTGAGTAAATTTGCGATACGATTCCAGCTGTATCGCAAGCAGGAAAGGCACGTCCATGACCTTAGGCAGTTTGCCAAAATCCTTGCGGATACGTTTTTTCTCAGTGTATGAGTAAGCCATTCATATTCCCCAGCTTGATCGGTGACAAGACTTCATCAGAACTGCGGTCAGATTTCTGACAGTACGCAGTCCATCCGGGCGAGAAGTCTCTGCACATTGCGCTACGCTTATGGAAGTGACCAAAAAACGTACCACTCTGAGCGCAAACCTCTCGGTTTGTTTGCCGTTTACCTTGTGAAACGCTCTGCGCCAGTGGCGCAAAAAAGCCCCATGCCGCAAACGGCAAAAAGGCCGGCGGACAAATATCCACCAGCCTTTCCGCCAACCGCTGAATCAATCGCGGTTGGCGGCCATTGGTAAAACCGAATTACTTCAGTTCTACGGTAGCGCCAGCTTCTTCCAGCTGCGCTTTGGCTTCTTCGGCCTCTTCTTTGGTAGCGCCTTCTTTCAGCGGGCTTGGAGCGCCGTCTACCAGAGCTTTGGCTTCTTTCAGGCCCAGACCAGTGATGCCGCGAACAGCCTTGATCACGTTCACTTTCTTGTCGCCAGCGCTTGCCAGGATTACGTCGAAAGAGTCTTTCTCTTCTGCAGCAGCTTCGCCGCCAGCAGCGCCACCGGCAACAACAGCAGCCGCTGCGGTTACGCCGAATTTCTCTTCCATTGCTTCGATCAGCTCAACAACGTCCTTAACGGACATTTCGGCGATCGCATTGATGATATCTTCTTTAGTCAGAGACATGAGTTAGTACCTGATTTCGTGTGAGCAGGAAACTGCTCGTAATTTCTTTAAAAGTGGAAAACTGCCATTTCGCTTTTGCGAAACAATTACGCAGCTTCCTGCTCTTTTTGGTCGCGAACGGCCGCAATAGTGCGAACCAGTTTGCCAGCAGAGGCTTCTTTCATGCAGCTCATCAGCTTAGCGATTGCTTCATCGTAAGTCGGCAGGCTTGCCAACAGAGCGATGTCAGTCGCTACGCCTTCGAAGGCGGCACCTTTCAGCTCCAGCTTTTCATTGTCTTTCGCGAACGCCTTCAGGATGCGCGCGCCGGCACCCGGGTGTTCGTTGGAGAAAGCAATGATGCTGGGACCGACGAATTTCTCGATGAGACATTCGAATTCGGTACCGGCCAGAGCGCGACGCGCCAGAGTATTGCGGACGACTTTCAACCAAACGCCGTTCTCGCGAGCCTCTTTGCGCAGGGCAGTCATGTCATTCACGGTTACGCCACGGGAATCCGCAACAACCGCAGACAGAGCACCCTCAGCAGCCTGCTGGACTTCCGCGACAATCGCTTTCTTGTCTACGAGTCCAATAGCCATAGTGTCACTCCTGGATTTGAATGAAGGCCGGGAACACCATGTAAACCCGGCCCGTTCCGGTGCTTAAAGCTCAAATCCAGTAAAAATACTGGTTTGGGCACACCGTCTGCGTAGGCTCGCTCCCTTCGGTTCAGGACCTAGTGGCCACTTGGCCAGAGAGCGGATTAAGCGGGGACATTTAAACCTCAAACACCCACCGCACCTACGGTCTTTGACGGCCCGTCGCCCCATCTGGAAACAACCCCAGCAGCGCGACGAACCCCAAAGTTCTTTTTACTGAACGCAGTGAATCCCCTCGGGAATTACTTAACGTCCAGAGAAGCCTGATCCAGAGTCAGACCCGGGCCCATAGTGGTGCTCAGGGTGATCTTTTTCAGGTATACGCCTTTCGCGGAAGCCGGCTTGGCCTTTTTCAGGTCAGCAACCAGCGCTTCCAGGTTCTCTTTCAGAGCCTTGGCGTCAAAGCTAACTTTGCCGATACCGCCGTGAATGATGCCGCCTTTGTCAGCGCGGAAACGCACCTGACCAGCCTTGGCATTCTTAACCGCAGTCGCAACGTCCGGGGTTACGGTGCCGGTTTTCGGGTTCGGCATCAGGCCGCGTGGACCGAGGATCTGGCCCAGCTGGCCTACAACGCGCATGGCGTCCGGAGAAGCCACGACCACGTCGAAATCCATCTTGCCGGCTTTCACTTCTGCGGCCAGCTCGTCCATGCCTACAACATCGGCGCCCGCTTCTTTCGCGGCGTCGGCGTTGGCACCCTGGGTGAATACAGCAACGCGTACGTCTTTACCGGTACCGTGCGGCAGAGTGGTCGCACCGCGAACAGCCTGGTCGGATTTACGCGGATCGATACCCAGGTTGATGGCAGCATCAACGGTTTCGGAGAACTTAACGTTGGAGAACTCTTTCAGCAGCGCGACGGCTTCGTCGATACCGTAAGCTTTGCCAGCTTCCAGTTTTTCAGCCATTGCGCGCTGACGCTTGGTCAATTTAGCCACTTACAGACCCTCCACTTCGATACCGGCACTGCGAGCAGAACCCGCGATGGTGCGCACCGCTGCGTCCATATCGGAGGCAGTCAGGTCTGCTTTTTTCATTTCCACGATTTCTTCGATCTGAGCGCGGGTCACTTTACCGACTTTGTCGGTGTTCGGACGACCGGAACCACTCTTGATCTTGGCAGCCTTACGCAGCAGAACCGCGGCGGGCGGAGACTTCATGATGAAGGTGAAGGAGCGATCGCTGTATACAGAGATCACAACCGGTACCGGCAGGCCCGGCTCCAGACCTTGAGTCTGTGCGTTGAACGCTTTACAGAACTCCATGATGTTCACACCGTGCTGACCCAGAGCAGGACCAACGGGGGGACTCGGGTTGGCCTGACCGGCCTTCACTTGCAGCTTGATATAAGCTTCGATTTTCTTAGCCATTACAGCTTCCTCTTTAACTGGGTATTAACGCCTGCGCTGTACACTTGTACAAACGTGCAACGCTCGGCTCCCCTGTTTGCCCCAACCAGGCACCCATCCAGAATTCCGGAAAGAGATACTTGGTTTTCAGGGACGTGAAAGCCCCCTTCCGCTCACAGCGAAAGAGGGCCGAATCCTTTCAACTCAAATTCAGTTCTTTTCTACCTGACCGAACTCAAGCTCTACCGGTGTGGAGCGCCCGAAGATCAATACTGCCACCCGCAGGCGGCTCTTCTCGTAATTGACCTCTTCAACCACACCATTGAAGTCATTAAACGGACCATCGATAACGCGCACCATCTCGCCCGGCTCGAACAACGTCTTCGGCTTGGGCTTGTCGACGGAGTCGTCGATGCGATTCAGGATCGCCTGCGCTTCGCGGTCGGTAATCGGGGCCGGCTTATCTGCCTTGCCGCCAATAAAACCCAGCACGCGCGGGGTCTCTTTGACCAGGTGCCAGGTATCGTCATTCAGCTCCATCTCCACCAGCACGTAGCCGGGGAAAAACTTGCGCTCACTTTTGCGCTTCTGGCCGGCACGCATTTCCACCACTTCCTCGGTGGGAACCAGAACCTCACCAAAGAGGTGATCCATTTCGTGCAGCTCAATGCGCTCCTTCAGAGAAGTCTTTACGCGCTTCTCATAACCGGAGTAAGCCTGAACCACATACCAATGCTTTGCCATGGATTAACCTTTAGCCAATGATCTTGGAAGCAATCCAGCCGAGGCCGGAATCCAACGCCCACAGAATGACTGCCATCAGCAGCACAAACACCACCACAATCAGAGTGGTCTGGGTCGCTTCTTGGCGGGTCGGCCACACTACGCGGCGCACTTCATTCTGCGCCTCCCGCAACAGATTCCAGAAAGCGTTACCCTTCTCGGTCTGCACTGCGACAAATACCGCCACCAGGCAAAGCGCAACGATTGCCAATACGCGATACAGCAGGGGAATTTCGGCGTAGTAGGAATTGCCGGCAACCGCAGCGCCAACCAGCAGCACTACAAGCAGCCACTTGAGGCCGTCAAGACGAAAGGTTTTCGCCTCTACTTTAGCATTCATACGAAGAAGCCTTTAGCGCGCCTCTATACCGCAAGGCGCCTTTATTGCCAACGACCACAAAGAGCGACAGCAGTACAGGATAGCCCAACTGCAGGCCCCTTGCGGGCATCTGAAAGTTGGCAGGCCAGGAGGGACTCGAACCCCCAACAGCCGGTTTTGGAGACCGGTGCTCTACCAATTGAACTACTGGCCTGGAACACTTCCGGAGGCAGACGGCGCCACCGCCGGAAAAAATGAGGGGCGGATCATACCACCCACCCCAGCATTTGCAAGTGCGACCACCAATTCAACTGGCAATCGCACCCCACATCGATTACTCGATGATTTTAGCTACAACACCAGCACCAACGGTACGGCCACCTTCGCGGATCGCGAAGCGCAGACCTTCTTCCATGGCGATCGGAGCAATCAGAGTCACAGACATCTGAATATTGTCGCCCGGCATTACCATTTCGGTGCCTTCCGGCAGCTCAACCGCACCGGTTACGTCGGTGGTACGGAAGTAGAACTGCGGACGGTAGCCTTTGAAGAGCGGGGTGTGACGACCACCTTCGTCCTTGGACAGGATGTACACCTCACCTTCGAACTTGGTGTGCGGGGTGATGGAGCCCGGCTTCGCCAGTACCTGACCACGCTCAACTTCGTCACGCTTGGTGCCACGCAGCAGGGCGCCAATGTTCTCACCAGCACGACCTTCGTCGAGCAGCTTGCGGAACATTTCAACACCGGTACAGGTGGTTTGAGTGGTTTCTTTGATACCAACGATCTGGATTTCGTCACCAGTGTTGATAATGCCACGCTCTACACGACCAGTTACTACGGTACCGCGACCAGAGATGGAGAATACGTCTTCGATCGGCATCAGGAACGGCTGATCTACAGCGCGCTCCGGCTCCGGAATGTACTCATCCAGGGTTTCTACCAGCTTCTTAACCGCGCTGGTGCCCAGCTCGTTGTCATCTTCGCCATTCAGGGCCATCAGGGCAGAACCAGCGATGATCGGAGTGTCGTCACCCGGGAATTCGTATTGATCCAGCAGCTCGCGCAGCTCCATCTCTACCAGTTCCAGCATCTCTGCATATTCTTCAGAGCCTACGCCGCCACAGTCTTCTGCCAGCAGGTCTGCTTTGTTCAGGAATACAACGATGTAAGGTACACCTACCTGACGGGACAGCAGGATGTGCTCACGGGTCTGCGGCATAGGACCGTCAGTCGCGCCACATACCAGGATAGCGCCGTCCATCTGAGCAGCACCGGTGATCATATTCTTAACGTAGTCGGCGTGTCCCGGGCAGTCTACGTGGGCGTAGTGACGGGTCGGGGACTCGTATTCCACGTGAGAGGTCGCGATGGTGATACCACGCTCACGCTCTTCCGGAGCGTTATCGATACCGGCGAACTCAACAGCAGCGCCGCCCCACACTTCGGAACATACGCGGGTCAGCGCAGCGGTCAGGGTGGTTTTACCGTGGTCAACGTGACCAATGGTGCCCACGTTTACGTGGGGCTTGGAACGTTCAAACTTTTCTTTTCCCATTGCGGGCCTCCCAATATAAGCGTGAGCCGAACTAGCGACTATTACCAAGAACGGCTCCCATACATTCACAGACATGAGTCCGCTCGGGAGCCTGCGCACCCGGGCCGCCAAAAGACACAAAACCCGGATACAAATAGCCGCGGAGACACCAGTCACCGCGGCTACGAATAATGGAGCTCATGGGCGGATTTGAACCGCCGACCTCACCCTTACCAAGGGTGTGCTCTACCCCTGAGCTACATGAGCTTACTCCAGAAGCCAGCAGTTTCTGCCGGCGCAGACGGGGCCGCCTGCATGCGCACAACCCAGAGAGCCGAGCGACTTTAGAACCAAGCTTTTTCAAGCTTGCCAACCAGGCTCCGCACAATAAAATGGAGCGGGCAGCGGGAATCGAACCCGCATCATCAGCTTGGAAGGCTGAGGTTCTACCATTGAACTATGCCCGCGCTATCGCGTGCGATAACCTCCAGACAGAAGACCAAACAACCTCTTCCATCTTCGATGCCAGCACACAGGCATCTGAATAATGGTGCAGGGGGGTGGATTCGAACCACCGAAGCTTGCGCGTCAGATTTACAGTCTGATCCCTTTGGCCACTCGGGAACCCCTGCCCGAAAGCGGTGCGTATTTTCTACAGCGACCTTTTCGATGTCAACAAGTTTTTCCTTTAATTTCACACACTTAACTGATTTTCTTCAGCAGCCCGCGAACAGGAAGAGAGATGGAGCTGGCGAGAGGAGTCGAACCCCCGACCGGCTGATTACAAGTCAGCTGCTCTACCAACTGAGCTACGCCAGCACCTCAAAAATGAAACCCGGAGGCTCCACCCGCTTCAGGTGTTGTTGACCACCCCTGAAGTGGAGGCGGGATTCTAGGGGAAGTGATGGCGACACGCAACAGCCTGTTGTCGCTTTTCTTCACCCCGAAAGACAATTTGTTGTTCTTCGCCAGATACTTACCGATCGGCGCTGTCCTGCCGAATCTCACTGCACAGATTCTGACGCCGCTCGATATCCGGGTAGTCGAGCTGTAATTGCTGCCAGAACTCGTCGCCAATCTGCTCACCTGCACCCACCGCGGATACAGGGTCCTCATTGGTGAGCACGACCCAGCGCTCGAGATAAGTTTGCGGCTCCTCGCGAAATTCCGCGGCAAACCCGCGCTCGCGCAATTCTCTGGCGAGGGATTGCGCCCTCGCCAGCTCGGAGAAGATGCCGAAGGAGATGCCATTTTCCAGCGACCCCTTCGGGATCACGTAGCTGTCGATACCCGCCGCCTGCAGCTCACGCAGCTTGCGAAAGGCCTCGCGCGTAGAATTCAGAGGTGCCAGGTAAACCCAATAGCGCATCTGCCCCTGCATCTCCACATCCCGCAGCACCGCATCCACCTGCAGCGCCTGCAGGCGCTGCGCCACGTCTTCACCCTGGTACGCCTTTTCAAAAGGCCCTACCAGAGTACACAGGGGCGCCGCCCGGGTTTGAGCACCAGCCGCCACCTCCGGCGGCGACGGCTCGGGGGGCGGGGCGACAGCCTCAAGCTCAGCGGAATCCACCTCACTGACCAGAGATATGGTGTTGACCCCAACATCCGTCGCCACCGCGGTAACCCTGGCAGCGGGAGCCTGGTCCTTGTTCAGGAACCACCCGAAAAGCCCGAGGTTCGCGATCAGCAGCAAAAAAAATATCCAGCGCATACAAGTTTTATTGGCTTAAGAGAACGTTGACAACAATGTGACTTACTCCGGGTGCCTTGCGGGCCACATCAATCCAGCGCGGCCACCGTTGCATAGGAAAGCCCTTCCATTACCAGGTCTTCCACCAGTTCCACCGGATGCCGGCACAAGGAGGCAATCAATGCGCCGTCACCACCGGTGACCAGGGTGCGCAGCGGCTCGCGGGGTCGGGGCTCCCCGGGTTTTGTTTGCGACTGCAACTGATTCCGCAGCACTTCCTGCGCGCGCTCCATTGCCCCCAGCACCATCAGCGGCAGCCCGCGATTGACCGCATCATCCGTATGGCGCCCTGGTGCCAGCGACATTCCCTCGGCAAAGGACTCCGGCACCTTTACCGCATCCGTGTCACTGAACAACGCCCGGCGCATCAAACCCAGACCAGGCACGATATACCCGCCGAGGTGCTGCCCCTCATGACCCAGCAGGTCCAGGGTGACGGCACTCCCGCAATCCATTATCAACGCCGGGGCGGTTGCCCGGCCGTGGGCCGCAAGTACCGCCAGCCAGCGGTCCACCCCCAGGCGGGAGACATCCGCATATCCACAGCAGACCCCCGCACTCTGCGGTGTCACCCGCGCAAATTCCACAGGAATCCCGAGCGCCGTGCGCAGCCGGCCGTCTATCGCCGCCCCCACCTGCGCCCCTGCCACGTTACTGCAGCGAATCCGCAGCGGGCGGTTCTGCCGCCAGCTGGCAGGCAGTTCCCGCTGCCACCATGACCCCGGAGCAAAAACACCCCGCGCAATGATATCCACAGGACCGCCCTCGGTACTGCGCACCAATCGCCACTTGCCACGGGTATTTCCCTGGTCGAGCTCCAGAATGAGGCCCGTCACAGCTTTTCCCCGCCACAGGCGCCGCCGGATACCGGGCGCAACGAGACCTCGCCGCCATGAAATACCCGCGGCTGACCGTCGATCTCCAGCAGTAGCGCGCCACTATTGTCGACCCCGCGCGCCACACCGCACCAGCGCTGCTGCGCGGCATGCACGCACACCTCGGCGTCTGCGAACTGATCCAGCGCCATCCAGGGACTGCGCCAGGGGGCGAACCCGGTTTCCGGATAAGCGGCCAGCATTGGCACCAGTTCATCCAGCATGGCTGCGACCAGAAGATTGCGGGAAATACCCGGGCGCACACGATCCAGATCGATCCACGGCTGCCCGATGGCTTCGGTTGCCGACTCCGGCAGACGCATATTCAGGCCAACGCCCACGACCACCCCACAGCGATCCGTCAGATCACCATTCAACTCCAGTAATACACCAGCGAGCTTGCGCCCACGGCACCACACATCATTGGGCCACTTCAGGCGGACGTCAGGTACATCGAATCGGGCCAGAGCCCGGGCCAGCGCCACCCCCACTGCCAGGCTCAACCCTTCCAGCCGCTGCACACCGCCACTGAACTGCCAGCCGATAGAGAGACTGACCCCGGCAGCAAACGGGCTGAGCCACTGGCGCCCCCGCCGGCCACGCCCTGCGGTCTGTTGCTCAGCGAGCACCACCAGGCCGTGCCCCTGCCCGCTATCGAGTGCCGCGAGCACCTGCGCATTGGTGGAATCCAGCTGGTCGCAGACACTCAGTTGCGCAAGCTGCTCCACCGCGACCGGTGCCAGCGCCGCGCGAATCTGCTCCGGGTCCAGCAAATCCAATCCGCCCGGGAGGCGATATCCACGCCCCTTTACCGACTCGATCTGCAGACCGAAGGCCTCGAGCTTTTGCAGCTGTTTCCACACCGCCGCGCGACTCACTCCCAGCACCTCGCCGAGCGTCTCTCCGGAGTGCACCTCACCATCGGCCAACTGCTCCAGCAGGGGGCGCAAGGCGCCCAGTGTGGCGTGTTGCTGCAAGCTCAAGGGAATACCTCCAGGTAAACCAAATCGACGGGGCATTATATCGGCAGTCGCGCGCCGGGGCTCACCCGCCCAGATAACGCCGAAAGTAGCGGGAGCCGAGGGAGGTCAGAATTTCATAGCCAATGGTACCGGCTGCTGTGCCCATATGGTCCACGGTGAGGGAGTCATTGAGGACTTCGATAATTTCCAGCTGATCCCGCTCGCCGGCACTAAGCGCGGAGATATCAAAGACCGAGGTATCCATGGAAACGCGCCCCACCATCGGGACTTCAATTCGGCGACCGCCGATCACCGCGCAACCGCGCCCGCGGCCACTTTGCGTACGCAAGATGCCATCGGCGTAGCCCCCGCGCACCACCGCCAACCAGCTGCCGGCAGCAACCGTCTGAGTAGCCCCATAACCCACCGCGCAGGTCTCGACCACGGCACGCTTCTGCAGTACCGGCAGGCGCAGCGTCACTACCGCGGACATGGGGTTACCCTGAGGGGGAGTTGGGTTGACGCCATACAGCGAGGAGCCCGGGCGCACCAGATCAAAGTGGTACTCCTCACCCAGGAAAATACCGGAGGAGTTGGCGAAGCTGGCACGGACTTCCGGGCAGTGCGCGCGCAAACGTGAAAGGTAATCGTTGAAGCGGTCGAGCTGCGATCGGTTTTGCGGGTGAGAGGCATCATCGGCGCAGGCCAGGTGGCTCAGCAGCATCTGGATATTGGCCCGCGCCAGCAGAGTCTGGTCCCCCAGCAGCTGATCGAATTCCGCTGCAGTCATGCCCAACCGGGTCATACCCGTATCAATTTTCAGCACGCAGGGCGCCGCACGGCCATCGTCTGCAGTGGCGGCATACCAGCGCGCCAACTGTTCAAGGGTTACCAGTACCGGAGTCAGATCCGCCGCTCTACAGGCCGCTTCACAGCCGGGGCGCACGCCGGCCAGCAGATAAATTTTTGGCGCAGCATGCTCAGCGTGACGCTGGAACACCTCCCGCAGCTCGAGCCCCTCGGCAAGGGTGGCAACAAAAAACTCCCCACAGCCGGCGCGGTACAGGGGCGGCGCCACCTGTGCCATGCCGAGGCCGTAGGCGTCCGCCTTGACCACTGCCGCACACTGGCTGTCCGGTGAGACTACCTCGCGCAGGCGCCGGTAATTTCCTACCACCGCGCCCAGGTCAATACTCAGCAATCCTTCGTGCTCTTGTTCCGTAATAGACACCGTCACCTCGTTAACCGGCAGAAAGCAGGGACTCCCGGCGCAGCGCCCGCGCACCGGTGGCGACCGCCGCCGCAACAAACATCAGCGTGACTGCAGAACCGGCCAGCATCCAGGGCAGCGACACCGCCTCCCCCACCAGAAGACCTTTGAGCCACTGCTGATGTCCGATCAGCGGCAGCAATTGCCAGCTGTCCGCCAGGCTGACCTGAGCCATGTCCAGGCCCATCAGCAGCACCAGCGGGGCTATCTGCAGAATACTCAGCTGGGTCTGCGCATCCTTGAAAGACTGCGAGCGCAGCGCCAGCAGAATCTGCAGTACTGCCACCAGCAGCGCCAGCGGAAGCAGCAACAACCCCATGCTGATCACCCCGGGTACCGTGGTGGCCTGCTGAATCCCCAGCTCTGCCAGCGGCATCACCGGCATCAGCGCCACCAGCGCAGCGATCGCCATCAACGCACCCAACCAGCCAAGGCTCGCCACCGCCAGCATCTTGGCGGTGATGATCTGCCACGCGGGCAGCGGCTGCAGCAGCAGGGTTTCCATACTCAGGCGCTCCCGCTCACCGGCGGAAGTATCCACCGAGGTGGCCAGGCTCGCCACGAACAGCGTCAGAATCAGCAGCCCTGGCACCATTGCCAGCAACAGAGCCCCCCGTGCGGAAGGCGTGCTGACATCCCGGGTTTCCAGTTTCCAGGGAGCCAGTACCTGCTGCGCCACCCCTCGCGCCGCCAGCCGCTGTGTCACCACCATCTGCTGCAGCCCGGCCAGGCGCTCCTGCAGCTGGCGCTGGGCACGGCCGGCATCGGTACTGGAGGTATCGACATAGAGATATAGCGGCGGCGCGCGGAAGTCCCGGTAGCGCTGGGCGAAGTCATCGGCGAACGCCAGCACCAGATGATAGTCCTGCGCCAGTAGCTCACGGGGATCACCGCTGTCCAGGCGGTCGATCTCGACCCCGGGTCCGCGCAGCCGCTCCGCCATCAGCGGAGCCTGTTCGCTGCCAAGGATCGCAACCCGGGTGACCTCTTCCGACTTTTTCTTGATCATAAACATCGAGCCACCGGCCATCATTGCCGGAAACATCAAGGCGAAACTCACCGCCATGACCAGTGCCCGACGGTCTCGCCACGCCTCCAGAAACTCTTTGCGCAACAGCGGCGACATCCTCTGCAGGAGACCGATACGCGGGGTGGACTTTCTCTGTGCGCTCATACCAGTACCTCCTCTGCCTGGGACGGTCGCTCGCCATAGGCCAGTGCCACAAAGCTGTCCTCCAGACTGTTGCAGCCGGTTTGCTGCAACAGCTCCTCCGGAGTGCCACGGCCCACAATCCGCCCCTGCGACATCACCAGTACACGGTCGGAAAGCTCCGCCACTTCCGGCATCACATGGCTTGAAAACAGGATGGCAGTACCGGCCGCACGCAGGCGCAACAGAGTGCGGCGCAACAGGCGTACCGCAAGTACGTCGAGACCGCGCGTGGGCTCATCGAGAATCAGATGCTGCGGGCGATGCACCAGAGCCCGGGCCAGCGAAACCTTCATCCGCTCCCCCTGGGAAAAGCCTCCCATACGACGCTGCCACAGGGCGTGCAGCTCCAGCTCCTCGCAGATCGATTCCAGTGCCTGGGTCAGTTGAGAGCCGGACAAGCCCTGCATACGTGCGAAAATATCCAGATATTCCGCTACGGTCAGGCGCTCATACAGCCCTTCCCGGTCCCCCACGACACCGAGCTGCCGGCGCACCCCCTGGGGGTCCAGAGCCGGGTCCAGACCACCCACCAGCACCTGGCCGCGCTCAGCGCCCAGCAATCCACACACAATACGCAGACAGCTGGTTTTACCCGCACCGTTGGCACCGAGCAGCGCGGTAATGCGACCGTCCGGCACGTCAAAGCTGAGGTCGCGCAGCACCGGCTGGCCGGCAAACGACTTACTGATACCTTCCACACGAATCACGGCTGCTCTCCCTTCCGCGTAGCGGCGCTCTGCGCCGCTTCATCCCGGGCCACCTGCGGCATCTGCGGCGGCGCGAATTCTGGGCCGAACGGCGCCGCCATAAAAGGCGGGCGCTGGATATCAGCCACACAGCGCTGATCCAGCGCGGCGCTCTCACCATCCAGGAATTCCAGAATCAGATCGGGAATACAGCCTCGCGCGCTATTGATATGCCCTCCGCCGGGCACGATCAGATGTTGGGAATTTTCCAGATATCCCAGCGCCTCTTCCGCGTAATGCGGTGGCGTGATCGGGTCGGCACTGCCGGAGATCAGCAGTACCGGGTGGGCCCGAGGCTCACTGGGGGCATAGTCACGCGGGGGCACCGGCCATTTCGCGCAGCCGTGTATAAAGGGTTGCAGAAAGGCATTGCCGAGAAAGGTGCCGGCACTGTCTGCCGCGATTTCGTCTTCGCTGATGCGCTGCATTTCCTCCGCACAGGCAACGGAAAACGTCAGCCCCATGGCCATGCCGCCTTCCATCGCGGCAAACAGCCCCACGATTCCGGCAAGCGGCATCAGGTTACCCTGGGCAGCCTGGTCCACCGCAAACGGCAGCTGCGCCGCCGCGCCCGGATCGTAGAGGGCAGTGCGCACCGCGTTGGCCAGCACCCACCCTTCCACGGGCTCCTGTGACGGAAAGCCGGTAAACGGATCCGGGAAACTCACTGCGCGGGCCCGATCCCAGGTTGCAAGTATCTGATCGAGCGCCGCACGCCAGTCGCCAAATTCGCGGCACACCGGATCCTCGGCACAGTCTTGTTCCAGCTGCCGCAGAGCGGACTCGGCTTCCTGCGCCGTCAGAAACACCTTGCTTTCTATGGGGGCTACGCCGTCCAGCACCAGGCTGACCAGGGAATCCGGGTACCACTGCTGGTACAGCAGTGCTGTACGCGTGCCCCAGGAACCACCCCACAGGCTGATTTTGTCGTGCCCCAATGCCTTGCGGACCTGTTCCAGGTCTTCCACAGTCTGGCGACTATGCAGCGTCAGCGGGCGCTCCGCCGCGCGGGTATAACATTGCGCGATGAGTTCGGAAAAGTGCTGCAGGTCCGCTGGTGGAGAGTCGCTGATACCGCAATCAAATACATCCGACAGACCGGCGCCGCGGCGATCCACAAACACCACGTCGCGCTCGCGGTTGATTTTGCGCAGCGGGTTGAGCAGGCGTACCAGATCCGACGCCGCCTGTCCCGGGCCGCCAGCGAGCATATACAGGGGCTCGCGCTGGCCGCCATTCAGCGCCGGCGCCACCAGTACCGCAAGCTCTGCCCCCTGCCCGGCCTGTGGGCCAGTAACCGGTACCCGGTAACAGTGCAGCGCATCGGACCAGCCGCTGCCATAGCAGGGCTCCGATACCAGCGGCGCCTGCAGCAGTGGTGCACCACTGGACTGCTCGGGCTGTTCAGCCCCGGCACTGCTGCCCAGCACCCCCATGGCGGCCGCCAAAAACAGCGGTTTCAATCGGTTTACTATTCTTTTCTGCTTCGACATCGGTCACTCGCGCATTAATTGTCGCTTCTGCAGTCTACCGAACTTTTCCCCACACCGCTGTGCTCCAGGCCAGATTGCCGTGGCGCCGACCGCCGCCGAGTGGTATGGTTTGCCGTCGTTTGACTACAGAATAAGCAACGAACCCGCCGCAATGAGCTTTTCAGACAGAGAAAAACAGTTGGTACGGGCGGCTTTCGCCTGGGGCCAGATCACCCAGAAAGAAGGCTATACCCTATCTGACCTGGAAATCGAAAAATCCGTCCTTTTCCGTCGCCTGCTCGCCGGTCGCCCACCTCTGGCCTTTCCACCACCCCTGCGCCATGGCTTCCCCTGGTACGAGGTGATCGAGGGCCGCAGCGAACATGTGGTCAACGCCTCTGAAGCCTCTCCGGAGCACAGTATTATCGCCCCGGGCAGCAAGCCCGGTGACACCTGCATTCTGATCGACGGCGCTTTCTGGCGTGTGGCGGAGACGCTGCGCGAGCGTGAGGAATATCTGGTGGAATGGGGTGATTATCCGATGCAGTGGCGCCTGGAGAAGCGCTGGGAAGTGAATTACGAGATGACCCAGCAGCTGAACACCTTCCGCAAGCAGAACCCGGAAGCCAATGTGAGCCTGGCGCCCAGCAGTGGACAGCGCGAATACAGCGAGTTCCGCGTGGACGACGACCAGACTGTCTGGCTTTCCGAGTGGCACCTGACCCGTATCGGCCTGCCGGGCTGGGTGTGGGTTGGTCAGGAGGTGGATGCGGAGCCCTATGCGCACGAACTCGCGCCCATCTGCCAGGATCAACAGGGTCCGCTGGTTCTGGGCGTGGCGGGAGCCGAACGCGGTCCGGGGTGGTTGCGCATCGAGCTGGAGGATGGTGATGCGCGCTACATCAAACTCGGTGACGAACTCGAATACAAGATGGTGATCGCTTCTGCGGTTACCGAATTTGACCGCCTGCTGCACAGCATTGCCGGTGACGATCTCGAGGTGATGGATCGCCGGGGCGACGAATTACTGCGCTGCTATCGCGTGCCCATGCACCTTGCGCCGCTAGAGCAGTTTGACCTCGGGGACGTGAATTATGATCTGGTGCCGGATAACGCTTACGCCGGTTGATTTTCACTCCGCGGTCCTTGGTGCTTCGTAGGTCTTCCAGTGGCGGCTCTGCCGCCGGGAAAGGTTTGCGAGACACGCCGTGAACCCATCCTTGGGGGCTCTTCCGCGAGGTCCCTCTCGCGGAAGGTCTCGCAAACCTTTCCCGGCGTCAGCGCCTTCAATTTTTCCTCTTTTACTTCGACAAAACTTTCGCCAGCACTAACGAAGTGGTTATGGCGGAATTGAAGCGAGGGTGCCGGGTATATGTTTTTGAAAGCGTCGGCGACAGGGACGTCGCCGACGCAGCGTACAGGGATGTATTCACAGCGGTTTCAAAAACATATACCCGGTGCCCTCGCGCCACCGCAACAGCTAAAAAAACAATGCCACCGAGGCCGGATTAATCCACATCCCGCCCACGCCCAGCACGCAACAACTCAAACCACGCTTCTCGATCCAGTTCCATTTCCAACGCAGCCAGCGCTGCAACCAGACGCTTGGGATTACCACTCCCCAGCACCGGAACCATGTGTGAGGGATGCTTCAACAACCACGCCAGCGCCAATTGCATGGGGCCGTTTTCCGCATCTAACCCGAGTGATTTACTCAAGCGAGCCAACTCCTGGTGTACTCGCGTCGCATCTGTGTCGTCGCCACTGAACAAGCGTCCGCCCGCAAATGGTGACCAGGCCATGGGGATCACTTTGTGTTGCTGGCAGTGATCCAGCTGGCCGTCAAACATAGGCTGAGAATGCAATAGTGAAACTTCGATCTGGTTGGCAACCAAGGGTAGAGACAGGTGGGACTGCAACAGATCAAACTGTTGCGGCAGGAAATTGGAAACCCCGAGGTGTTTTACCTTGCCTTCCTGCACCAGGGTCTCGAGAGCGCCGGCCAGCGCGTCCGCATCCATCAACGGATCGGGGCGGTGTAGCAGTAACAGATCCATCTGCTCGACGCCCATATCCCTCAGACTGGTTTCTACCGCCGAGCGGATATGCCCCGCACTGGTATCGTAGTGATTGATCCGCGCACCGGATGCCTCGCCCGCAAGGCGAATACTGCACTTGCTGACAATCTCCATGCGCTCGCGCAATTGTGGTTGCAGCTTCAGTGCCTCGCCAAAAAACTGCTCGCAGCGATAGTCCCCGTAGATATCCGCAAGATCAAAGGTTGTCACTCCCAGGTCCAACATCTGTTCAAACAGCGACACACGCTCAGCCGGGGAATAGCCCCAGTCGGTCAGACGCCAGAGGCCAAAGGCGATGCGAGACAAGGAAAGGTCGGGTGCGAGAGTAGAGGAAATACGCTGCATAAAAAAATCCGCCGGATCAGAAGAGTCCGGCGGATTTTCGCATACAAAGGGAGGTGGCAGTTCCTCCCCCTTACAGGCTTACTGTAACTTCAGCGTTTCGGCGATATCCGCCCAGGAAACCAGCTTGAAGTTCTGGCTCTGGCTGGGCATCCGGTTGCGGCCGTCCTGCACCACCAGCAGGCCCTGCGGGTACTGACTGCCGAGGGCCGCACTGGAGACTTCCAGACCGTCGGTCTCGGAGCTGCCGTCGAGGTTTTTATCCAGGTTGATATCCACTCGGAAGTGCCCCACAAACTGGCTGCCGTCTCGGGAGAACAGTGCGTAGCTGTTGTTGCCCTGACTGGATACCACCAGATAACTCCGGTCGTCGGCGTGGTAGAAGCCCATGCCTTCCACGTCTGCCGCCAGACGCTCACCGTCTACCGGCGCAATCAGCTGAGGCTTGGCCTCACCGGCAACAAATGCCGCAATATCCAGGCGCCAGATACCACCGTCCTCTTCACCGAAGAACAGCATCTGCTGCTCGTCATCCACCACACAGCCCTCCACCTGGCTCTGCACCGGAAGCGCGGCAATTTTCTTGAGACTCCAGTCCACATTACCGGTGCCGGGTACAATCTGCAGCAGCTGCATGGCGCCTTCTTTGTCGGATACCCAGGTCATCAGATCACCGCCCTTGCGGTAGACGCAAAGACCGCAGGGGTCGTCCATTTCCAGGTTGCGCAGGCCCAGGTGCTCCACCTCGCCCGCCGCGGTGATACCAAACAGGCTGACACCGGGGTCGGTGCGGTTGCTGGCGGCGGCAATGGCGACAAATTTGCCATGCTGCATGGGGCGCAGATCCACATTGTTGACCCGGCCGACGGCAAAATGCTCCAGCAGCTTGCCATTCAGGTCGTACACACTGAGGCCGCTTTTCTTGTCGGTACCCAGAATCAGACTGGCCGAGGGATTGACCGGGTTGACCCAGATGGCGGGATCATCGGCGGCATCGCCACCGGAAGTTACCGGCGCGGTCTGGCCGCTGGCGCGCACCCGCGGAATTTCCAACGGCGCGCGGAATGCCTGCATTTCCGCCGCCGGCTCAGGCAATGTCACCGCAAAGCGGTGTACCTGATCACTTTCCTCCGCCAGTGCCAGTAATGCACCCTGTTGCACCGCAGCGGAAACCGGCTCGATTTCCGCCAGGGTTTCCACGAAGCGCGGGGCTTGTCGTGGGACATTGATATTGAACGCCATTACCCGGTCGCCGGCGGTCAGCCAGAGGTTACCACTGGCGTCATCCAGCCACAGGCCACCGAACTCGTCTTCGGAAAGGTCCGCAGCCGCGGCGAACACCTCCCGCGCCTCATCCATTTCCGCATCGACATTCAGGCTCCAGATACCCAGGGGCGGCTGCGCCACCAGCAGTTTGCCATTGCGGTCGTCCACTACACAGGAGGACACCTGCTCACCAAAGTACAGCGGGCGCACGCCGGTGAATTCCCACGCCTGTTCCCGCGGGTGCACGACATACTCATGCCCAAGGCCATTTTCATCAATGGCAAACAGGTGAGTACGCCCCGCCTGGCGAGAGAAGCACATGGCCGCCTGGGGCGCGCTGGTGGCCATCGCTGCGAGATAGCGGATTCTCGGGCTGCCCTCTTCCATGTCCAGAAGACGCAACTGCAGTTCGGCGCTGTCCTCGTTGTACATGGCGATCAGCCAGCTGTCTTCCGCCAGCTGCTGGACCGCGAAACGCTCAACGGTGCCTCCATCCAGGGCGAGCTTTTCTTCACCGCTCGCACGTACCAGTACCAGCCCGCGTTTTTCGCTGGCAAGCAGCAGGTAGTCCTCATCGGCCAGACTGAGGGGCGCGAGCTGGCTGGAGACCACATCGGTCAGTACCAGTGCGGATTGTGGCTGGATGGGCGTAGGGGCTTTCGCGGGGGCATCCACTTTTGGTCCGCAGGCGGAGAGCAGAGTGGCTAAGGCCAGCAAGCCGGCAGTTTTGAAAGTTTTTGATGACATAATTGGCTCGACGGTCTGAGGTTCCCTGGCAGGGTGATTACAGGAGGCAGCAAGTTACACCCATGTCGTTACAGTAAAATGGCAAACAGATGACGCACCCGTTCAACATTTAAAAATAGCAAAAAGCCCGGGACCGACTCTCATCGGTACCGGGCTTTTGCGGAAAAATCCGAACTTAGAACGCAGAACGCCAGGTCAGGCTGTAAGTCGGCGTGCTGTCCTCGTACTGGATTTCATTGACCGGCTCACCGTAGTCGCGGATGTACTCCACCTTTTCCTGATCCAGCAGGTTGGTGCCGCTGAAGCGCAGAACCGATTGCTCAGAAACGTTCCATTCGACGAACAATTCCAGGTTGCCATCGTATTCAGTGATAACGTATTCCTCGAATTCGGTCTCGAGGGATTCGCTGCGCTTCTGGTAGGAGATACCTGCGCCACCAAAGCCCGGCAGGTCCTGGGTCAGGCTGATGTTGTACACGGAATCCGGCTGGTTGCGGAAGGTGCGCATTTCACCAGTGAACGGGTCTTTGATCTCGGAATCGAGGTAGGCGTAGTTGGCGTAGAAACCGGTGTTTTCCAGTCCAACAAATGCCAGCGGCATGGAGATATCAAACTCGACACCGCGGGAAGTGCCGTTGCCCACGTTCATCGGGGTAAACAGTGCGCCACCGGCTTCGGTTTCAACGCCGGTATCGGTCAGCTCAATGACGTCGTCGATATCACGGTAGAAGAAGTTCACACCCACAATACCACGGCCAGGCAGGCGGTGTTCAAAGCCGAGGTCGAAGCCCCAGGCCAGCTCGGATGCCAGATCCGGGTTGCCCACAGTGACATCTTCATCGTCCGGTGTCTCGTCTTCTTCGAACGGAGACACCAGATCGAATTCCGGGCGACGCAGAGTGCGCGCAACAGAGGCTGTTACGCGGTTGTCGTCGTCCATATCCCAACGCAGACTCATGGATGGCAGCAGTTCATTGCTGTCGCTGGTTGCGCTGCCGTCTTCATTGGACACTTCACGCTCGTAGATGTCGTAGCGCAGACCGCCTTCGAGACTGAGGTTTTCCGCCATCGCGAAGGTCAGTTTGGCGTATGGCGCGACACGGGTTTCTTCAATGTCCGCATCCACGTCGAAAAAGCCGGCCTGCAGGCCCGCGCGCTCACTGGCACCGTAAGACAGGCCGGTTTTCAGCTCGGTTGCACCCAGTGCCACGGTATAGCTGCCTTCCAGAGAGTAGTTCTTGTCTTCGATAAACAGAACTTCGTCGCCTTCTTCCACACCTTCGGACACACCATCGTCAAACTCTTCTTCGGTTTCGAAGTTGACGGTGTCTTCCTTGAACTGAGATAGGGCGGCGGAAAGCTCCAGCTCGCCGGACCCCAGGGCGGTGACGTAAACACCGTCGATACCCCAGCTGGTCTGATCGATCTGCTCCTCCTGAGTGGCGATGGCCACCAGATCGCCCTCGGTGCGGCTGATCACGTCACCTTCGAACTCTCTCACCAGTTCGTTTTCGGTACGGTCAGTAAATACGTAGTAGGCGTTGAAGCGCACCTCGGAGGTTTCATCCAGCTGGAAACCGAGAGAACCGTTCAGAGAGTTATCGTTGCCGTCGCGGGTGTCCTCTTCAAAGGCATAGCCTTCCAGAACTTCGTCATCCAAGTAGGCTTCGGTCTTGCGCTTGGGGTTATAGCGCTCCTGGATATTGGCACCCAGCCAGAAATCGTAGTCCTCACCGGCGTGGGCGATGGCCGCAGAACCGATGGTGCGGAAGTCTTCAGAGTCGGCATAGTAGGTGCTGCCCAGACGAGTGGTGATACCCTCGAGCTTAGCGCCATCTTTCAGGATTACGTTCAGAGAACCGGCAACGCCCTGAGAGGTCATGTCTGCGGAAGGAGAGCGGATAATTTCGATACGCTCAACCAGCTCGGAAGGGATACGGTCTACAAAGAAAGTGCGGTCCGCGCCCTGGCCCGGAATCGGGCGGCCATTGATCAGCACTTCCGTGTATTCGGCGTTCATACCGCGCAGCTGCACCGCGTCGTATTCGAGCACGTCAGAGGTGAAGGCGACACCCGGAGTGCGCTTGAGCATTTCACCCACGGTGAGCGGCTCGAAGCGCTGGAAGAAGTCCAGATCGAAAGACAGTGTCGGGTTGATGTCGTCGGTGCGATCGCGGTAAACGTTGGTACCAGTCACCACGATTTCCTCAACGCCGCTGCTGGCACTCATGGCGACAGATTCGCTGGCCGCGCTCTGGGCGGTGGCGTTGACACTGATGATGGCGGCGGCAAGAGGCGCCACCATCTTCAGATTAAATACAGACTTGGTCATAGTTCCCCATCCCCATTCAGGAATTAGTGTTGTCAGATAAGAAGCAGTGGGTCGACCGGTGTCATGGCGTAAACAACCAGGTCCGGCCTGTTGATTTGTGCGCGCAGGCTAGACTTGGCATGTGAAATTTGCGTTACCGTTTTTTTAAATTTGTCATATAGCGCCTGTAACCTTGCCTTCGAAATCGTGAACCAGTACCCGAAAGCACAGGCACAACGGACGCTGCAGACCGAACACAGCCGGCTGCCCCGGGGAATGAACAAAATGGTGAATAATTTATGACACGCAGGAACGACGAAGCTGAAGCCACTGAAGCGCCGGTAAGCCTCACACGGCGCACTCTGTTCAAAGCCTTGGGCGCCGCCACGGCCGCAACCACTGGCGCCTCGTTACTGCCCGGCTGTGGCGCAAAGAGCAGCGACCAGGGTGCGGAGAACCTCGGCTTTGCGGAAATCCCCCACGCGCTGGACTTCCGCCACCACCTACCGGAAGGATACAGCGCCGATCTACTGCTGCGCTGGGGGGATCCACTGGACGCGTTTGCCGGGAGCTTCGTTCCGGAAAAGCTCGACGCCAAAGAACAGGCCCGACGGTTTGGCTACAACAACGATTTTATTGCCTTTATGCCCCTGGACCCCGACGCCGGGCCCGGCGAGGGCGACCGCCACTGCCAGAGCCAGAATAGCGCTCGCGGGCTGCTGTGTGTGAATCACGAATACACGCAACCGCACCTGATGTTTGCAGGCTATACCGAGGCCAGTTCGGTGCGCGGTACCAGTGACGCGCATATCGCCGTCGAGCAGCAGGCGTGTGGACACAGCGTGGTTGAGATCGAGCAGACCAGTGACGGATGGCAGCCGGTGTTGGGCAGCCCCTACAACCGTCGGATAACACTGACCACGGCAATGGAAATCGTCGGTGCCGCCGCGGGCGACAAGCGCCTGCAGACCAGCGAGGACTCAAGCGGCACTCAGGTATTTGGCACGGTGGGCAATTGTGCCGGCGGCAAAACGCCCTGGGGAACCGTATTGATTGCCGAAGAAGGATTTGGCGGTGCATTTCAGGGGGATCCGGATAACGTGGCCGACGAAGTAGAGGCGCGCAATCACCACGCCTTCGGCATTGAAGAAGGTAACCGCAATTGGGGCGACTACGACCGTCGCTTCGATATCACCGTGGAACCGAACGAGCCCAACCGGTTTGGCTGGATGGTGGAATACGATCCCTACGATCCCGAGTCCAAGCCCCGCAAACTCACCGGTCTCGGCCGCTTCGAACACGAAGGCTTCACCGTGGTGAGCAAGCCGGGCGAACCGGTTGTCGCCTACGGTGGTGACGACGACGAGCACCAGTTTGTGTACCGATTTGTCTCCAGTGACGTATATCGTCCCGGCGAAAACGATCACAATCGACAGCTGTTGACCGCCGGCACCCTGTACGCCGGTCAGTTCCGCGAGGGAGGGGCCGGCACCTGGCTGCCCCTGGTTTTCGGTCAGGGACCGTTGACCCCGGAAAACGGCTTCCGCAACCAGGCGGATGTACTGATCGACTGCCGCCGCGCGGCAACACTGCTTGGCGCCACCCCCATGGACCGTCCGGAAGATGTGGAAACCAATCCGGTGAATGACTGCACCTACGTGATGCTCACCAAAAACAAGAAGCGTCAGGCGGGCGA
The DNA here is from genome assembly GCF_021165935.1 of Microbulbifer elongatus. Lineage (NCBI taxonomy): Bacteria > Pseudomonadati > Pseudomonadota > Gammaproteobacteria > Cellvibrionales > Microbulbiferaceae > Microbulbifer > Microbulbifer elongatus. The sequence goes on along the minus strand of NZ_CP088953.1, from coordinate 1,477,954 downwards.
TGAAAACCCGGCCAACCCACGGGCGCGCAATACCGCCGGACACGTTCTGGAAATCGTGCCCCCGGGGCGCAACGGACTGCGCGACCACGCAAATGACACCTTTCACTGGAATACCTTCCTGCTGGGCGGCAACCCCAATGCGGAAGATCCAGCGGAGCGCGGGGCCTATGGCCAGCAGCAACCGGCCAATATCTCCACCCACGGCTGGTTCGCCAACCCGGACAACGTGGCATTCGATGGGCTGGGAAATATGTGGATAGCAACGGACGGCTGCGAGGACTTCGGTTTTCACGATGGCCTCTGGGCCATGGCCACCGAAGGTGAGCGACGTGCAGCACCCAAGCACTTTTTTGGGTGCCCACAAGGCGGGGAGATCTGCGGTCCGGAATTTACCCCGGATGGCAAGACGCTGTTTGTGGCGGTGCAACACCCGGCCGACGCAGATAATTCCACCTTCGACACGCCCCTGCACCGCTGGCCGGACAACGACCCGCAACTGCCGCCGCGACCATCGGTTCTGGCGATTCGCCGCGACGATGGCGGCAGCGTTGGTAGCTAGCGGGTAGCCACCCAGGTGATCGGGGCTTACTCCGGAGTGGGCAGTGGCCCGCTGGCTCCGCGGGAGTCGAAATACTCAAGCAGCCTACTGCGACCGCTTTCCGGAAAGGGGATATAGCCCATCTCTGTCACTATGGCCTGGCCCTCCCCCAGGCCATAGTGGACCAGCGCGTTCAACACTGGTGCTACATCCGGGTTGCGATAGGTTTTGCGCATGATCAACCAGGAGAAACTGACCAGCGGATAACCGTGTTGACCTCCGGGGTCGGCAATATTTTGCCGGGTCAGGTGCCCCTCAAAGCTGGTCAGGGCAGACTCGAAACTTTCCGGTCCGGGAGCAATCATGTTACCGGCGCGATTCTCCAGAGCTGCCATGGCCAGATTGGCATTCTCCGCATAAGCGTACTGCACATAACCCAACGCCCCCGGTACCGACCCGACGATTCTGGCAATACCCGCATTGCCCCGCGCCCGTATCAGGCTGCCGGCGTCTTTTAATCCAGAGGGCCACTGGGGATCTTTCGACGCACCGATTTTATCCGCGAAGGCATCGCTGTACGCTGCAATGTGCGTGGTCATATGCAGGGTGGTACCGCTGGCTTCGGCGCGCGCCACCAGGGTGATCTTCTGATCGGGTAAATTGTCTGCTGGATTGTCTTTCTGCACCTCGGGATGGTTCCACCGGCGGATCTCACCGAGCAGAATTTTCGCCAAGACCTCCCGGCTCAATTTCAGCTGTTCAACCCCATCCAGGTTGTAGATGAACACGATGGCGCCAGCAGCCATTGGCAACTGCAGCACTCCACCGTCTGCGCGTTGCCTTTGCGCGTTATCCAGGGGGTAATCAGAACCGGCAAAATCAATCCGGCCCTGGAGGAAGTTGGTGATACCAGCTGCGCTTCCCACGCTCTGATAATCCACCTGATATTTCTGGTCTCTGTTGTAGAGCGCCTTGAACCAGCGCTGATAAAGTGGCGCGGCAAAGCTCGCTCCGGCGCCTACAACACGGGCGCGCCCTTCCACATCGTCATCGTGCCTTCCCTGCGAGATATCCTTGAACAGCGAAATACCCGCCGCGATCAATACAGCGAGGAAAGCCATCAGCAATATCAGACGCAACGTACGATTGGGAGCCACCTTTCCACGCTCGTTCATCCGGGTACCATTTTTATTTCTCTTTCGTCTGCACTCTGTATAGCAAAGGCCACAGCCTGGACAGGCAAATCCAATCCGTTTCATCATCAAAATCAAATGACCGCAATAAATCGGTCATACCGCGGTAACAAATGACGGGTAAATTGGCATCGTCGTACAGGTTCACAAAAATGCAATATTCTTTGTGCACCTTGCACGCCGGCTTAACTAGTATCTACGGGTGTGCGCCCAATTCCGTTTCATGTCGCACTGATCCACATGACGTGGCTATATTCACCGATGCCATCCATCCTTATTAAAAGGCCTAGCATGATGTTGACGCTGTCATTCCTGAAACACGTAAATCGCGCGCTCTGCGCTGGTACCGGAATCCTTCTTGCTGCGACAATGATAACTGCCTGTTCCGGCGGCTCTTCCGATGGTCAGAGCGGTACAGATTCCTCCGCTGGTAACGGTGAGAATGTGCAACTTAATGGCTCCGGCGCCAGTTTTCCGTTTCCGATCTATTCCAAATGGTTCAAGGATTTTTCACGCAAAGAAAGCGGAATCCGTGTGGATTACCAGGCCAAGGGCAGCGGTGCCGGCATTCAGGACTTCGTAAACGGCGTGGTGGATTTCGCGGCATCCGATGCGGCGATGAAAGAAGAGGAAATCGCCAAGGTACAGAAAGGTGTGATACTGCTGCCAATGACCGCGGGTGAAGTGGTAATGGCGTATAACCTTGAGGGGGTGACAGAGCTCAAGCTGCCCAGGGATGTGTATCCGGAAATTTTCCTGGGCAAGATCGACCGCTGGAATGACCCGAAGATCGCTGCCGCCAACCCCGGCGTCGAGCTTCCCGATACGAAGATCACAGTAGTCACCCGCTCGGACTCCTCCGGCACCTCCTACGTATTCACCGGTCACCTGAGCGCCGTCAATGCCGACTTCAAGTCGGCCGTCGGCCAGGCAAAGGCGCCCAACTGGCCAAATAGCGCGAATTTTGTAAAAGCTCCGAAAAATGACGGTATCGCGGCCCAGATCAAGCAGACCCCGGGGGCCATCGGTTATGTGGAGTACGGATTTGCCAAATTGACCGGCCTGCCCGTGGCACAGCTGGAAAACAAAAGCGGCGCATTTGTATCCCCAGGCCCGGAGGCAGGCATCGCCGCCCTCGCCAGCGCCAAGTTTCCCGAAGGCAACCTGCCGGGCACAGAGATTCCAAACCTCATTGTCTGGGTAACCGACCCGGAGGGTGCCAACGCCTACCCGATCGCCAGCTTTACCTGGCTGCTGGTTTACGCCGATCAGGACGATCAGAAAGCCGCCGCCATGCAGAAGCTCGTGGAATACATGCTGAGTGACGAAGCGCAGGATCAGGCCGACAGCCTTGGCTATATCCCGCTGCCACAAAACGTCCGCGCGAAAGTGCGCGAGGCCGCGCAACACATCCAGTAACGGCGGCCATACCCTATCGGCCAACATAGCGAATGCCCCGCACCGGAAGCACCGGCCGGGGCATTCTGTTTATTGCACTGTTTTATCTTGAGAAACCCAGAACCCCGGCATGTCCAGAGCACTATTCAAACAAAAAATCGGCAAGGGCATCACACGCCCCCCAGGCAATAGTGAAATCTATGGGGACGTGGGTTTTCGCTTTTTCTCCATTGCCTGCGCCTGGTCCATCATTCTGCTGATCCTGTTTATCCTGTGGATGATCGGCAAGCAGGCAATTCCCGCCATGGAAAAATATGGTTTCGGGTTTCTTACCGGTACCACCTGGGATGTGAACAAGCAGGAATTTGCGGTACTGCCGGAAATCTGGGGCACCCTGTACAGTTCGATACTGGCGTTGATCTGGGGTGGCATTCTCGGTGTGACCATTGCCATCTTTCTCACCCAGGAGTTCATTCATGCCAAGGTCGCCAGTGTTTTTCGCCTGACCGTAGAATTGTTGGCGGCCATTCCATCCGTGGTGTACGGCCTGTGGGGAATCTACGTGCTGATTCCCCTGTTGCGGCCGGTGGCGCACTGGTTACACGAACATTTTGGCTGGTTCCCATTTTTTGAAACGGAACTCGGAGGCCCCGGCATGGCCCCCGCAGCATTAGTGCTGGCGGTGATGATCCTGCCCACAGTGGCCGCCATCTCCGTGGACGCCTTCCGCCAGATCCCGGCGAAAGTAAAAGAGGCCACCTACGGTATGGGCACCACCCGCGCGGAAGCCATTTTCAAGGTATTACTGCCCACGGCATCGTCCGGTCTGCTCGCCGCGCTGGTGCTCGGTTTTGGCCGCGCGCTGGGCGAAACCATGGCTCTCGCCATGTTGATTGGTAACAGCAACCAGATCAGCCTGTCCTGGTTTTCTCCCGCCAACACACTGGCATCGCTGATGGCATCCAGCTTCCCCGAGGCCGGTGGGGTGGAAGTACAGGCGCTGATGTACGCCGCCCTGGTGCTCCTGCTGATCACGTTCCTGGTAAATCTCGGTGGTCTCTATATCCAGCAGCTCACCATGCGTAAGTTCGAGGGCAGCAAATGAAGGATCTGAAAACGCCCAAGCAGCTGCGCAAAGAGGGCTGGAAAGGCCTCAACCTTAAACGCGAACCCTTCGAGAGCCGCTCCCTTGGCAACAGTGTATTCAGCGTCATGGTGTGGCTGCTTGCACTGATCGCCGCCGTTCCCCTGTTGTCAATCATTTACATGTTGCTGAGCCATGGGGGCGCGCGACTCTTTAGTGAGTTTGTGCCGGTCCTCACCGAACTTCCCCCGGCCGGCTTTGAAATGGGCGGTGGTATCGGCCCCGCCATTGTTGGCACCCTGATCATGGTCGCCATTGCCAGCACCATCGCAGTGCCCATGGGTATTCTTACCGCCATCTCGATCAAAATACTCGGCAGAGACAGCACGCTGGGACGCAGCGCGCACTTTACCGCCAAGGTACTGACCGGTTTTCCTTCCATCCTGTCGGGTGTATTCGTGTATGCGGTACTGGTGATCAAGTTCGGCTACTCGGCACTGGCCGGCGGCGTGGCCCTCGCCGTACTCATGCTGCCCACCATCATTATCGCCGCAGAGGAAGCCCTGGGGCAGGTACCCAAACGTATGACGGATGCGGCCTATGGCATGGGCTGCACTCCCACACAGGTCATGTGGAGGATTACCCTGCCCACGGCACTGCCCGGGATTATGACCGGTGTCATGCTGGCGGTAGCAGGTGCGGCCGGGGAGTCCGCACCGTTGCTGTTTACCGCGCTGTTCAGCAACTATTACCTTTCCCATATGAACGAGCCCACCGCCTCCCTGTCGGTGTTGATTTACAACTTCTCGGGGATGCCCTTTGACAATCAGATCGAACTGGCGTGGACCGCGTCACTGGTCCTGGTAATCATCGTATTAATTTTCAATTTGTTTGCCCGCGCAATCAGCCGCAAGAAAAACTGAGCCCGGAAATGAGCCTACCTCGCAGTCAAGCCGCCGATACGGCGCCCTCGGAAACCGTGATCGATTGTCAGATCGACAAAATCCATTACGGTGATTTTCTCGCCGTGCGGGACAGCAAGATCCCCATCGAGCAGAAAAAGATCACCGGTTTTATCGGCCCCTCTGGCTGCGGCAAGAGCACCGTATTGCGCTGCCTGAACCGAATGAATGACCTGATCCAGACGTTTCGCTTTGAAGGCCAGGTGCACTATCACGGTCAGGACATCTACGCCAAGGACGTGGACCCGGTGGTGGTGCGCCGGTATATCGGCATGGTGTTCCAGCAACCAAACCCTTTCTCCATGAGCATTTACGAAAATGTGGCGTTTGGTCTCAAGCTGAACAAATTCAAGGGCGACATGGACAAGAAGGTCGAGAAGGCGCTCAAGCGCGCCGCCCTGTGGGATGAGGTAAAAGATAAGCTGAAAGCCAGTGGCCTATCGCTGTCCGGTGGTCAGCAACAGCGCCTGTGTATCGCCCGCGCCATTGCGTCAGAGCCGGAAGTTCTGCTGATGGACGAGCCCTGTTCCGCCCTTGACCCCATCGCCACCCGCCAGATTGAAGAGTTGATGCTGGAGCTGAAAAACCGGTACACCGTGGCGATTGTCACCCACAATATGCAGCAGGCCATGCGCGTGGCCGACAATACCGCGTTTTTCTCTGTGGATATCTCTCAGGGCGGGCGCACCGGCTATCTGGTCGAGATGGGTAATACCGAGCAGGTATTTGAGAACCCGCAGCAGACCCTGACCAAGGAATATATTTCCGGCGAGTTCAGCTGAGCATTCAGCGAAAGCTTCTTGCCCACCGCGCCACGGCCTGGTGTCGCCAGGCCAAAAGCGCCAGCGCCACCGCCGTGTAGACTGCCGGCTCGATCCAGCCGCTTTTGACCGACCACCAGAAATGCCAGCAGGCCAGTATGACCACCAGGTACAGCAGGCCGTGGAGTTTTTTCCAGTTGCGCCCCATTTTTTTGAGCAGGGCCGGAATCGACGTCACCGCCAGCATCAGTAAAACCAGCCACGCAGAAAACCCCAGCAGAATATAAGTGCGCTTGACCAGCTCGGCACCGATCAGAGACCAGTCCAATCCAAGATCCAGTACCAGCCAGGCGGCAAAGTGCAGCGTGACCCAGACAAAGCACCAGAGCCCCAGGGGGCGGCGCAACCGGTTCAGCTGACCGACATGTACCGCTTTGGCCAGTGGCGACACCAGCAGGGTGAGTAGCAGAAGGCGAATGGCGCCCATACCCAGGTAGTGAATCAGCTCTTTCACAGGATCGCCGCCAAGTCGCCCGTCCGTAATCGCCACATACAACCACAGCAGCGGCAACAGAGCACCGATATGCACCGCGACCTGGAGGCCGCTGGCAACGGGCTTTTTCCAGCTCCCCGCCACTAGTAATACTTCCGCAGATTCATATTGCGGTACAGCCCGGCGACCTCTTCCCCGTAGCCATTGAACGGCAGGGTCGGCTGACGCTTCACGGCAAACAAACCGCCGGGGCCGATAAAGCGCTCACTCGCCTGAGACCAGCGGGGGTGATCCACTTCCGGGTTCACATTGGCATAAAAGCCGTATTCCTGCGGCGCCAGCTTGTTCCAACTGGTAGGCGGCATCTTTTCCACCAGCCGGATTTTCACGATCGACTTGATGCCTTTGAAGCCGTATTTCCACGGTACGACAAGGCGGATGGGCGCACCGTTCTGTGGCGGCAGGGTTTTTCCGTAGAGCCCCACAGACAGGATGGCAAGCGGGTGCAAGGCCTCGTCCGTACGCAGCCCTTCCACATAGGGGTAGTCCACACCACCCCCCACATAACGATTGCGCTGGCCCGGCATCTGCTCCGGGTCATAGAGTGTCTCAAAGGCCACATATTTGGCGCGGCTTGTGGGTGCGAAGCGCTTCAGAAACTTGCCCAGCTCGAATCCCACCCAGGGGATATTCATGGACCAGGCTTCGACACAGCGCATGCGGTAGATCCGCTCTTCCAGTCCGATTTCCCCCATCAGTTTCCACACGTCTACAGTGCCGGGCTTCTCCACTTCTCCTTCCACGGTGAGCGTCCAGGGCTCGGTTCTCAAGCGCTGGGCGTTTTCCGCCGGATCCGTTTTACCGGTTCCGAATTCGTAAAAGTTATTGTGGCTGATGACTTTGGCCTGAGGAGTAAGCACCAGATCCGGCGCCGGCTTGTGCGGGTTGAAGGTCAGCGGTTTGCGCGGCGCCGCCTGCGCCGCGTCACTGCCAAACAGGTCCAGCGCCCGGGTGTTGCCGGCGAGCAGTAAACTGCCTATACCGGCACCGAGCCCCGTGAGCACACGGCGCCGGGAGATATACACGGACTCAGGGGTGGTCTGCTGTTCCGACAGCTGGTGGCGGCGGGGAGATTTGATCAGCACGGTGATACTCCTGAGATTGATGCGGTTATCGGATGTTGGTCGTCATCTCAGGCCGGTTCTTACACTCTGTGCGAGAAATCCGCCGCCCGCGGCGGAAATTCAGGTTTCCGCCTCTGACGCCAGACGTTGGACCGCAAAGTCACCCATATTGTTCGCGAGCTCACGCTCGCCGACAAAGACCGCTGTGGCGCCTGCCTTGCGCAGCAGTGGCTCCACTTCTTCGTTTTCCGCACACACCAGTATGCTGATTTCCGGTCGCAGCAACTTTGCGGTGGCCATCATTTTCTGTGTGCGCACCGTGTCCGGCACCGTGATGATCAGCATACGCGCACGGGCCACATGGGCCTGAATCAGCACCTCCTCATCTGCGGCATCGCCACAGACCGCCGGAATATCCTGTGCGCGCAGCTGCTCCACCCGCTCCCGCTGGATATCCGCCACCACCACCGACATACCACTCCTGCGCAGCTGGGTACCGATATGACTACCCAGTACCCCGTAACCCACTATCAGCGCATGCCCGGTCAGGGAGCGCAGATCGGTGGTCATCGGCAGCTCCGCCAGAGGATCGTCGGTGCGCTCCATAAAGCGCGCCAGTCTGGAGCGGCCGCGTATCCAGCGCTGGGCCGGCTCCAGCAGATTGAACAACAGAGGATTGAGCGCGATGGAAATCAACGCACCGGCGACGATCAGATTCTGCCCCTGTTCCGGCAATAGGCCGAGGGAGGCACCGAGCGCGGCGAGGATAAACGAGAACTCACCGATCTGCGCCAGACTCGCAGAAACCGTAAATGCCGTATTCAGCGGATAACGGAACAGCAGCACCAGCCCGAAGGCCGCGAGCGTCTTGCCGAACACAATGATCGCCACCACCGTCAGTACCCGCAGCGGCTCCTCGATCAGCATGGCGGGATCGAACAGCATACCCACCGATACAAAAAACAGTACCGCAAAGGCATCCCGCAGGGGCAGAGACTCTTCCGCCGCGCGGTGGCTGAGCGCGGACTCCCGCAACACCATACCGGCAAAAAACGCCCCCAGTGCGAAGGACACCCCAAAAATGATTGACGAGAAATAGGCGATCCCCATGGCGATGGCGATCACTCCAAGGGTAAACAGCTCACGGGAGCCGGTACGGGCCACCTGCCACAACAACCACGGAAAAAAGCGCTTGCCGCCGAGTAACATCAGTGCGATGAAGATCGCCACCTTGCCCAGGGTCAGAGCGACAGTGGTCAGCAGTGTGGTCTCGCCAGTACCCCCTCCGTGTCCATCTGTGGCGGCTCCGGGAGTGCCGCCGAGCCAGCCCGCCAGCGCCGGCAGCAGCACCAGCGCAAAGACCATCACCAGGTCTTCAACGATCAACCAGCCCACCGCGATACGCCCGTTCTGGCTGTCCAGCAGCCCTCTCGACTCCAGGCCCCGCAACAGCACCACAGTGCTCGCCACCGAGAGCGCCAGACCAAATACCACACTGGCGCCAATGCTCCACCCCCACCACTGCGCAACCGCGGCACCGAGGGTGGTGGCCACCAGTATCTGGGCGACGGCGCCGAAAATCGCAATGCGGCGCACGGCCATCAGATCTTTGAGGGAAAAATGCAGGCCGACGCCGAACATCAATAGAATCACACCAATTTCCGCCAACTGCTGTGACAGAGTGACATCCGCCACAAAGCCGGGGGTCGCCGGGCCGATCATTACGCCGGCAATCATGTAACCCAGCAGCGCCGGCATGCGCAGGCGAACGGCGACAAAGCCGAGCACCAGCGCCAGCCCCAGGGCGACGGAAATCGTGGTAATCAGTGCAATATCGTGGTGCAAATCCCCTCCTGTAAATAGATTTTTCGGGCACCACTAAGTGCACCGTTGGAACGTCGGTGTGGAAGAATGGTTCGGCAGTGCAACTGCCAACTGAAATCAGGTCATAAAGAACTGCTGCAGACCAACCAGCACATTGGTGGTGGCGACAGAGGCGAGAATCAACCCCATAACCCGGCTGACGATGCTGGCCCCGGAATCGCCGATCCAGCGGTAAATCCAGTTGGCCGCCAACAGCAGCACCAGCACGATCCCCAGTACGGCGAGCATGGCGGTCGCGGATTTTACCTGGTGTATGGGATCAAAGCGGTGGTTATCCGTCAGCACCACCGCAGCCAGCATGGCCCCGGGGGAGGCAATCGAAGGCACCGCCAGGGGGAAGATCGCGGTCTCCCGGCCATCGCGGATGATCTCTACCTCGCTTTCCGGCTTGCCCTCGCCAAATATCATGGTCAGGGCGAACAGGAATAACACGATGCCACCGGCCACCTGAAACGCCGACAGCGGCACGCCAATGGCCTCGAGGAGATACTGCCCCAGCAGTAGGAAAAAGGTCAGGATGCCCGTCGCCACCGCGACCGCCAGCAAAGCAATTTTACGCCGCTGCCACTCCGTATGGCGGGAGGTCACGGCGATAAACACCGGGAGCGTGCCCACCGGATCGATTACCGCGAAGAAAAAGACAAAGCTGCTGATCCAATCGTTCAAGGAGGTGCCCGTTAGCCCGTGCTAGTATCGAAGAAATAGAGGACATGATTCCATAAGAGTCTAGTGCATGACAAACCATTCCCCGACAGCCCGAAGAATCGCCAAAACCATCCTCAATGGATTCGATGCGTATTTTGCGGATTTTCAGAACATGACACTAGGGGCAAAGGCGCGCTTTGAGACGGCGGCATGGCCTGCGGTGCATGAAACCAACAAAGAGCGCATTGATCTGTACAAGATCAAGGTCAATCAGGTGCTCAAGCTGGTGCACTCGGTCACCAGTAAGGACACCACCCAGCTGGAGCTCTGGGGCCAGGCCAAGTCCACCTACAGCCAGCTGATTGCCAACCACAACAACTACGAAATCGCCGAGACCTTTTTCAACTCGGTCTTCTGCAGCCAGTTTCAGCACGCGCACATTCACGACAACCACATATTCGTGAAGCCCTCGCGGGCACCGGATGAAAAGCCCCTGCGGGACTATTCCATCTATATCAGCTACAGCGGCCGCGACGGCCTGCGGGCAATGATCGAGGATATTCTCGCGGACTACAGCTTCTCGATTCCCTGGGAAGATATGGCGCGGGATGTGGATAACGTCTGCCAGGCCCTGCGCGAGGGCCCTCTCGCCGGCAGACTGGCGGATGAAGAGGACGAGCAACGCCTGCGGATAGACATGCTCGAGTCGGTGTTTTACCGCAACAAGGCGGCTTATCTGGTAGGACGCCTGATGTTTGCCGGCGAGGTCATCCCACTCATCCTGCCCTGCCTCAACAATGGCCGGGGCCATGTATTTGTGGATACCCTGATCCACGACAACGACTCCACCAGTATTATTTTCAGTTTTACCCGCTCCTACTTTATGGTGGATGCGCCCATCCCGTCGCGGTTCGTGCGCTTTCTGTCCACAATCATGCCGCTCAAGGAAAAGTCCGAACTATACAATTCCATCGGTTTCCACAAGCACGGTAAGACCGAGTTCTACCGCCATATTCTGGCCCACATGAAGGTAAGCAACGACAAGTTCGTGATCGCGCCCGGCATCAAGGGCATGGTGATGAGCGTGTTTACCCTGCCTTCTTACCCGGTGGTGTTCAAGGTCATCAAGGACAAGTTCGACAATCCGAAAACCGTGACCGAGGAGATCGTTCGAGAAAAATACAAATTTGTATCCCGCGCCGACCGGGTGGGGCGCATGGCGGACACCCAGGAGTACACCAACTTCATTTTTTACCGCAATCGCTTCAGCGACGCGTTGCTGAACGAACTGCAGACGCTGGCACCGTCCAAACTGCATGTGGATGACAAATGGGTAATTATCAAGCACCTGTATGTGGAGCGGCGTATGGAGCCACTGAACCTGTATCTTGACCAGGCGGACGAACAACAGACTATCGAAGCGATGGAAGAATACGGCAACGCCATCAAGCAGCTGGCGGCAGCCAACATTTTCCCCGGCGACATGCTGCTGAAGAACTTCGGGGTGACCCGGCATGGCCGCGTGGTGTTTTACGATTACGATGAACTCTGCCCGCTCACCGAGTGCAACTTCCGCAAGATTCCCGAGCCCCAGACCGCCGAGCAGGAACTGGCCGACCGGCCCTGGTACACCGTGGACGAGGCCGATGTATTCCCGGAGGAATTCCGCCTGTTTTTCTCCGGCAACCCGGTGGCGCGCAAGGCATTCGAAGACCAGCACAGCGATCTGTACGATTATCGCTACTGGCAAAGGCTGCAGGAGCGTATCCGCGCCGGGCGTGTGGAAAGCACCTTCCCTTACCGCCGCAAGGTGCGCTTCAAGCGCCATAAAAAGCCGCATTCGTAAGGGCGCCGCTGGCAACGCCCGGCGTGAACCGCGGAACGGCGGTGCAGATCTGCGGCTATAGTTAGGGGAGCGGATTGATACCGAGGAGGTAGCACGTGCGGTATTTTGGTGGTAGCACACTTTGCGCAGGCCTGGCGCTGTGGAGCCTGACAATGACCGGCTGTGGGTATCTCCCCAGCGAAATGGCGCCCAAACCCAAAGCCACCGAAACCAGTGAACGCAAAGCACCGGCGGTGGCGGCCGGAGTCAAGATCCACGCCGCCAGCTGCACCACCCGCGCCAAAGGCTACAAGGTGCTCACTTTTGGCGACCTCTACGAAATCACCGGCGACCCGAGAGACCCCTTTCGCCCCGCCGCCAACCTCCCGCCCAAGTACGATGTACGCGCTTTTGTATGGGGTTACGACAACTGCATGGCGAAAGGCAACTGTGCCCACGGCGATCACTACTGGCTGATCGGCCGCGGTCCGGAAGGTGATTTTTCCACCTGGGTAGTCACGCCCCAGTTTCCCCGTATCACCATCGAATCCCGATGCAAAACCCAGCTGAAAGTCGGTGAGCGCTACCGATTCTCCTTTGATAATGGCAAGCTGGTGGGGTTTAGCAAAAACTAAATCTCGCGTTTTTTCAGGAACCGGTAAATAGCATCCTGTGAACGCACATTGCGCTTACTATTGCGGTTGGCAATACGGCTATTGGTCTGCTCCGCATCCAGCACCCGCGCCTTCTGATTGTCCTGCCACTGCAACTCGAGAATATTCATCACCGTCTCCCGGTGCGCTTCGCTCAATAACGGAAAGGTGACCTCTACCCGGTGGTCGAGATTGCGGGTCATCAGATCCGCAGAGGACAGGTAAACCTGCTGATCACCACCATTGTGGAAAGCGTACACGCGCGCGTGCTCCAGGAACTTATCCACAAGGCTGATCACCTTGATGTGGTCGGACAGCCCCTTCTCGTCACACAACAGCGCACACATGCTGCGCACGATGATCCGCACCCGCACGCCGGCGGCATTCGCCCGATACAGGTACTCGATCACTTCGCGGTCGACCAGATTATTACACTTGATGAATATCTCTGCGGTTTGACCGGCGGCCGCCGCAGCGATCTCGCGCTCGATCGCCGCCAGAATATTGGGGCGATTGCTGTGGGGTGAACTCCAGATATGGCTGTACGCCGGCTGCAGATGCGGCTGCCGGATAAAGTCGAATACCTGGTATGCATCCTGCCCCAGGTTGCCATCGCTGGTGAGCAGGCTGAAGTCGCAGTAAAAACGCGCCGTGCTCTCGTTGAAATTTCCGGTGCCAAAATGGCTGTAGTAACGATCGCGCCCGTTCTCTTCACGCACGATGGAAATCAACTTGCAGTGCACCTTCAATCCCGGCACCCCGTAGATCACCTCCACCCCGGCATCGCTCAGTTCGTTGGACCAGTGAATATTCGCCTGCTCGTCGAAGCGCGCCTGTAATTCCACCACCGCGGTCACCTGTTTCTGGTTGCGCACCGCATTGACCAGCGCCGCCACCACACGGGAATTTTTGGCCACCCGGTACAGATTGATGCGGATCTCCCGCACCTTGGGGTCGATGGCGGCCGAGGCCAGCAACTTGGTGATTACCCGGAAGTCGTGATAGGGGTAATAGCAGAGCCGGTCTTTCTCATTGAGCCAGTCGAAAATATTGGCACTGTCCGGCAGTGTCGGCAAAGGCTTGATCGCGCGATAGGTATGTTGCTTGCTGTCCGCCGGAAAGCTCATGAAGTCTTTGGAGTTGTGGTAGCGGCCGCCGGGCGTATAGCTGTCGTAACGGCCCATCTTGAGCTTTTTCTTGATCAGCTGCAGCAGCACTTCCGGCATGGTGGAGTCATACACCAGGCGTACCGGTTCAGCCTGCTTGCGCTTTTTGAGTGACTTGGCCACCCGGTCGACAATGTTCTGGGTAACATGCTCACCGAGTTCCAGCTCTGCATCGCGACTGATTTTAAATGTGTACGCTGCCGCCTTTTCGATGGGCAGCACATTGCGAAACACATCCACCAGACAGGCGCGGATGACATTGTCGAGCACGATATACACTTTCTCGTGCTTTTTTTCCCGGTGGGGAATGGCGATGAAACGGGGCAGAATATCCGTCGGAATTTCCAAGGCGGCAAAGCGCAGACTACCGTCTTCAAGCTCCAGATAAATTCCGAAGTAAATACTCGCTTCATTCAGCAACGGCATGGTGTCCCGGTCGTCGATGAAAAAGGGTTCGAGCTCCGGCAACACCTCCCGATGGAAATACTCTTCCACATACTCGCGCTGACCATCGGTTAGCTGGCGCTCATTGATCAGATGGATATTGTGCTTGCCCAGATCTTTAAGCACCTTGGTGTAGGCATTACCGAAGCGCGCCTGCAGCCGCAATACCTTCTCGTTGATATTGCCCAGCAGCTCAGAAAATTCCTCTTTCTTTTTACTGCCCTTGGTAAAAGTGGCGAGGCGGCGGACATCGGCGACCCGAACCCGGTAGAATTCGTCCAGATTGTTGGAGAAGATGCCCAGGAAACGTACCCGCTCGATCATGGGCACGCTCTCGTCTTCCACCTCCTGCAGTACGCGGGCGTTAAAAGACAACCAGCTGAGTTCTTTGGGATAGACCGGAATATCGTTTGCCATACTCTCTACTGCTGTTTCGGTGGAGGGCGCATCAGCGCTGCCGTGTGCTTTGGCGGTCAAGCCTACCGGCAGCGCGTATTTATTCGGTTTCAATTGTGTGAACGTCCATTGAATCCATAGTTCAGAACGGCACATTTTGCTACATTTTTGTTACAGTGATTTGACAACGAAAACCATGACAACAGAGCCCACAACCGCCACTGCGCAGGAAGGTCCGAACGAACGCTACGCCGCACTGGATCTTGGATCCAACAGCTTCCACCTGTTGCTGGCAGAATTTCGCGATCAGCGCATGGTGCGCCTGCACACAGACCGCGCCATGGTAAGACTGGCGGAGGGGTTGGACGCCGAGCGCAATCTCGATCCCGTGGTCGCCGAGCGCGCACTGGAGGCCCTGCGGCGTTTCGCACCGGTCATCCAGGATCTGCCCCTCGACAGTGTGCGCGTCGTTGGCACCAACACCCTGCGTGCGGCCAGCACCCGCGCCGATGGTTTCCTCGAATCCGCCGAGGCCATCCTCGGTGCCCCCATCGAGATTATTTCCGGCATTGAGGAAGCGCGCCTGATCTACTCCGGTGTGATGGCGGCGGCAGTAGGCCCCACGCGGTTGCGCTGCGTCATCGACATTGGCGGCGGTTCCACCGAACTGGTACGCGGTCTAGAAACGCCGCGACAGCTGCAGAGTGTCGGCATGGGTTGTGTGGCGTTTAACCGGCGTTTTTTTGACAGTGGCAAAATCGACAACGGCAAACACAACAACTTTGTGCGCGCCCGACGCGCAGCCCAGGCAGAGCTGCAGGAACTACAACACATGGCGGACGACGCACTGGTGGTGGGAGCATCCGGTACCGTCAAATCGGTCGCCCGGGTACTCAACGATGGCGAGCTGCTGCCGATTCTGCGGGAGGATATTGACGCCCTGGCGGACAAGGTCGCACGCTTCAAAACCGTTGACGCGATCGAGCTGCCCCATCTCGACCCGGAGCGCCGCCCCGTGTTTGCCGCCGGCCTCGCCATCCTGCATGGCATTTTCCGTGAACTGGATATTCAGGAAATGCACATCTCTCCCTATGCGATCCGCGAGGGGATCGTGCACGACCTCGCCGGTCGCGCCGCCGGTGGCGATCGCCGCGCGGACACCGTCGCCAACCTGATGGAGCGCGGTGAAATCGATCGCGAGCAGGCAAGGCGTGTGGCTCATACCGCGTTGCAATTTTTTGGCCAGCTCAACCCACATGCGTTGCTCGGCCAGCGTCGCCTGCTGCAGTGGGCCGCAGATCTGCACGAGATCGGACTGTCGCTGTCCCACAGCAGCTTCCGCAAACTGGGTGCCTACATGATCGAACACGCGGATATGGCGGGCTTCAGCAAAAGCGAACAGGAAAATCTCGCCTACCTGGTGCGCAACCAACGCGGCGACATCAAATCCGTACAGGAGCACTACGGATTTCACCCCAATAACGACCTGCTCCTGTGCCTGCGTCTGGCTTGCATCGTGCACAGGGATCACGTGGACCGGGCCATTGATGGCCTGCACCTGTCTGCGGAAGGGCCCGGTTACCGGCTACAGGCACCTGGCGACTGGCTGTATCAGTTTCCCGCTATCGAGGACCTGCTGTATATGGAAATCGATTGCTGGGAAAGCAAAAACATCAAACTGACCCTGAGTTCCCCGTGACGACAGGGACCCCGCTGAGCAGGTTGCACCTGCACCACCACTACGCTGACCTGGGTCCGGAACTCGGCGCCCCCACGGCGGTGAACGCTGGGCTACACCTGAAAGGCGCAGGCAAACCCCCCTATTCCCGTTTCGGGGATGGGCGCGCCGTTCTGCGTTCCACCATCCGCGAGTATCTCGCCGGCGAAGCCCTCACCGCACTCGGTATTCGTAGCACCCGCGCCCTCAGTATCGCGGGCAGTAGTGAGCCCGTCGCCCGGGAGACCATGGAAGCGGGCAAGGTGGACTACACACGGTTTTTCCGTGCACTGTTCCGTTGTGTGGTGCGCTGTCGGGAAGAAGTACTCATCACCCATGGCAAGCCGGAACATCTACACTAAAGTTGAAGTCCCAATGCTGATGTGACCACAAAAAATGTTATGGTCACACTCCGATCAATAGCGATGGATCTCCCCATGAAGACACTGATTACTGCTGTTAGCGCCCTGCTTCTCTCCACCCAGCTGGCCTTTGCCGACGTGGTCGGTCGCTGGACCACCATTGACGATGAAACCGGCCAGAAAAAGTCGGTGGTGGAAATCTACGAACAGGGTGGCAAATACTACGGCAAGGTGGTGGACCTGCTGATGAAGCCGGATGACACCGTCTGTGAAGCCTGCCCGGGCCCCAACAAGGGCAAGAAAATTGTCGGCATGAATGTGATCACCGATATGGTGAAAAAAGGCAATGTGTACGAAGGCGGTCAGATTCTCGACCCGGCCAAGGGCAAAGTCTATGACTGCAAGATGTGGGAAGAAAACGGCAACCTGAAGGTACGCGGCTACCTGGGCTTCTTCTACCGTACCCAGACCTGGTATCCGGCGAAGTAGCCCCGGATTCTCCAAACCAGGCACCTTGGCGATTTTTACCGGGCGTCGCGCACCAGGCGGATTGCTTTGGGTTTTTCCCGCTCACCGTAGGTGAGCGCACCCGTGGCGAAATCCACATACCAGGAATAATGGGTATGAAAATTCGACGGTGATGACGACCAGACATCCTGTGCGGCGTTCGGGAAAAGTCCGCGATTGATCGCGGGGCCGGCACACTGCAGTTCGAGTAAGCTGCCCAGCTCGCGGATATTCGGCAGACGCCAATCGTCGTCGCCAGAGGCCGCGCCCTTCTTGTCGAGTGCCGTTGCATACGTCAGGGCTTCGGCCCAGTTGAGCGCCAGGGGTTCGCCCTGGTCGCAGGCTTCTCCCGCAACACCTTCCATACAGGCGCGCCAGATCAGGCCGGTTTCAGTGTCGGCCACGGAACCGTCTTCCTGTAGCCGATAGCGGGAAGTGGGGGCCGAGGAAGGAATCTGTTCGCGGTTACAGCCCTGAGCGGCCGACAGCGCCGGCACCGGAGCTGGATTGATGGCGTTTCCCCCTGGCTTCTCCGCCCAATCCCTGACCAGCCTGAGATGGTGGCCGTTGTTCCGAGGCATAGGCGCGGAGTAGCCGAACTGAAAATTCACCGCCCAGGCTCTCTGCTGCAATTCGGCGTCTGGCGAATGGCTCCAGTAAAAACCCACTTTGGTATTGGGAAAGTAGTGGGTGTCGATGGCGGGCGCACTGCGCCCGAAGTGCACCAGGCCGGAAAGCTCATCCATGGTCGGCACACGCCAGTCGTCAAAGCCGCACAGGCCGCGCCGGTTGGTGCGGCTGACGTATTCCTCAATATTGCAATAGGTGGCCGGCTGGCCTGCCACATAGCCGGTGCACTGGGCATAGCGGCTGTTCCAGTCGCCGATGGCGCCGCCATTGGCGCTTTTGTCCGGGTTGTACCAGGTGAACACATCGTCGGCGTCGTGGCGTCCGCGGTTGCCGTGGACGCCGTCCCCCGGCTGCTTGACTTCCCACGCCAGCCCGGTGATTTCGTCCACGACACAGTGCCAGTTCTGCGCGTCCGCGGGCAGCGGTTCGCCCCCGGCGCCGATCTTGCGATAGGCAAAACCCGCCGCGCCGTCGGCGCTCCCGTCACCGGCGGCGTCCCGGCCCTGATTGCAATCCTGCTGACTGAGGATGTCGCCCACCAGGGATTCCCCATCGGGTAATCGCTCGAGGTCGACGGTTGCGGTGCACTCAACGTTGACGCCCCTGGGATAATCGGCCCCCCAGGTGATACCGGTATCGTTGAGCCGCACCGGTGGCGGGGATTCCCGACCGGATTCCGTACAGCTATTCAGGCCGGCGATCGCCAAAGCCAGTGCAAGGATCTGCGCAGTTTTATTCCGGCAAATCATCAAGTCAAAACACCCGGAATCACTTCACTCTCATACCCCTGGTACAACGGGTGCTGATGGGCCTGCAGGGCCACCGCCGCCGTGTGTATCTGGTGCAGGGGCGTATAGGAAGCGCCGCCGGCATTGGATACTCCGCGCTGTATGGCGCCACCACCGCCGGCCATGATCAACGGAACGTCGGTGTTGCTGTGGGCGTCGCCATTACCCATATCGGTAACCTCGCACACAATGGTGCTGTCGAGGATGCCGCGATCCCGCAGGCGGCCAATCAGTGAAGCCGACAGGCTGCTCAGGTGGGCGCGGGTCTCCCGGTAGTGAGGGTAAGTCGGGTCGCCGCCGTTGCCGCCATGGATGGATGAATGGTAAGTGTTCTGAAAATTCAGGTAGGGCAGGGTGAACTCGGCGCCGTCGTTACCCAATGCCAGAGAACAGGAGGCGGTGAAGTTGCACTCTAGCGCCAGGGCAATGATATCCGCCTGCAATTCCGCCTGTTGCTGAAAGGTGGAAAATTCAATCGGAAACTCGGCCGGAGGGCTGGCGGCGGCACAGGACAGGCCACCACCCAGATCCTGCAGGCGTCGCTGGGTTTCCTCGATCGCCGTCAAATGCGAATCGAGGCGCTGTTGTTCGTAGGAACCCAGTTTTATTTTCAGGGCCCTGACCGCATCCAGGTGTGCATCCACCGCGTTCAGTTTGGGGTTGCCGCCACCGCCGGGCTGCAGATTGCCGAACAGCCGGTTGAAGGCGTTGAAGGGGTTGTCCTCAAACGGTACTTTCGAACCGTTGTCCTTGGTCAGAACGCCCTTGCCATTGCTGTGCACGCCCAGGTTCACATAGGTAAACGGCAGATTCTCACCGAGGATTCTGCCCATGTTCACATCGAAACTGTCGCCGCCCCAACTGTTGTTGATAATGGTGGGCATGACGCCGTGGCCGCCGCGGTGGTGGCCCATGCTTTTGAGAAAGTTGCACTCGCTGGCGACGGTACTGTAGGGCTGGGACATGTCCCCGAAACTGGTCAGGTCCTCGTTGGGGTACCAGTGTTCCGGCAGGGCGCCGTCGGGCACGTAGATCACCACCGATTTGTTGGGCCCCGTCTGCGCCTCGGCCAGGCGGGACGCCATCATGCCCCCGACCAGCGGCGAGGCCCGCAGCAGTCCCTTGCCGATACCCGCGGCGGCAAAAATTTTCAGTAAATCCCTGCGTCTTTTATCAAACACATTTT
The DNA here is from genome assembly GCF_021165935.1 of Microbulbifer elongatus. NCBI lineage: Bacteria > Pseudomonadati > Pseudomonadota > Gammaproteobacteria > Cellvibrionales > Microbulbiferaceae > Microbulbifer > Microbulbifer elongatus. The sequence goes on along the minus strand of NZ_CP088953.1, from coordinate 1,458,198 downwards.
TGTATGGCTTTTTCATAACTTGCGCCCTTGTTCTGTTTATATGGCTGATCCACTGGGTTCGGGTGGCGCAATGGACCGGTGCGATGAATAACACCGGCCCGTCACACCTGCTGCCTCAGCGCTGCCACTCTTTGCGGTAACGCACCGCATCCAGAGTACTCATGTTTTCGAGCATCGCCCGGGGGCTCTGCTGCACCAGGGTGTCGGTCATATCGTTTACCGTACAGGCGTACCCCTCCTCCTCGACCGGATCCAGTGCCCGCCCTTCCGGGTTGGAGTTGTCGATGCCGTCGTGCCCCACCCCGAGCATAAAGCGGAACATATTCTGCGATACGCAGGACTGCGCGGCGGGCAGGGTCGCCAGTAGCTGGCCCAGACCGCGGGAACCCTCGAACGCGATCGACTCACCGCGGTTGCTCAGCACATCCGGTGCGTACAGGGCGCCACTGGCATCGATCAGATTGCCGTTATGGTCAACGCTGCGGGGGTTGCCCACCGCATCAAAGTCTTCCATGCCGCCGCCGAGGGGGTTGATCCACTCCTGGTGACAGTTCAGACAGGGCGCCACAGAAGTGAGCGCTTCGTACTTCATACGGTTGGTGGTGGCCGGATCGGCGATCAGATCCGCCAGCTCTTCCAGACGCTCGGCGCGGCTTTCCGTGATACCGGCGGGCGGATCCGGCTGATCCTGGCACAGCATACGGCGGCGCACGCGCACCGAGCGCCGGATCGGCGAGGTTTCAGTCAGCTCCGCCCAGCGCGCCATGAATGCACCGCTGGTGAGGATGCCACCGCGGTCACTGGTGGTGACCTGCTGGAACTCGTCGCCGGATACGCCGCTGATACCGTAGTGCTGCGCCAGGGGTCCGTTGACGAAGGTCCAGTTGGCATCATAGAGAGAGGCGAAAGACTCGTTGTCGTTCAGCATCACCTCGGCGAAGACTTCGCGGATTTCCCGCTCCATATGCGGCGCCACTTCCTCGAAACCGGGCCAGACCGCCGGATCCTTGGGCGCGTTTTCCAGGCTGTCGGTGCCCAGCCAGCTTCCGACGAAATCACCCATGGTGTCCCGGGCCTCGGCCAGGTCCAGCAGCCGCTGCGCTTCCTCGGTGATCTCCACGGGGTCGCGCAACTGGTCGTTGGCCGCCTTCTGCAGGGCGATGTCATCCGGGGTGGAGCCGGTGAATGAGTAACTCAGCCAGGTGGCCATTTCGTGCGAGGTCAACTCGAAAGCGTTCATGTCGATGGCACTGTTGGCCGGATTCGCTTCACCCAACTCGTGGCGATACAGGAACTGCGGTGAAGAAAGCATGGTCATCAGCGCGAGCTGCATGCCCGCCTGCACATCGCCTTCGGTAACGGTGCCGTTGGCCAGTTCCGAGTAGGTGGCCACTTCCTGGGTATCCAGTGGGCGCCGGAAGAGTTTCGGCGCAAAGTCGCCGATAAACTGATCCACGCAGCTCTGATTGAATGCGCTACAGTTCAGCGCCGGCGAGAAGTCCCGCGCCGCCGACCAGGCCGCTATTTCCTCGGCCGCGGTCAAATAGCGATCGTAAGTGCTGGTCACCATCGAGGCGTGGGCGTTGTTGATGAAGTAGCCCACCTGGCTGTCTTCAGCCAGGCTCTCGGCTGCGGCGAAATCTACCCCCAGCAGATCCTCAACCGTGTTCTGGTACTCGGCGCGGGTCAGCAGTTTCAACTGACGGGCGCCGTAGCGGACCATCTCGCAATTCAGGGGTTCCAGGTCTTCCCAGAAAGTATCGGCGATATAGTTACCGACCCTTTCCGCGCACTCCGCTCCACATTCTTCCGCTCGGCCCATGGGCATGTTGTTCTCGATAAACCCGATCATGAAATCCAGATCCTGAGGCGTCGTCAGTGGGACGCCAACGCGACCGCCATCGCCGGCGAAGCCATGACAACCGGCGCAGTTGGCCGCATAGATCTCGCCGCCGTTCATGTTGCCGGTGCCGCCGCTGCTGGAGCTGCCGGATGACGAACCGGAACCGCTTGACGAAGAACTGGAGCCTCCGGACGAGCTCGAGCTGCTGCTGGACGAGCCACCGGAACCCTCGCATTCGGGTGGGTCGAAGCTGCCGTCATGCTCGCCCTGGAAGCCAAACTCGACGCTGTCTCCGGGAGAGATCGCACCATTCCAGCCGACGTTGCTGGCACTGACGGTGTTGCCGGAAACGGCCAGATCCACATTCCAGGAGTTGGTGATCTGCGGTGCTTCACTGAACTGAAGCGCGATCTCCCAGCTGCTCACCGCGCTGGTGCCAGCATTGCTCACGGTGACATCAAATTGGTAGCCGTCGCCCCAGACATTCTCGTAGGTGATTGCGCAGGCAACGCCATTACCGCTGCCACCGCCACTGGACGAGGAGCCGCTTGAACTGCTTGAACTGGATGAACCGCCTGAGCCGGAAGAACCACCCGAACTGGAAGAACCACCCGAACTGGAAGAACTACCTGAACTGGAGGAACCGCCTGAGCTGCTGGAGCTGGAGCCACCGTCGCCGGCGATCCGGTACAGTGCGCCGCCAATGATATCCACCAGGTAGATTTCGCCGCTGTTGGATTCTCCGAATGAGGTGATCCCAAGATCCGTGTCCGCCAGTTGGTACATCGCATCGGTATAGGCCCAGACCCGGCCACTGACGTAGTCACCGAAAATATAGGCGCCGTGCATGCCAGCGATCTGCGAGCCGCGATAGACGTACCCCCCGGTGACCGACTGCCCCTGGCTGTGATCGTATTCGAATACGGGATCGTCGTAGGGGCCGCTGGTGTTGCAGTTGTTGGAGGTGGTGTGGAAACCCTCCCGACAGCGCCAGCCGTAGTTGCCGCCGCGTTCGATCACATTGATTTCCTCGTACCCGGACTGGCCCACATCCGCCAACCACAGGTCGCCGCTTACCTTGTCAAAACTCCAGCGCCAGGGATTTCTGAGGCCGTAGGCGTAGATCTCCGGCAGGCCACCGCCACTCACGAACGGGTTGTCCGCAGGGACGGTGTAAGGAGAACCGCTGTCCACATCGATCCTGAGCATGGCGCCGTGCCAGTTACTGGTGTCCTGGCTGTTGGCCTCGGGATCATTGGCGGAACCGCCGTCGCCGAAGCCGATATACAGGTAGCCATCGTGCCCAAAGGCAATGTGGCCACCGTTGTGATTGGCGAAGGGCTGCGGCAGGGTGAGGATATCCTGGCGCGAGCCGGCGTTCAGGCTGGCGCCGTCCGCGCTTTCCGCAAAGCGCGCGATCACCGAGGTCATCGGCTCCGATGCCGGCGTGGTGAACGACAGGAACACCTGGCCATTGCTCTGGTAGTCCGGATGGAAGGCCATCCCCAGCACACCGCCCTCGACCGCGGTATCCACCAGGTCGGACAGGTCCAGGTAGGTGTTCTTGGTGGCCGTGGCATTGTCGTTGGCGTCAATCCAGTAGACGGTGCCGGTTTTCTCCAGCACATACCAGCGGGAATCGTCCCCCGGCGCCTGCATCAGGCCCAGGGGCTGATTGAAGGTCAGGTTCGGGAAGGCCCGCTCCAGCGTCACCGCCGGAGGTGGCCCGCTGGGCCCGCCGCCGCTGGAGGAACCGGAGCCGCTGGAGGAACCGGAGCCGCTGGAGGAACCGGAGCCGCTGGAAGAGCTGGAGCCACTGGATGAGCCGGAGCTCGATGAACTGGAGCTTGAGCCCGAGCCGCTACTGGAGGAGCTCGAACTGGAGCTGCTCCCCCCATCACAGACAGAACCGGTGATGGCGGGCACCGAAGCGCTGTCGGCACCGTTGCTGACCTGCAGGCCGACTTCGGCGAACTGATCCGGCTGGAGATTGCCATTCCAGGAAAGGTTGTTCGCGGTATAGGGGTTGTCACCGGAGATTTCGGCATTCCAGCTATCGGTCACCACGGTGCCGTCGCTGTATTCCCAATTCACTTCCCAACCGTTGATGGGGCCGGCGCCGTTATTGGTGATTCGGATACTGGCCTGTGCGCCGGAGCCCCAGTCGTTGACCACGACGTACTCGCAGGTCGCAGCAATCGCCGCTGACGTGGAACACCATGCGCACAAGAGCAGCAATAATGATGAGATTTTCTGGACGAGACTTTTCATTATTATTTCCTGCACCGTTGCAGTGTAAATGAATGCCACCGCAGTGCGGCGGCGCCTGTACTGTTAAGGAGTTTACCGACGACCTGATTTGGAACATGGAGACGACCGCAGATGTTGACGCCATCCACAGCTGTAAAGCTGTATAAACAAAAAATGGCGGCACTCGGCTCTGATTCCGGGCTCGCCATTTTTCGGTCCGGGCTTTATCCAACTCGATGTCCGGCCAGTGTTTTCTATCCTTCGCACCGGTTGACGTACGAGAAACCGTTTCCCAATCCGGTTGCGCTAAAATCTTCGCGAAACCCTCGATAGCTTCACGAAAATACAATTAAGCCGCTTGCGGGAAGATGGTGAATCGACTGTCGGAGGACACGATTTGCCGTGCCCGTCCCGGCGATAGAAAAGGGGCGGGAAATGGCCGGTATGACGGTCGTCACAGGAAAGGTGAGAAAAAGTGATAACTACGAAGGCGGTCGGAAAGTGCGCGGCCAGCTCGATGTTTTCTAATCAGGCTTGGAATCCGACAAGTTAAAAAAAAGTAAAACGAAAAAGAGGGCTTTTTAGCCCTCTTTTTCTTTGCTGTCGAAAACCCAACTTATTTGCGTTCGACCTCGACCTTATCCACTTTCTGGAAGCCTCGCGGCAGCTTGTTACCGCGTCTGCCCCGCTCTCCTTCGTAGTGTTCCAGCTCGGAGATCTTGATCTTGGTGTGGCGCTTGCCGGCGTGAATGATCAACTGGTCTTTGCCTTCCAGTACCGCGATCCCCACCACAATTTCCTCACGGCTGGCGGCGCGGGCGGCGGGGATATTGATGATCTTGTTGCCCTTGCCTTTGGACAGCTCCGGTAACTCACTGACCGGGAATACCAGCATACGGCCCTCACTGGTTACCGCAGCAAGCAGAGCCTCCTGCGGGTTCGCAATTTGCTGCGGGGGCAGTACGCGGGCATTTTTAGGCAGCGTCAGCATGGCCTTGCCCGCTTTGTTGCGGGACTGCAGATCAGCGTACTTGGCGATAAAGCCGTAGCCCGCGTCACTGGCGAGCAGCACCTTCTGCTCGTCGCTACCCATCATCAGCCCCTCAAAGGTGGCACCGGAAGGTGGGTTGATACGACCGGACAACGGTTCCCCCTGCCCCCGTGCGGAAGGCAGAGTATGGGCGGCAATGGCGTAGCTGCGCCCGGTGCTGTCCAGTAACAGCGCAGGCTGATTACTCTTGCCGCGGGCGGCATACTTGAAACCGTCACCGGCTTTGTAGCTGAGGGATTCCGGGTCGATCTCGTGGCCCTTGGCCTGGCGGATCCAGCCCTTGTCGGACAAGACCACGGTGATCGGGTCGCTGCTCAACAGTTCGGTTTCACTGAACGCTTTGGCCTCACTGCGCTCCACCAGCGGTGAGCGGCGCTCATCGCCGAACTCGTCGGCGGCGGCCAGCAGTTCTTTTTTGATCAGGGTTTTCAGGCGGCGCTCACTGCCCAGGGTTTTGGTCAGGGTATCGCGCTCTTTTTCCAGCTCCGCCTGCTCGCCGCGGATCTTCATTTCCTCGAGGCGGGCCAACTGGCGCAACTTGGTGTCGAGCACGTATTCCGCCTGTACTTCCGACAGCTCGAAGCGGCGCATCAGCTCCTGCTTGGGCTCGTCGTGGGTGCGGATAATCTCGATCACCTCATCAATATTCAGGAAGGCGATCAGCAAGCCGTCCAACAGGTGCAGGCGCTTCTCCACCTTGTCGAGGCGGAATTGCAGGCGCCGCCGTGTGGTCACGGTGCGGAAGCTCAGCCATTCGGTGAGGATCTTGTCGAGGGATTTCACCTGCGGGCGGCCGTCGACGCCGATCATATTCAGGTTGACCCGGTAGCTCTTCTCCAGGTCGGTGGTGGCAAACAGGTGGTTCATCACCTGTTCCAGATCCACCCGGTTGGATTTGGGTACGATCACCAGGCGGGTGGGATTTTCGTGATCCGATTCGTCCCGCAGGTCGCTGACCATGGGCAGCTTCTTGGCCTGCATCTGCGCGGCAATCTGTTCCAGTACCTTGGAGCCGCTGGCCTGATACGGCAGCGCGGTGATGATGATGTCACCGTCCTCTTTGCTCCATACCGCGCGCATTTTCACCGAGCCCTTGCCGGTCTCGTACATTTTGTGCAGGTCCGCCCGCGGTGAGATGATCTCCGCCTCGGTGGGCATATCCGGACCCTGGATGTATTCGCACAGTTCGCTGACGGTGGCCTTGGGGTTCTCCAGCATATGCACGGTGGCATCCACCACCTCGCGCAGGTTGTGCGGGGGGATATCCGTGGCCATACCCACGGCGATACCGGTGGTACCGTTCAGCAATATGTTTGGCACCCTGGCGGGCAGTACCGATGGTTCGTCCATGGTGCCATCGAAGTTTGGCTGCCAGTCCACGGTGCCCTGGCCCAGCTCGGACAGCAGTACCTCGGAGTATTTGCCCATGCGGGACTCGGTGTAACGCATGGCGGCGAAGGATTTCGGGTCGTCCGGCGAGCCCCAGTTGCCCTGGCCATCCACCAGCGGGTAGCGGTAGCTGAATGGCTGCGCCATCAACACCATGGCCTCGTACACGGCGCTGTCGCCGTGCGGGTGGTACTTACCAATCACGTCGCCCACGGTACGCGCGGATTTCTTGTACTTGGCGCTGGCCTTCAGCCCCAGCTCGCTCATGGCGTAGACAATACGGCGCTGCACCGGCTTCAGGCCGTCGCCGATATTGGGCAGGGCGCGGTCGAGGATCACGTACATGGAGTAGTCCAGGTACGCCTTCTCGGTGTAGTCCGCCAGGTGCTGGCGTTCGGAGGCTTCAAACACGGAGGGCTCGGTCATACTGCGAGAGTCTCGTTATTTTGATCGGTATTTGGACAGATAAGAGAGATACAGGAGGGGGATTATGGCGGACTGCCGCAGCCGGTTCAAAGGTTGCCCTCACGATTCGGCCCTGCTCCGCTGTATGTATTTCAGACAGTCCTCAATATCACCCACCGCTGGGGGCCAGTGGGATACAGGCAACGAACCTTTCTCGAGCCAGCCCGAGCCTGTGATAATGTTGTCTTTTTCAGTCTGTATCACAACAGGACGTTAGCGATGGCCGCACTCTTTGCCTTTCTCCACCACCTGCTGTTCCTCTCGATGACCGCCGTGCTCACCATGCAACTGGTGCTGCTGAATCAGGCATTCACCCTGCAGAATGCGCGCAAGATCCGTATTATCGACCGCATCCTCGGCGGGTCCGCGGCACTGCTTCTGGTGGTGGGTTTTTTACGGGTTTTCCATTTCGAAAAGGGCGCCAGCTACTATTTTCAGAATGGTGCCTTCCACGCAAAACTGACCCTGTTTGTGATCGCGGCACTGCTTTCCATTTACCCCACCATCCAGTTTCTGCGCTGGGGGAAATCCCTCAAGCAGGGCACAGTGCCGGTGGTCAGTGACCGTCAGCGCCGCTGGATACGCATTATTGTGCACACCGAGTTGACCGCCATCGTCGCCATGGCCCTGTGCGCCGCACTGATGGCCAAAGGCATCGGCTACTTTGGCTGAGTGAGACAAAATTCTTGAGCGAAGCACACCGCCTTGTATTGAAACAGGTCGCCATTGGCGACCTGCAGCCCGTCGACCTCAATATTCGACCCGGCGAAATCGTCTGCCTTTCCGGTCAGTCGGGGGTCGGCAAAAGCCGTCTGCTGCGCGCCATTGTCGACCTGGAACCCCACCGCGGAGAAGTCACCCTTGGCGACACCGCCAGTGAAAAATTGCCCGCCCACCAGTGGCGCCAACGGGTGATGCTGGTACCGGCGGAAAGCGCCTGGTGGGAAGAGACCGTAGGGACGCACTTTCCCGAAGATTCGACCATTCCCGAGGCGCTGGGCCTGCCGGCGGACTGCATGAACTGGCCTGTAACCCGCCTGTCGTCCGGGGAAAAGCAACGCCTCGCCCTGGTACGGGCCCTCACCCGCAATCCCCGGGCCCTGCTGCTGGACGAACCCACCGCAAACCTGGACGAAGAAACCACCGAGCAGGTGGAGCACTGGCTGCAGAAAGAAATCCAGGACCGGCAGATACCCGCATTGTGGATTGCCCACGCCCAGGGACAGATTCAGCGGGTGGCCCGACGTCACTTCCATATCGACGACGGCGGTCAGCTCAGGGAGCAGCCCCTGTGAATGTGATCGAACTCAGTTGGTGGCACCTGGGGATTGCCGCGGGTCTGGTGATCGCGCTGGCCCTGTGCACCTGGCTCGCGCAACTCAGGATCGGCAAATCCCTGCTGATTGCCGCCGCGCGCACCGCCGTGCAACTGGCGTTGATCGGGATGGTGCTGGAAGCACTGTTCGCCGTGGGCAGCCTGCTGTGGGTGGCGCTGATGGGTGGTGCCATGTTGCTGCTCGCCGGGCGCGAAGTGGTGGCGCGGCAGAAGCACCGGCTGCGGGGCGGCTGGAGTTTTGCGATCGGCACCCTGTCCATGTTTATCTCCGCCTTCGCCGTTACCGTGCTGACACTTGCGGTGATTATCGGCCCGGACCCCTGGTACACACCGCAGTACGCCATCCCCCTACTGGGCATGTTGCTCGGCAATACCATGACCGGCGTGGCGCTGGGGCTGGAGCGGCTGACAGAAGGCGCGCGGCGCGGGCGCAATGACATCGAAAACCGCCTGATGCTGGGAGAAACCTGGCAACAGGCCAGCGCGCACCTGCGCCGGGACGCCATGCGCGCCGGACTGATGCCCACCATCAACGCCATGGCCGCGGCGGGTATTGTGTCCCTGCCGGGCATGATGACCGGGCAGATACTGGCCGGCAGTTCCCCGGCACTGGCAGTGAAATATCAGATACTGATCATGTTCACCATCGCCGCCGGCACCGGTTTTGGTACTTTTGCGGCGGTGGCACTCTGTGCGCGGCGCCTGTTTGACGGGCGCGAGCGGCTGCGCCTGGATCGGCTGCACCCCTGAGCCGTCGACGCACTGGCCGCGCGCGTCTCTCGCCGGTGACTCATCCAGACTCCGAATTCTCCGTACCAGGTACTACAGCAGGCTATTCTGTTGTCAGATACTTACCGTGGGACCGGTGTGAAAACTCTGCGACTAATACTGGGCGACCAGCTCAATCACAAGCATTCCTGGTACAGCAATGACGATGAAGATACCTGGTATTTCCTTGCGGAAATGCGCCAGGAAACGGATTACGTCAAACACCATATTCAGAAAGTGGTGGCCTTTTTCGAGGCCATGGCTGAATTCGCGCAGTGGCTGGAAGACCGGGGCAAAAACGTCATCTACTACACCCTGGATACCCCGGAAAACACCCAGAAACTGGGCAGCAATATCGCCCGGCTTGTTTCTGAACACCAGTTCGAGCGATTCCAGTATCAACTGCCGGACGAATACCGGCTGGATCAACAACTGAAGTTGCTCGCAGATGACCTCAGCATTCCGAGCGAACCTTTCGACAGCGAGCACTTCCTCACCGACCGGCAGTCACTCAGTAGGTTTTTTGACAGTAAGAAGTCGCTGTTGATGGAGAGCTTTTACCGGCATATGCGGAAGCAGCACCAGATACTGCTCAATACAGACGGCAGCCCGGTGGGAGGCCAATGGAATTACGATCAAAACAATCGCAACAAGTGGAAGGGAGAGCCGAAGATCCCGCCACAACGTGGCTTTCGCAAGCAGGTTGCGGAAACCCTCAAGCGGATAGAGCGCGCCGGGGTGAACACGTTTGGCGCGATCTCCCCCGAGCAGTTCAACTGGCCGACCACCCGCACCGATGCGCTGGCCATGCTCCGACATTTCTGTGAAGTGCTGCTACCGCACTTCGGCGACTACCAGGATGCCATGGATCCGGACGAGGTGTACCTGTTCCACAGCCGACTCAGCTTTGCCATGAACTGCAAGCTGCTGCATCCAATGGAAGTGATCGAAAAGTCAGTCGAGACCTGGCAGAAGAAGCAGGAATCCATCGATATCAGTCAGATAGAAGGCTTTGTTCGCCAGATTCTGGGCTGGCGAGAATATATGCGTGGCGTCTACTGGAAAGAGATGCCCGGCTACCGTCGCAATAACCGCCTGCGCAACCAGCGGGACCTGCCAGGTTTCTACTGGACTGGTGAAACAGACATGAACTGCCTGCATCACGCGATAAAAAACAGTCTCGAGCATGCCTATGCCCACCATATCCAACGGCTGATGATCACCGGCAATTTTGCCCTACTGGCCCAGGTACACCCGGACCAGGTCGACGGGTGGTACCTGGGAATTTACATCGACGCTATCGAATGGGTGGAAATGCCCAACACCCGGGGTATGAGCCAGTTCGCCGACGGTGGACTTGTGGCCACCAAGCCCGATATCAGCAGCGGCAGCTACATTCATAAAATGAGTAACTACTGCGACGCTTGTCGCTATAAGGTGCAGGAGCGAACCAGTGACGACGCCTGCCCGTTCAACAGCCTCTACTGGCATTTTTTAATGGAAAAGCGCGAGGCCTTTCAGAATAACCCACGCATGTCCATGATGCTGCATCAGCTCGATAAAATGCCCGAAGAGGACAAGCGGGCCATGCGTACCCGTGCCCAGCAGATCATTCGCGACCCGGATGCGTTTTAGGCGGAATCGTCTTATCACCGCCTAACTTCCTGTCACCACCTAACTTCCTATCACCGCCCAAGATACAGGCGCGGCTCCCCGAGACAGAGGCCACCGCCGGCGGTGATATGCTCCCTAGGCAAAAGCGGCCCGGGGTTTGGGTTGCAGGCCGGGCTCAGCGGGCTCGTCCTCCCCTACGTATTGGGTGTAGGCGTTCGCCAGCATCTCATCCTTGAGCTTATTCAGCTCGTAAATGGTTTTGCACTTGTCATAACTGGCGAAGTCAATCATCACGATATTGGGGAAGAAGGCTTTCATGCGCATTTTGCCCCCCCACTCCAGGCATTTGATACGCTCCAGCTCCATCTGGTGCCCAATGGAGGCCTCCAGGCCACACCGCCAAAGCTCCCCCATCTTGTGCACGCCGGTCCTGTTCCACAGCACATCGTCGCGGTGTTTAATACTGCTGGAGAGGCCGGTGGCGGTCCAGTACATCATGCCCAGAACGTTGGCAGATTGCAGGTCATCCGAGTTGGCCATCTGCAGCATGATTTTCTTCTGCTTATCAAAGTTCTCCTTGCGCTTTTTCCGCTTGGTATGGAAGACATGGCTGACGGCCGTTCCCCCTTTGCCGAAGTACTGCATACCCGAATAATCGGGTTGGTAAGCCTTGTTAGGCCCCTTTTTGGATTTCAGCGAGCGGAAGCCGAGAATGCCATCCTGCGGGCCAAGCGTGAATCCGGGTATCTCCTTTAGCGCCTTGTCATTGAATACACAGACGACTTTACCGGCGAGCTCCTGCAGGGTCAGCTTGCTGAATTCGGTGGCACCTCGCTTCTTGAAAATGCGGTCACCGAGGATGGCGATACAGGTTTCGGCAATCAGCTGCCAGTTGGAGCACTTGTCGAACTTGAGTATCAGAAATTCGTTTCGGGTGGCGGGCTCTGTGACGAATCGTTTGGCGCTGTTCAGCATGTCGGACAGTTTTAAACCGGTGCTGCCCAGACTCATCCCCGGGCTGACATCCACATTGTGGACCTTGCCGGTGTGTGCACTGTGCATGGTGTGCTGCTTGGCTTTCTTCCCGGAGCCATGGTAGGCGAACAGCGAAGCCTCCTGCGCATCGCCCTTCGCCAGAATGCGCAGGTCAAATATCCGCACGCCTACTTTTGCCTGCTGGTAAATATTCAGGTTTTGGGTCTGGACGTTCCTTTTGCCGGAAGTAATGGCAGCATCGTGGCTGCCTGCAAAAATGATTTCATGCAGGCGCCGTTGCGGCCCCAGGTTGTAATAGGTGATTTCCATATCGAACTTTCCGCGGGCTGTGACTATGTTTTACAACAATGGTGGGCGAGCGCAACTACCGACGCGCAATCCAGGGCAGTGTAAAAACTTATCCTCAATCTAGCCATAGCCCGCACAGCAGCTCAGGTTGTCCCACGCGCCAGACACACCAAGCTGGTTCGCCCGTACTAACTGGAACACTCAATCGACAGAGACTGACTGAACTAGGCGCCGACATATCTGCCGACTCAATCGCCATCGCGTACCAGATTGATCAATCCGCCAGCGATTATCCGAATATTTTTGGTACTCACCTCAATATTCCACCGGTCATCTAAAAAATTGCAGCCTATGGATCGTACTGGAACTCAAGGTCGCGTTTTACATCGACCACCCTCTCATTCGAATGCTTCAATAGAATGTGAAAAAATGAAGCAGGCTCGTTTGAAGCACGTTTTCCCATAAGCCGATTCAACGGAAATACCCGCATCGCCATATGCCTGCATAACCATAGGTGTTGACAACAATGACTCAGCCATCCACATCACCGGACAAAACCAGGGTGACCACCTTCGATGAATTTGCCCAGCAGGTAGATTATTCGCTGATGGATAGCCTGAATGCCGACCCAGACGCCACAGCGGATGGCGATGATCACCGTGCGCGCCAGGTATTCTCCGGGCACTTCGTGCCGGTAACACCAACACCGATTGGACAGCCAGAATATGTCGCCCACAGCCACGGCCTCTTTCAAGAACTAGGGCTCAGCGACGAACTTGCCCAAGACCATAAATTTACCCAGTTATTCTCTGGAGATATCTCCGCAGCCCGCGCCCCCATGCGCAACTTCGGCTGGGCAACCGGTTATGCGCTCTCCATTTACGGTACGGAATATGTCCGACAATGCCCATTTGGCACCGGCAATGGGTATGGTGATGGACGGGCCATCTCCGTGTTCGAAGGGGTATTTAACGGACAGCGCTGGGAAATGCAATTAAAAGGAGGCGGCCCCACGCCCTATTGCCGCGGAGCCGATGGGCGCGCGGTATTGCGCTCAAGCGTACGTGAATTTCTCGCGCAGGAGTATATGCACGCGTTGCGTGTGCCGACCTCGCGCTCATTAACCCTGTATGTATCAAAGACCGATACCGTTTCCCGCCCCTGGTATTCCGATCATTCCAATTCGTTTGATCCAGACATTATCACCGAGAACCCGGTCGCGATATCAACACGGGTAGCGCCTTCGTTCCTGCGTGTCGGACAAATTGAATTATTTGCCCGCCGCGCCCGCAGCCATGCGTATGACAATGCGCTTGAGGAGCTGCGTATGATCGTTATGCATTTGATTGCCAGAGAATACCAAGATGAAATCGACCCCAGCCTCAATTTTTCAGATCAAGTGATTGAGTTAGCCCGATTATTTCGCCAGCGCCTTAGCGCATTGGTCGCCAACTGGCTCCGCGTCGGTTACTGCCAGGGAAATTTCAACAGCGACAACTGCGCCGCTGGCGGTTTTACGCTGGATTATGGGCCATTTGGTTTCTGCGAAGTTTTCGACCCCGAGTTCCAACCCTGGACCGGTGGTGGCCAACACTTTTCATTCTTCAATCAGCCAACCGCCGCAGAGGCGAACTTCCATATGTTCTGGACAGCCATCCGCCCACTGCTCGCGGACGACAATGAATCGCTAGAACGGCTGGATCAAATACGCCGTGATTTCCAAGAGGTAATGCAAGAGCAATTACATCACATGTGGGCCGCCAAGCTCGGGCTCACCGAGTTTAACCTGGATCTGTTTAAGGAGCTGGTGACGCTTATGAATCGCTCGGAAGTGGATTACACCATGTTCTTTCGTGAGCTATCCCATATACCTGAGGATATTTCCCCATTGAAAAAGAGCTTCTATACCAAAACATCCGCTGAGCTCGACGAGAAATGGCAATCCTGGTTAAGTAGCTGGCGTGACCTGGTGTTAGCCGGCCAACACTTATCGACGGCAGCGGACAAGATGAAACGCATTAACCCGAAGTATGCGTGGCGTGAATGGCTGATTGTCCCAGCCTATCAACAGGCCACGCAGGGTGAGTACAGCCTGATCAAGGAACTGCAGGAAGTCCTGAGCCACCCTTATGATGAACAATCAAAAGAAATCGAAGAGAAGTACTATCGTTTGAGACCCAATGAGTATTTAAATGCGGGTGGTGTATCACACTACAGCTGCTCGTCTTGAGCGCCGTATTTCAGAAGCCGATCTTCTGGAACTTCCCCAGTGAGCAGCAATACGTTGCTGCCAGTAAGCGAGGTGGTGGTAGTGACCTCCTGAGTGGCCCCGGAGCGCTTAATCCTGAACCGCACCTTCCAGTACGTATTTTTCTGTTGCCTCTGCCAAATCGGTTGATCCAAGCTCTCGCAAATTTTTCACGACGCCCTCCATGTCCCCGGCCTTGCGGTTCTGACCGAGCTTGAACTTACACTGGACCTCGGAAATTTCCACTTCAATACCGACAATCGCGTTCAGCATGGCCTCGTTGTAGGCAGGAGCCCAAGGTTCCCGAAACGAGTTTTCATATTTAGCGGTAAGGCTTTCCACCACAGCCATCAGCCGGTCTCGATCATCAAATACTCTGGCATAGCCATATATGTGAGCGGACTGGTAGTTCCAGGTAGGGACGCCCGGATTCTCATACCAGGATGGCGAGATGTATCCATGAGGTCCTTCCAGAGTGATCAGAACCTCCTGGCCTTTGATCTTCTTATGCTGGGGATTGGCCTTGGCGATATGCGCCAGCACATGCTTTCTGTCTTCTGACAAGAGTACAGGAAGGTGGGTGGAAAAGATTCGCCCGCCCACATTGGAGACAAGCTGTCCGAATGCGTTGGCTTCGATAAAATCAAAGATTTCCTGGTCGCTTTCTACGCGGAAGTTTCTGGGGATGTACATATTTTACTGCCTCTCAGGACGGCCCGTACTCGCGGATCACCTCAATCTTGCCCACTATATTTTTGTTGAGCTCATCCAGATCTTCAGCCGGAATCCACCACTCGGTATGGCCGTCTGCGCCAACACACTTGATCGGGTAACGGTCCATAAATTCTTTATTGACATAAAACCTGGTTACATAACCCTTGCCAAAATCGGTAACGTTCCATTGGGTGAGTGCTATCGCGTATTCTTCATTGGTTACCGGGTAGAAGATTGGCTGCTCTGGCAGTCTAGGTGGCCACGTTCTGTACCCGGACTCTTTTACTAGATCCAGCTCTTTCTGGCCCACTGGTCGGAAGCAAAGGACTTTCTTCATGGTGTCTACTTTCCGTGGGTAACACTAGTAGCCCAACGCTCGCAACACCGGACAATTTGGAGCGAAGCGGAAAATTGTTCCGAGTGCTTGCGCTTGTTATACGTGATATGCATCATTATCTCTATGTCAAAGTTCGGCCAGAAGCGGACATTGCATATATGATTTCTCATACCTTAACTTGATGAGCCTTTACGAAACTAAAAACTGCATACCGAGGTTCGGGCAAATCATCAACGGACCTGTGCGGCCAAGCAAATGAATTGTTTCGCCCCCCCCAAATGACCCAAATTAAAGACATCTCATTCTTTTCCATGAAGTTATCCAAGAAGTCTTCTTTTAGATAATACATAGAATGCCTATCCTTATACCCCTTTCCTTTATGAAAGACGTAATGGGTAGCCTTTTTCCCGCACTTCGTATACAAATCAAAAGACTGTGGCTGTCCAATTAATTTCATATCGCTAGTTAATTCCTTGGTTAAAGCAGAGGCGTCCCCAACTTCACCATCAGTAATGTCCTGCCTTAGATTACAAACGGGCAAAATGGCCTTAAAGGTTTTATATTCTCTTTCCACTTCTTCATATTCTTCCATTTCATCATGGTTAATAATTGAAATTGTTTGCTCATTTCTAACGATTTCAACTTTCGGCCTTTGACGAGTAACCACGTTCTTCCCGGTAACGAAAGACAAGTCGCAGGTGCTAATCTCAGGGTAGGCAGAGCTCCAAGGAACTTCGGCAAAGAAAGTCTGCGAAAAATCTAGCTTATCGGGAAGCCATCCCCCACTCATATCCTGCTTGCTCAGAAAAGCCAGAATTTCATCTTTTTCTTTTGTAGGCACAAGGAGGCTACGAACAAATAAGAACGTCTCTCTTTTTAAGTCCTTATTTTCTTGACTAACATATCCATCCAGAGCGACCCACGGCCCTTCTTCCTCACCCACATTCTGCAACTGTAAATATTGCTCAATCTCAGGAAGATTACCTTCTTTTATCCAATCTGGGGTAGTCGTCTTATCATCACCCAAAAAATTTGTTTCTATAAGCGTATGTGTGGGAATTGGCTCAGAAAAACTTGGGTCTATATTTTGTGTATCAGTCCTTCGCCAGTCATCGTATTCATCCAAGATACCTCTATCTTTGAGAAATCCGTGCATCTCATAATAGGCAATCCAAGAATACTTTTTCCCGTAGCGATCTGTTTTTAGTTTCTCGTTTGACCTGCGCTCATAGCCCTGCCTGCTTTGTATAGACTCCTCTACCTTTTCAAAATTTTCGTATGACCACCCAAGCTGCTCTACTCGCCATTGTAACTGTGCACGTACCTTTTGATATTCCTTATGGTCATAGTCATAGTTACCTCGCCCAGGCACCAATCGACCAATTGTGTAATTTTCAAAATCCATCAGGAATGGCGATTGCTTTCTAAGGCTAATTCTTTTTTCCATAGCCTTATCTTTCCACTTCTTAGGCAAAAGATCATTGAGCTTACGGTAAAGCTTTCTCCCTAAAATGGACTTAGAAGCCTCGCCTATGCGTTTCCATATGCCTGAATCGTCTTCTAAATACCTTTCGCCCCAATTTTGGGCTTTGTCCGCAGAAAACGGAGGCAATGTTCTTTTTATATCGCTATCAGAAAAGAAGCTTGGGCTGTGATACTGGGCTAACTCTATAATCCTTGAGGCAAAGTCGCGCATAAGGTGGTGTGTAGTATAATGCTTGGCGCCGTCTTTGAACATTGCCTCAAATACATGCCCTGCAAACTTTAATAAGATACCGCTGGTAAATAAGGGATTATTAGGAAGCTGGGCACTCAGGGACATCCCAACACCATAACTTGCCGCCAACATACGCTCCGGGACATAAGGATCATTAATCTCAAGGGATTTGATTGTTTCATTAAATAGGAATTCTGGATCACCCCGCCCATACCAATACAGCGCTTTTGTCGCAGCGTTACGGAGTGGGTGGTCTGTGCTAGTGAGCAACCACTTAATAGCTTTTGCTCTTAAACGATCCGAGTCAGAACGATAAGTTGGATCATCTTTCCATTTGGCTTCCAGCGAAGATAGCTCAGGGATAAGCCTCTTTTTATCCCTGCCTTGTTCATTGCGCACCCATTCTGTCCAGCTAAGGTCTCTTTCATCTACTGACATTTTAGACAAAACAGAATCTAAAAAATCAGCATTCAGGGGATGTTTTAACGCACCTTTTGTTAGCCAGAGTCTTGAGAATATTGTACGTACTTTTTCGGATTTGTCGCTTATCAGAGAAGCTAACTCGCTTACAGCTTCCTCATCTAAGTGCTCCGCATTTAATTCTGACGCATGAAGCAAGGCCCTCTGTTTGTATGGCTCTGGTACGTTCTTCCATAGTTGTTCGCCGTACATTCTGCTAGGCACAAGCGCAACCAATGACTTAAATATATCGTAAGCAAGAGAATAGCTGCTTTCCCCACCAAATGCTGACATTACAGAGGGTGTGTTAAACCATTCAAAGCTTCTATCCTGCGCGTATTTTTTTAGCAATGAATCAGCGATAATATGCCCACCTAAAGCATCATAAACAGGCGTGATAACGTATTTTCCCGGTTCTTGCGCAGGGTTCCTGAAAATAATACCTTCTTGTGCAAATAAGTTGATAACGCTCTCATTCCAGTTACGTGCGCTATCATTTATCAAGTCTCTGTAGGTTGCATCATCAATTTCTCTGCCTTTACTCTCCCACAGAGAAATTCCGAATTGATATATGGCACTTTTAAGCTCTTGAGAAGAATAGTTTAGGTTCTTCATCGTTGCTATACGGTTACATGTGTTTTGGAGATGCTCATCAAATAAATGGGCAAGAGATGCCGGAAAATAATTTATCTCGACAACATTCTCACGCTTAGGGTTTATAACATCGCAGAAAATTCTTAAATTAAGAGGATGATTTAAGAAACTGGTTGGTATCTCCACACCGCTTTCGCAGGAAATTTTATAGTACTCAAAGTACTTCCCAATCGCATCATACACATCTTCGCCAAAGCCTCCACATTCAAACTTCCAAATGCCATCAGGCAATGATTGCACAGCAAAAGTTTCTCTGGTTTCCGTTTCATGACGTGACCAGCAAGGTCTTTTATGCTCTCCTGTCCGTAAAGTGCATATAACCAGAACATTAGGGTAGTTCTTGACTGTAGTTTGAATATAAGAGAGAACATCCTTCCACCCTTTAGGATTTTCCGCTTCATTTAATCCATCAATAACCAAAGGTAAAATACATCCCGCCCTTTTTGCTGCTGCGTCAAGAGATACAAGCATCTTCTCCATACTATCCAATGGTGTTCCATTGACTAAAAACTGGCGAGCTAAATCGTGCTGATTCTGTCCCCGGTGAAAGTTTCGTCCATGTAATAAAATGCCCGCAGGTCTATTTTCTTGCGCAGAGCTTAACTCTGCCGCCATGTGTGTTTTTCCTCCCCCCGCATCAGCAAGAACGGCGACCATACCAACATCTAAGTATTCTTCCACCTCATCAAACAGACTTTGCGCGATACGCATGTCATCAATTGCATTAGTTACCTCTAATGCTATGGCTATATTCTGCTTTCGTAACAACCTCGGAAAAGAGACCACATCTGAATCAATTAACGACTTTCGGTTTGAAAGCCATTGCTGAATTAAATCTATATCGCCTTCTGACAATATCTCATGAAATTGAAGGAGCACTTCAGAGAATGCTGAACAAGCTTTGCCAAATGGCGTTTGAAGACTGGTAAGATTCGGGTCTGTGCTTTTCCAAGCCTTAATAGTAGAGGCCGCTGAGGATAGCCCTTGACCCAGCGCAACCATATCCTCCCAGTAATTAGGCTCCCCCAGCATACGCCTTATTGTTCTTTCGACATCTGTTTCTTGGTGAACAGGGTTGATCCATCTATCTTTTATTGGGGCTATAGATTCATCATGTCTGGCCTTTAAATCATCTGGAGTAATAACCAGCTCTCCAAAATATGCGCCTCTTAACAGCAGAGCCGGGCCAACCAGGTTGTTCTCTATTTCTTCATCGGCCCATAAATGGAGAGAATAAGGGTATTCCGAATTTAGACCTTTAAACCATTGTTGGTCTGACTTGCTTAGTGTGTACGGAGTCCATAGCACCCAATCAGTCAAATGTGGAAGGTGCTCTACAGTTTTGCCCAAGGAATGTGTTATTTGGGTTTTACTAGCCGCTGTTAAGCTTCCATCTTTTGTTAAATCAAACTTCTTACACTGCCAGCCATACCAGCGAGAAGAATCTCCTAAGGCCGGACATTTTTGATTTAGATTTAGATGAAACTCCACACCGGGTTGATTTTTCAACGCGTCAAATTCGCCATACTTAGCCCAATGCGCACGGACTATGCCCCGACACAGATTTTCAAAATTAATACGAGCATCACCCGGAAGTATGTCAAAAGCAGACCAATCTAAAGACAAAACTATTTTCCTCTGCCGTATTCTTCATCTGGATAATTATGAGCACTATACACTTGCACCTTTGCTCCTTGATGAATAAGTAGCTTCAAGAATACGGATATATCGCTTTCTGCTGTTCTAAAAATTATCTTATTTCCTTCAATATCTAATGAGTGGTCATATCGAAATTGCTCCAATTCTTCAGGCCCAAAAATATAGAGGTTCTTTTCTCGAAATATATCCATAACTTCGTTAGAAAACCTTTTGGGTCGATTTTCACCACAATCAACCTTGTCATATATTTTCTCAGTAACAGTCTCTATTAAATCTTTAGCTTTTTCAGCCTCCTCAATGCTCTCAAACTGACCAATCATCACAAGATTCATTGAGTGCTCTGATCCGTATCCATTCCAGATTTTCATATGCCACCTTATTTATTTTTTTCTCTTAATACTTGCAATGCATCCATGATATCTTCGCCTTCAATTAAAACTCCATCTTGAGCAAATGAATTTCTTCTAAGTATGCCGCTTGCGTCGATATGCGCATATGCACTCACCCCTGTTTCTTTTTCAAACGGCTCACACACAGGGATACCCGTAACATGGGTTTCGCTAATTGCTAACCTTGCGTTTCCTTGGTAAGCCTGTATCCAATTCTGCATATCAGCTGCTGTGTCATTGTCTATCCCAACGCCTCTGCCAACAGTCACCTCGGGAAGTAGGAGCAGCTCTGCTGCACCTAGATCATCAGCAATTCGAGCTGCTTCATCTAGCTCTTTGATTGTTGTTGAGTTAACAACAAAGTTTATTCCGAACGGCGAGACATCTTTTAAGAGCTTAACTTTATTTACTAGGCTGTCAAAAGAACGATTGCGAATGTTTTCGTATGTAGCTCCAACCCCATCCATACTCACTCGCACAAAATGTATCCTTCCGGATATTTTCTTAAGAAGGATTTCATCTAGCCTATGCCCATGAGTTGTCATCGTTACTGCAAGACCTGTTTCAATTGCCGCAAATTCGCATAACTCAGCAAACTTTGGGTATAAAGTCGGCTCTCCCCCACCAAAACCAACTCCCATGCAGCCGTTTAGATCTAGAGTACGGAGCAAACTGGTAAGTAAACCAAATTCAAGCTTGGCTTTGTTCTTAGGGGCATAGCAATGAGAGCATGAGAGATCACATGTATTTGTTAAAGCTATAGATACTTGGCGGGGGGCCATTGACCAGCGATCAACTGGAATTTCGACCTCATCAATAAGAATATTGGTTCCAGTTTCTCGATTAAAGAGATGAAGACCATCTGGACCAAATCGAGATTTATAATTGTCAAAACAAAATTTATTTTTTCTCTTTGAATGAACCACCTCCATAATCCACCTTATCCTTACTAATCTCTTAATCTCAACGTCCGCTTTGGGTCGAAAGTGGACTTGCTAGGCCCACCGTATAACGCCGCAAGCAGCTGCGGCTTTGTAGTGGATTGTTTTGAGGTAGCGTAGCGTTAAACCGCAAAACAAGGAACGGAAAAGCAGTCAGACTGGCTTGCATTGTTATGCCCCCCGGATTCATATACTAACCGCGACACATTACCTAAAACTGGAGGTGATCTGCGATACTAGGGGCATTTTACTCCCGCCAAGAAGTGAATTGCACCAATGAAGTATCAACAGATCACCAGAGAAGAAAGATACACGATTGCGGCCTATCGTGCACAAGGTCTTTCCGTCAGCCATATTGCCGAGTTGACTGGACGCCACAGGAGTACTCTCTATAGGGAGTTCCAACGTAACAGCTGCCACCGAACAGATGGCGGTTATAGACCGAGCAAGGCCGACAGTCGTACTCGAGGGCGACGTAGACGATCACGTCGTAATAGGCACTACTCTGAACGCCACTTTAAACTTGTGCGAGCGTTACTTCGGAAAAAGTACAGCCCAGAGCAAATAGTCGGTTATATACGCAGACATAAATTGATGAAACGCCGGTTAAGCCACGAAACTATCTACCAGTATATCTGGAGAAATAAGAAGAATGGCGGCAATTTATGGACGCATTTACGCCAAGCCTCAAAGCAGCGTCGAAAGCGCTACAAAGCCTATGACAGCAGGGGGCGACTTGCGGATAAACGGCACATCACAGACCGACCTAAAAGTGTTGAGGGCAGGCGTTACAAGGGCCATTGGGAAATTGACACTGTTCACGGCCGGGGCAGCAACCACTGCATTGTTACATTGCTGGAGCGTAAAACGGGGTTTGTCATGATTGGAAAGCTCAAAAATAAATCAACCTATGGGCTGAACAAAAAAACTGTACGGTTAATTAACCGTGATCCGAGAAATATTAAAACTATAACCGCTGACAATGG
Source organism: Microbulbifer elongatus (assembly GCF_021165935.1). Taxonomy (NCBI): domain Bacteria; kingdom Pseudomonadati; phylum Pseudomonadota; class Gammaproteobacteria; order Cellvibrionales; family Microbulbiferaceae; genus Microbulbifer; species Microbulbifer elongatus. The sequence goes on along the minus strand of NZ_CP088953.1, from coordinate 1,436,094 downwards.
TACTGAATTCCACCAATATAAGAAGATTGAAGACTGCTGTGCAGTAAAATTCTATTTTGCCACCCCGTACCACTCCTGGGAGCGAGGAAGCAATGAGCATGTCAATGGATTAATCAGACAATACCTTCCGAAGAATCAAAGCATGGAAGACATTACGCAGCAGCAATGTGACGCTATTGCAATGAAATTAAATAGTCGCCCCAGAAAACGGTTCGGCTACAAAACCCCAGAAGAGATGTACTATGGAAGATAACAGTTATTGTCGCGGTTCAAACTTGATACTAGGCCCAAACCGGAGCTGACTCCGCTTGATAGAACTCTACAACCGTACCGCCCCTTTGAAGGAAGGCCATAGCATTTGCCTTTGATCTAGTATTTTCAGGTGAATGTTCATTGCCAAATATACTGACAAAAATCTTTGAAACTCGGCTTGATTTAATTTGATCGAATATATGCTTATCATTCTCATCCATAGAATGACCATGTATGAATAGGCTGCCGCCTAATTTCCCCAAAGCTTGGAAGCAGTAATTCAGATAGGGATTATGATCTATTTTCTGCCTCTTTTTCTGATGGGTTGGCTCAGAGACAAATAGAGGGAAATTTCCGTTTTGTAAATTGTCTCTTACTTGCTCAATGATTGTAACGCCAGCATCTGTACATGCATGTTTTTTGATATAACGACCCGTATCATAAATATGCAGTCCACCATGTAAAAAATGGACTTCTTGGTCAGTTCCGTGTCCCTCCCAGCATCGCTCCGCCCTGAATCCATCATCTGTTCTGTAATTCTCCGGATCAAGGTTGTATTTATTCCTTGCCCAATAAAAGAGCAGGTCATAATTAAGCGAAAATATTTCCTTAAATTGCGACAGAAAAGTTCTAACTGCAACATATTGATCGTCAGTGATCTCACTCGGCAGATCAGGGTGAGTATTTGATATTGCATTTATAAGAGCATCTTTTAGTACATCTCTATCAGAGATTATTTCGTTAATAGTTGGACTATTGGGATCATATGCTCTTAACACCGTCTCGGCTGCTGTCAAGTGCCTGGAAACCATCTCGAAGTCATATGTACTTAAGCCTTGAAAAAGTGGTCTGATTACGCCATCTCTGTTTCCGAAGTTTGCTGCTAACAAAAGATTCGAATAATTAAATATTTGCGCATTCCAAGCCTGCGAAAATCCATTTGCCAAAATAATCGAAGGTTTTTCGTCTGCATCAAGTGAACCAATAGCGTGTTGAAAAGTTATCAATGTATATCTCCATTATGCATAACGCCGCGCTCAGCCGCAGCTTACTTTGGGCGCTTTGTTGCGCAAAAATAGGAGCGTAGCGACTGCGCGACAAAGTGCTCAAAGTAAGATGTCGGCTGCAGCGCCTGGTTATGGATGACGCGCTCCGCACTACCTACTGGCACCAAATGCGCCGAAGCTCCTTAAAAACGAGGAAAGAACTTCCGACTTCCCCCAACCAATTATTCTCTTATTGGCACTCCACGTTACTGCAGCGGAGTTGCCGCTATTCCAATGGACTTAAACGAAAGCACTAGGAACGAAACTGCTTGATTTTATCATGGCAAAAAGCCAAATACTGCGGGCCAAAACAGTACTCCGGATTACACGCTGGCACAGCCAACCATTTTTACGGCCCGGCACCATAACAGTTTGATCGTGGGCGTGTGCATATATAGGAACCACCGAAATGTCTATATCTGCCCACAAAGTATCCATATATGCACCCACCCCAAAAACGTGTCTAAATCTGGATACAAACCTCTATCTAGCCACAAAACGATACACGCGTCACGTTTTCTGGCCCATATTTCCATTACACCCAATTACAGCGGCTAATTAATCAACAGCGTTGGCTCTATTGGCCACTCGGCAAGCAGTATCAGCCGCACAAAAAAGGCCACCGCGAAGGGTGGCCTTTTTCTTGTGGCGGGTAGTTGCCAATTAAAAATTCGCACTAGCCCGCAAATACCAGAACCCACCATTGAACCCAAACGGTGACGTCAGCGCCTGGCGTACGCCGAGAAATTGCAGGGTGCCGTTGCCTTCCTCATCCGCCTCCACATCAAAAATATTCTCGCCGCCAAGGGCAACGGTATAGTTTTCTGCGAAGGTGAAGCGGGCTTCGATGTCGGTGAGGATCTCGCCGCTGTAGCGGGTGGCATTGGAGGTGTCATTGCCGTCCGCTTCCAACTGGCCGCCGGTGGATTGCCAATCGCCGTAGCGGTTGAAGCGCAGGTAGCCCTGTAGCATGCCGCCGGTGTCGTAATCAAATGTGAGGGTGCTGCGCTGGTTAGGCACCTGGTTTTCAAAGTCGAACACGCGGGTGGCATTGACGGTGTTGGGGGCTATGTCCGTCACTTCCTGTTGGTTGTAATTGTGGCGCAGGTCCACGACCAACAGGCCGCCGGCGAGGTCGAAGTCGCTGGTGACCGCCAAATCAATACCACTGACTTCAGAATCGAAGGCGTTGGTGAAGTAGTTAACGTTGCTGTTCAACAGCAGATTGGCATCGGCCACGCCGGCGCTGGTTAGCAGGTCTACTTCCGTATCGCCGATGGTGTTGTTACGCAATGCGAGGCGGTCTTCGATATCGATGTTGTAGTAATCGATGGTGACGCTGGTGTTGGGGAATGGGTTGATCACTGCACCCAGGGTAAAGCTGGTGGACTCTTCCGGGCTCAGTTCCTGTGCGCCCAGTACCTGGGCAACCGGGTGGTCTACCGGGTAGGTACCGCTGGGGGTCAGGCTGCCGTCGGCGTTGGCGGTGGTGGTGACGTTGAGGGTGTTTACCTGCCCGGGCGTAGGCGCGCGGAAGCCGGTATTGGCGGTGGCGCGCAAGGCGAAGGCCTCGGAGAAGTCGTAGCGTGCGGAGAGCTTCCAGTTGGCGGTGGAACCGAACAGCTCGTAATCCTCAAAGCGCAGTGCGGCACCGAGGGTGAACTGGTCGTTGATGTCGGCTTCCAGATCCACGTAGGCGGCCATGCTCTCGCTGCTGTAGCTGCCTTCAGCTTCGGTGGGGAAGCCCTGGAAGCCGTCGGAGCCGACCCCGAACACGGCGGCGGTTGGCCCTACCGCGATAGAAGCGTCATCACCGGCGCCAATGTTGTAGGTCTCGTCTCGCCATTCGGCACCAAACGCGAGGTTCAGCGGTGTAGGCAGTGCGGCCATTTCAATCGTCTGCACGAAGTCTGCGTTCACACTGGTTTCTTCCTGGGTAAGCGTACCCGGGTTGAAGGTGGTGGGAGAAAGCAGGCCCAGGCTGGGATTGATGGAGTCTTTCAGTACGTAGGACACTTCGTTCTCTGCGGTGCGTGCGCGCAGGTCCCAGGTCATGCCGGAGGCGAATTCGCCCCGTGCGCCCACCACAGCGGAGATATCCACAATGTCAGCACCAAACTGCGGGTTGTAGCCGCCGGGAAACTGCGTATAAATCGGGTTGCGCAGTACGTAGCCACTGGGGCTGTTGCTGTCTGCCACCAGGTAGTCGGCGGGGTCCAGGTTCTGACCGAGGATACTGTTGACCAGATCCATCGGCGCGTTGTCCGGCATAAAGTCCCCGTCTGCGTCTGCCTGCAGGGTCGCGCGCGCTGCGAATTCATATTCCGGGTCCAGTACCGGGCCGCGGTAGAAGAAGTCGGAAATGGTGGCGTTATCGGAGTAACCGAAGTTGCCGTAGAGCTCGGTGCTGTCATTCAGGTCCAAACCTGCGTTGATGAACAGCTTGGTAATCTCTACTTCCGGGTCGCCCCAGCGCTGGCCCAGGCCATCCAGCGGCACCTGCTCTACGCCCACTACTGAGCCGACAAATTCCGCATCCGGACGCGCGGCGCCGCGCCAGGTTTTGTCCGCGGTAGAGTGTTCTACGGTGGCGTTCACGAAGCCGCTGTCGCCCAGGCCGAAGCCGGCGTTGGCGGCAAGGCTGGTGCGGGTGCCATCCCCTTCAAAATATTCCCCGGTCTGCGCGCTCAGGCTTACGCCCTCGGCATCGTCTTTCAGGATAACGTTTACTACCCCGGCAATGGCATCGGAGCCGTACTGGGCCGATGCGCCATCTCGCAGGACTTCCACACGCTCAATGGCGGCGGACGGGATTGCGGAAAAATCTACCGCCTGCGAACCCTGGTTGTTGGTACCCAGCGGAGCCAGCTGCAGGTTGACCAGCGCGGAGCGGTGGCGACGGGTGCCGTTAACCAGCACCAGCGTCTGATCCGGCGACAGGTTGCGCAGGGTGACCGGGCGGATAAAGGCGGTGCCGTCTGCGATGGGGAAGCGCTGGGTATTAAATGAGGGGGCGACTTTGGAGAGAGAGTCGGTGAGATCAAAACTGCCCTGCTCGGACAAGTTGGCGCCACCGACCACGTCTACCGGTGACAGGGTTTCCGTGGGGGATACGCCTTCTTTGCGGGTACCGGTGGCGATGACTTCTTCAATCACCTGTTGATCGTTATTGGTGTTCTCTTCATCAGACTGCGCCATTGCCGGGCCTGCCGGAATCAGCATCGCAGCGGCTACGGCGAACGAAAGTGCATTTTTATTGACATTATTCATAGAGTCCCGTCCTATTATTTTTAAGTTAACTGGGATGAATGTTTCTATTTATTTTTGCCATTTGGTTGTCACCCTTGACGCAGGAAACGTTTACGTTAACGTCAAGAGCCGCACCAGATTAGGGCAAGGCCCATGGCACTTCAATGGGAAGCAGGACGGGGGGAGGGGAACGCCGGATGCGTCACAATGGAGGCGGAACCGGTAGATGAACCTAGCGCCACCCGCAGTGGTGGCGCACAGTTCATCGCTTGGCCCCATCAGGGAGGCTGGAAGTGCAGTCAGCGGGTAAGAGGAAAATCAGTGGCTGTCCCGCACCTCATTGATCAACCCACCGGCAATCACCGTGGCGACTTCGTCTTCACTCATATTATGGGTGACGGTCAGTGCCTTGCCGCCGGTAACCTGTATTTCGATATCCCGCCCATTCTGCAATTGCTTCGGCAAGTCATCGATTTTCAGCATATCGCCCTGATTGAGACGCACCAGATCTTCCGGCTTTTTAAACAGTAAAGGCACCACACCGAAGTTGATCAGGTTGCGGCGGTGGATGCGGGCCATGGAAACGGCAATCACGGCCCGCACGCCGAGATAGCGCGGAGTAATGGCGGCGTGTTCGCGACTGGAACCCTGGCCATAATTTTCACCTCCGATGACAAAGCAGTCGCCGGCGTGCTTCTTGGCCCGCGCATAGAAGGTTTCATCAATGCGGGAAAAGGTGTAGTGACTGATGGCCGGAATATTCGACCGCAGCGGCAGGATATCGGTACCCGCTGGCAATATTTCATCGGTGGAAACATTGTCGCCGGTTTTGAGCAGTATTGGGCCAGACAGTTGTTCTGGCACAGCGTCGAAGTCCGGCAGTGGTTGAATATTCGGACCTTTTTCCAGCTCCACCGGAATTTCGTTCGAGCGATCTTCCGGTGCCAGCATCAGCGGGCGCATATCGGTCAGTGTGTCCGGCTCGGTAAACGTCGGGTATTCCATCTCCATGTCGCGGGGATCGGTGATCTTGCCGGATAGAGCGCTGGCAGTGGCGGTTTCCGGGCTGCACAGGTACACGTGGTCTTCTTTGGTGCCGGAGCGGCCGGGGAAGTTGCGCGGCACGGTGCGCAGGCTGATGCGATCGGAGGCCGGTGCCTGTCCCATTCCGATACAACCGTTGCAGCCGGTCTGATGCAGGCGCGCGCCCGCCAGCAACAGCCGGTTGAGGTCACCGCTGCGGCTCAGTTCTTCCAGTACCTGACGGCTGGTGGGATTGATATCCAGCGAAATTTCTTCTGGAATCTGTTTGCCTTCCAGCATCTGCGCAGGCACTACGAAGTCTCTCAGCCCGGGGTTGGCGGAGGAGCCGATATAACTCTGGTAGATGGGTTTGCCCGCGACCTCGCGCACCGTCACCACATTGCCAGGGCTGGAGGGACAGGCAATCATGGGCTCCAGCTGTGACAGGTCAATACTGTCGTGGTGATCGTAGTCGGCGCCCTCTTCCGCCTGCATCGCCACGAAGTCCTGCTCGCGCCCCTGCTGTTTGAGAAATGCACGTACCGCTTCATCGGCGGGAAACACACTGGCGGTAGCACCCATCTCCTGGCCCATATTGGCAATCACGTGGCGGTCCATGGCGGTGAGATTCTCGAGCCCGGGGCCGTAGTATTCAAAGATCTTATTTACCCCGCCCTTGACGTCGTAACGGCGCAGCATTTCCAGGATGACATCCTTGGCACTTACCCATGGGGGCAATTTGCCGGTGACCTCCACCCCCACCACTTCCGGCATCACCAGGGAAAAAGGTTTACCGGCCATGGCCAGGGCGACCTGCAGACCGCCGGCGCCCATGGCAAGCATCCCCATGGCACCGCCGGCGCAGGTATGGCTGTCGGACCCCAACAGGGTTTTACCCGGCACGCCAAAACACGCCATATGTACCGCGTGGCTGATACCGTTGCCGGGGCGGGAAAACCAGATCCCCCATTTGCGGCTGGCGCTGCGCAGGAAAAGGTGATCGTCGGCATTTTTAAAATCCGACTGGATCAGGTTGTGATCCACATACTGGGCAGACACCTCGGTTTTGACCTGCGGCAACCCAAGCGCTTCAAATTCCAGCATGACCATGGTGCCCGTGGCGTCCTGGCAGAGGGTGTGATCGATCTTTAACTGGACTTCTTCTCCTGGCGTCATGTTACCGCGAATCAGATGCTGTTCGATCAGCTGATGGGCGAGGTTTTTCTTTGCACTCATTCCCTGCTCCTTTGAGGTTGGATGGGCGATCAGTTGGAGAATTCCACCCGCGGTGCGCCCCTGTCGGTACCAATATAGTCCGGCGCACACTGAATGAAATCTTCCTGATCCAGTCCGGCGTCAATTAGAAATTTCTGTACCTGGCGACTACGACGATTGGCAAGGCGCAAAAGTTCCTCGCGCATACCCCGCGGCGGGTCGCGGAAATACTCTTTGCGCTGCGCTCTGTCTCCGTGCATGGCCATCGTTTCGTGGGGGAAGAGGATGGAAAAATCCTGCGTCGTTGAGACGCCGCAAATACCGGGGCGCGCATTGGGGTTGTCGCGCATCGCCTCCACCATCCCGTTCAGTTCCATTTTCGCCTGGGCACTCAGGGTATGGTTCCCCGGCGTAAATTCAACGTCATCAAATTGCACGGCGCGGAATCGTGCCCATGCCAGCTTCGCGAGACTGTAAAAGCCCACCGGGGTGAAATAGGCAAACAGCGACTCCAGAATCGCCCGCTGCAGCAACTCGCTGAAAATAAAACTGAAATTGAATTCAGGATCGTAGAGCTCGCCGGTCACCGGCATATCAAAACGCACATCACCATCGCCGTCTTTCAATAGTGCCAGCGCCAGGCTCAGGGGGATGAAACTTTTTTTCACCTGCAGATGATCGGTATCCCGTACCCTGCGGACTTTTATTTTCTCCAGCTCCATCTTCGCCAGCGCATCGACCTGGTTATCGTCGATGGCAATATTCACTTCCGCATCCAGCTGCCCCTGTAGAATCTTGTAACCCAGCAGTCGCGCAATATAGGGGGTGGCGGGAATCAGATTGGCACCTTCCACATACCCGAGAAGACTGGCATCCCATTGGCTGCTTTCGAGCAGGTTGACGTGACCGGCCAGGTGCATCTCACTGAAGCCACCCGGGCGGGCGTTAAACACGAGTAGCGCGGGAGGGTCCTGGGGATAGTTGCTCATGCCCTGCAACAGCAGATTGATCCGCCGCACCGGCAACTTGGCATCGTAGGTTTCGCTGCGATCGAGCCATAGAAACCGGCCCTGGTCCACATAAAACTGGCGCACGCGATAGCGAAACCGGTTGGCTTCCCGCGCCAGTCGTCCACGCGTTGAGTGCGCGGTTTCCCCTGACGTGTCGTTGTCGCTAAAGCGCTCCCAGGAACCGAGGTCGCCCCCCGGGCCGCGCGCCAGAATGCTGCGTGGCTTGAGTAGATCGATGGTATCGATGCTGAGAATATTCTCATGCGGGGTGTACTCGAATTGAGAAACCCGCAATAACTGCACTTCCGTATTCCACGGGTGATTCGCGAACTCCTGGGCGCGGGGATCGCGCCGGAACAGTCTGCTGTCCGCCACCTCGGCGTGCAGCAGCCGCACCTGGTTTCTGGTCACCGTCAGTTCCCGCGCTTCGGCAAATTCGGTCTCCAGTAACTGTTCACCCTTTACGTCGTTCAGCGTAAGCATGGCGAGCTGCGCCAGCTCCAGTTGCAGGCTGCGCTCACCAAAATTGAACACGCCGGTGGTCTCCAGTCGCTGAAGATCCAGACAATAACGCACAGCGGGAATAAACCCCGGCGGCACGCAGCCCCGTATATTACTGGCCAGCAGCTTCCGGCCTACCAGCTGGCGGCTGCCAAACCCCAGCTCATCCGCGCGCAGGGACTCGGCCTGCAGATACGGGGCAGACCCGCCTACCGGCTCACCGTTTCCGCGACCGTGAAACAGCCGTATTCCATCCACCTGGATATTGCGGAAATAGCGCTGGGGAATACCGCTGCCAAACTGGCTGAGAATGACACGGTGTTCGCTGGCGACGGTCACCTTCTCAATATCAAAACAGGGAGTGAGCGGGTTTTCTCCCCAGCGCACCGGTTTCAGGCAACCGTGAATACCGCTCATGTCACCATCTCTCAGCGAGAAGGCCTGCGGAGAAAAAACCAGATCGCGCACGTCGAGCCGTGCAAAGCCCATGCGCTTGCGGTCTCCCTCAAGAAACACGAAATCTTCCGCGACGATACGCCCGGTGGAACGGAATGCCTGCTCACTGCCCTCCTGGGTTCCGCGCTCAAGCTGCAGGCGCTGGTTGCCGGAGATCTGCACTTTACCCAGCGTCACACAGGGCGGGTTCTGGCTAAGGTCCACCGAGCCCTGCTGGTTCGGAATACAACCGTAAAAGGCTTCCGCAACCAGGTCCTGCACCTGCGCTCGCTCGCCGCCGGGCCAGCGCAGACGCTGCCACTGCAGGCGCGCCAGCTGCAGCTTGGGAGTCTGGTCCCGGGAGGCGCGCAGGCTCAGATCTTCCGCCCGCATCGGCCCCAGGTCCAGAATATCGGCCGCAATATTGTCTTGCCCCTGCCCCAGGGCGATGTGGTTGTTCCCGGCAAGCTGCAAATTCCCCAAGGCCAGGCACCCGCCCCACCGGCCAGCCGCCTCACCGCGCCGGCGTGCCGGAGCAAACCATATCTCCGGGCCACAACCAGATGCGGAATCCAGCTGGACATCACGCAGGTTCAGCATCACCGGATGCCCCGCATCAGGCTGCACCATACCGATTCCACCAACGCGCAATCGCTTCAACTCGAGTTGCGCGGGATCACCGCCCGCCGCTGTTGACGGTGCCGGTGGCAAGGTCCGGTACAGCGCCAGTTGCTCCACCAGCAGGCCGCGACCATCGGAAGACAGATCGCGACCGCGCACACAGCGCGGCAACAACACATCGGCGTTGTCCGCGCTCGGCCAGCACAGGTCCAGCCGGGTGGCCTGCAGCGCTTCCAGTTGCCAGTCAGCACTGGCCGGCGCACCCCGGGGTAGATTCACCGCCATGGATAATCCGGAAAGCGCGCGCACTTCCGCCGTGAGATCGTTTTCCCCGCCGGTCAGCGACAGTCGCGCCAGCGCCAGTTGATTCAGATCGGCACGAAAATGGTCACGCCGATAGTCCAGCAGAAAGGTTTCTCCGGTGCGCAGGGTTTCAATCTGGACACAACGGGTGTCGTCCACACAGAAAGCGGCCGCATCCAGGGCGGCACCCGGCAGATCCAGATGTGTCAGGGCGGGAGCAGACTGAAATTTGAGTTCGGCTTTGGGCAGACGCAACTGATCCACGTACAGCAGGGCATCCCCCGCGGCAGTCCCGACCTCAATCCTGTCGACACTCAGCGCCGCCGCTGTTACTCCGAGGCGCAAGGCACCGCGCGCCGGTTCGCGCGCTTCCGCGAGCGGACGCTGCGTGTCCAGCCGCAGTTGCATTGGTTGCCGCTGCTGCAGATTGTGGATATCAAAGCAGGCGGGGCGTCGCTCTGCGGTGCCATTCGCCAGCAGGACCTGCCAGGCCAGGGGCAGGCAGCCGTCCAGTTGTTGCAGCGCTAACCGCTGCAACTCCAGCTCGGTGGTGTTCAGGCGAACAGCCGTGCCGATGGCCTCCCCGGCACCCGCCCCGCCCTGACCGGTGCTGGTCGTCACCACCGAGTCTGGCGCGGCCTGGGCAAGCTGGCCCTTTTCTGCGGTCGCCTCCTCATCGGGAGCGCCCGCCAGGGCTGCGCCATCTTCCTCCACCACCCACCAATGTCCTTCTCCCGCAGCGAAATAGGCCCCGGGATCCAGTTGCTCGCGACTGCGGCGGAAGAGCCCCGGGCCAATCCGCAACCCGCTGAGGGCAAGCCCCGTCTGTTGATCCGGGTCTGTTGAGAGGTGGTCCGACAGCAGCAGGTTCTGCAGCGCAAGCTCGCCGAGGATGAGATAGGGCGAGGGAGAGGACGGGGCCACGGCGTCTTCGACTGTGCGCAGTACAAAATTACCCTGGCCCTCGAGGGCATTCAGACGACCACACAGAGGGGTCAGCCGTTGTGGCAACAGTCCCTCGGGCAGACAGCCGGCGAGCAGGTCGAGGGCAAAATCCTCGGCGAGAAATTCCCGCGCTTGCGGCGCGAGGTTCAGCCGCGCCCATCCCAGGCCCACCAGATCAATCCGTTGATCCGGCAGCCGCGAGAGACCGCCGCCGGCGCCCGAGCGTTCGAGTGCCATATGAAAACTGTCCAGGGCCAGGGCGTCGCTGTGCAGGGCCCATGACTGTGCCGGCCGGCCATTAGACGCCACCTTGCGGGGAAATTGCACAGAGAAATTCTCTGCCATCTGCAGTTGCGACAGACGCACACACTGATCGGCAGTACCCATCAGCTGACCCGGAATGCACCCCTCTGCCACGTTCAACCGTACCTGCTGCAACGCCAGCTGACGGCGGTTGTTGCGATATTCCAGAGAATCCAGACGTAACTGGTTGACGGTCAATGCACGGGAATCCACTGCCGCGGCCGCCATATCCACCAGTCGCCCCTCGCTCAGGCTGGCTTCGCCGAGTTCCACCGCAAAGCCGTTTCGCCAGCCAAAGGCCGTCGGCTGCGGCAGGTTCAGTGTGCCCGCGCGCAGACAATAGTGGTGGGCATCCTCGCGCCAGGCGTTGGGACACCAGGAGAAGCCGCTGGCGCCGCCACTTTGCCAATCCAGCGACTTGTCCTTGCGCTGGAAGTCAAAACTGTTGAGGGCGATGGTCTGGGTATACCAGTTGGGGTGACGCCGGTTGCGATAGCGCAGTCGCACCTCCTCGCCACTGAGGCGATGCCAGGCGATGTGCGAGGTGGCGCCGAAGGTAAAAAGTGCGGCCCCCCTGAGCTGCAGGCGGCGTGCAATCCCGCAGTGACCGGTGATACGCCTCAGCGCCGGAATGGCTTCGGCCCAGCGATCGGGAGGACAGCCGGCAAATTTGCGTGCGGACACCGTCTCGGTTCGCAATGCGTTACCGGGACGGGCAAAGCGGATCTGTTCCGTGCGCAGGGCAACCAGCGCGAGGGTGGGATTCTCTTCCGGCGACTTCTGCATATCGCCCTCCCCCACCTCCTGAACCCTGTGACTCAGTCCGTAACGGGATACCTGCCCGGCAAATTCATCCCAGGCCAGCAGGTTGTTCACCTGTAACGCCGCGGCGCCGATATCGAATTTCAGTGGCTCGCTCGCTTCACGAAATCCGCCGACAAAAAAATCGTCCAGTACCAGCTTGCCAATACGTGCGCAGCTCGGGCTGTTCCACTGGGGCTTGTGCTGATAGCACACCACACTGTCGCGCAGCGTGGCCGCCGTGAGGTCCACACGCCAGTCTTTCGGCTTCTTTTCCCCCTCGGCCATGTACCAGCCGCCAATTTCCCACACCCGGCCGCGCTTTCCCGGGGTGGACTCGATATCCAGATAGGCCCCGTCGAGCTCTACCAGTTTTACGTGAATTTTGCCCCGCAGCAGGTGCCACCAGCTGAGCCCGAGAGTCGCTTCGCGCACGCGAAATCCCCGCTCGTGCTCATTGCGCACTTCTACACCGCGCAGGTGGGCGTGCAGTCGGGGGAGAGACACATCCATATGCTGGATCTGGGCTTCCAGGCCATGCTGATGCAACCATCGCTGCACCTTGCCCGGCAAGTAAATCGACAGAAAGAAATTCAACCCCGCGATCACCAGCAGAATCGCCACCAGAATCCACATAACGCGATGCACGCCTCTGCGTTGCGCGTCCCCTGCGGGCGATACCGGAGATGAATCGTGTGACGAATTAAACATCGAGGCTCAGCGAACAGTGTATTTCGCGCAATCTTCGCGACGGGTGCGCAATTGCGGGCTCTCTACATTAAAGACCAGTAAGCCTCCTGCAGATGTCGCCTCTCCCTACATGCTTGCGATTTATTCCCGCCACGGGTGCCGGAAAAAAAACAAGTCGGGTTGACGCAAAAATTCTGGCAGCAAATACCACCTTTCCTCCCTGGCAAAACGTGCTATTCCACCAGCCAGCATTACACTGTTTATATTTCATTCAAATTGGCATCGAGACCGGCCACCGGACAGGTGTGCGGTGAGCGTGCGGAAGGAATCCATGCACAAGCAAGCCCCCAGTCAGGACGTGGTATTGATCGGCGGCGGTCACGGACACTTGGAACTACTGCGGCGGTGGGCCGAATCCCCCGCAGCGGGTGTGCGCCTCACGCTGGTTTCACCACAGACCGTGAGCGCATACTCCCCCATGGTGCCGGGAATGATCGCCGGCCTTTACCCCCACAGCGAGATTCATATCGACCTGCCGCGCCTGTGTCGCGCCGCCGGGGCGCGTTTTATTCAGGCCTGTGCACACCATATCGATCTTGAGCGCAACTGCGTGTCTCTTCTGGGGCGCGCCGACCTCCCGTTTGACTACCTGTCACTGGCGGTGGGAGCCACGTCCTGCCATCAAATTCCCGGTGCCGAACACGCGATTCCGGTGAAACCCATCGGCCAGTTCTACCGCTACTGGGAACAGCTTCAGCAACAGATTCAACGGGAGCACCGCCCAATGAAGCTGGGGGTTGTCGGTGGTGGTGCCGGTGGTTTTGAACTGGCCATGGCTATGGCATCAGCACTGGAGGAGCCGGTTTACAGTGGCCGGGTAGAGATCCACCTGGTGCAGGCAGGCCACAAAATTCCGTCCGGGTATCCGCTGTTGGCGCGCCGACTGGCGGCACGGGAATTGGCAAGGCTGAAGATCAGGCTCCACACCCGGTGGCAGGTTTCAGAAATTACTGCTCGGGGTATTTTCAGTGACGCCGGCCAATTTATCCCCATCGACAAGGCGCTGCTGTGCACGGAACCCAGCGCACCACCGTGGCTGACGCAGGCGGGCCTGGCGGTAGATGATGGCGGCTTTATACAGGTCGACAAATACCTGCGCGCCCGCAGCCACCCGCATATTTTTGCCGCCGGGGATGTGGTGAGTGGACTCCAGCCATACCCCAAGTCTGCGGCGGAAGCGCGCAACCAGGGTAGCCTGCTGTACGATAACCTGCGCGCCGCACTGCAGGCAGAACCCCTGACACCTTATCGCCCTCAGCGCCGCTGGTCACGGCTGCTGGCCTGCGGCCCCACCCAGGCAATCGCCACCTGTGGCGCACTGGCCGCTGCGGGGCCCGCCTTCGCGCGCTGGAAATCGTATCTGGAACGGCGCTTTGTTCAGCGCATCAACCAGCTCCCACTGCCGGCGAGTGAAAATATCAGCGACACCAGCACGGCGGCCACGGCCAATGCCACACCGGTAGAAAATGAGCCATCGGCTTAGGACCAATGTCTGCGAGGGAGAAATAAATGCCCCGCGGAAAAGCGACACGGCAACCACTGGCAACCATTTCTGATGTAACCATTTAACGATTGCCAAACGCCGGTACGGCGGCAATACTGGCGGCATAAAATCCCGGGAAACCGGAACAAGAACAAATGGGTCCCACAGAGTACTGGGAAGAGCCGAATTACTTTTAAGCTCTACAGGAAACTCTGTTATGAAAAAAATCGTTATTATCGGTGGTGGTGCCGGTGGCCTGCAGTTGGCCACCAGCCTCGGACGCCACTTTTCCTTCGGGCGCTTTCGTCGCCAGAACAAGTCTCCCGCGGCCCAGATTACGCTGGTCGATAAGAACCGCACCCATATCTGGAAACCCCTGCTGCACCAGGTCGCCACCGGCGCGCTGGACTCCAGCCTCGACGCACTCAATTATCAGGTACACGCCCGCGCCAATGGCTTTCAGTTTGAACTGGGCAGCCTGCAGGGGCTGGACCGGGAAAACAAAACCGTTGAGCTGGCAGAGGTCTGCAGTGAGGACGGCACCCCGCTGGTACCTGCGCGCAAGCTCGAATACGACTACCTAGTGTTTGCCCTCGGCAGCCAGAGCAACGACTTCCACACCCCCGGGGTGCGCGACTGCTGCCAGTTCCTCGACAGTGCCGAACAGGCACAGAAATTTCATACTCGTCTGCTGGATCAGTTTCTGCAGCTGGAAAGTCGAGTGACAGAGTCCGTGCATATCGCCATCGTGGGCGGGGGCGCGACCGGGGTCGAACTGGCAGCGGAACTGGTGGACGCCGTGCACGAGATGGGCCACTACGGGCGTATCAAAAACGGCGATCTCAAGGTGACCCTGATCGAAGCGGGCCCACACCTGCTTCCGGCACTTCCGCAGCGCCTCGGCAACAGTTCGCAAAAGGAGCTGACAAAAATCGGAGTGCGTGTACTCACCAGTACCCAGGTTGCAGAGGCGACGCAGGCCGGTTTTATCACCAAAGAGGGCGAGGAAATTCCCGCAGCCATTCGGGTATGGGCGGCGGGGGTAAAAGCCCCGGATTTTCTTCAGCAGCTGGACGGCCTCGCGGTCAACCCGCGCAACCAGATTGAAGTGGAAACCACCCTGCGCAGCAAGAATGATCCAGCGATTTTTGCCCTGGGCGACTGTGCCGGTTGCGAAGACAGCAACGGCGTACGGGTGCCGCCAAGGGCACAGTCCGCCCAGCAGATGGCCAAGACCGCCAGCGCCAACCTGATTCGATTGATTGAAAACCCCGAAGCTGAACTGGAGCCGTTCACCTACAAGGACCACGGCTCACTGGTGTCCCTGTCGAAGTTTGATGCGGTGGGCAATCTGATGGGTGGACTGGTCAAGGGCAGTCTCACCATCGAGGGCCGCCTCGCCGGGCTCGCCTACCGCTCTCTCTACCGGATGCACCTGGCCGCGCTGCACGGCTGGCCCAAGGCGATGTTGCTGTATGTGATCGGCCAGGCGAACCGGTTCGTAAAACCGCGTCTGAAGATGCACTGACGGCTCTCGCCAACAGCTATCCCACCCTTTAAAAATCCCTTCACTGATTTACCGATGTCACGCCGTGGCATCGGTATCACCTGCCAGCAAACAGATTCACCCGTACAGCAGACCGCCTAAAATGTTGCTATATATGAAATAAAATAAAGCGTGCAACAATTCCGCGTACTCCACAAGCCATTGAAATCTCAGTGATTTTCCAGAAAACATACAAAAAACGGCATATCAAGCGGTAGCACCGCGGGTATTGACACCACTTTTGTTGCTATTATAGATTTAAATCTCAACGTCGATGAGAGACTCTAATAATGAAAAAGTGGATTGCAGGCCTGGCTCTCGCCAGCGCCTATGCATCGGCGCAGGTGGCGGTTGAATCTGTGCCGGTAACAGTAGACAGCTCTAACCAGGCGGGCTGGTGGAAACCCATTGCGATATCGGGAGGGGAGATTTACTTCGCCGCCAATACCCCGGGGTCCAGCAGCTCCAAGCACCAGGGCACCGTTGCGGTACGGCGGGCTACCGGTGAGTGGGAGACGGGAACACTCAAACAGGCCGACGGCACAATCTGGGAACACGGCGATGATCTCGGCCACGATCAGCCGACCATTGCGGTCGATGGCGATGGATTTATCCACATCTTCACGGATTTACATAACAACAGCTGGAACTATTTTCGCTCGTCCACCGCGGGGAACATCGACGACATTCGCCGACGTACCGACATTGTTCCGGGTAACGCATCCCTGACCTACCCGGTAGCCGCCACCGCACCGAATGGTGATATCTACGTTGCGGTTCGCAACAGAGCAGGAGGCCAGGGGGGGAAAGGTGAGCTGGTGCGTTGGGACAACAGCGCCAACATCTGGATACACGAAGCGACCTTTGCCTTCAATCCAAACGACATGGTCTATCCCGATGATATCAAGGTGGATGCCAACGGCACGGTGCATATCATCTTTCAGTGGGCGGCCGGGGCGACCAACCCGATGCGACACTATGGCAGCTACCTGGCATATTCCCCAGCCAGCGGACAGTTCACCACTGCGGATGGACAGGTGGTAACCACGCCAGTCTCACTTTCCACCCCCGGCCTCTTTTATCAGGCACTTGAGGAGGGCGAAGAGTTCGTCAAACAGTCCGGCTCGACAAGCAGCCAGGGCAAAGGAATTCAAAGTGCCAAACTTGCGTTAGGCGGGCAGAACAGACCCAGCGTAACCTACCGGTATCGCACCAGTGGCAGTGCCGGCGCCCGCGACTATGACGTCTACCGGATTCGCTGGGATGGTGTTGCCTGGGTGGATAAATCTTTACTGTTTGATACCGACGACACTATCGCCGCACTGGGCCACACTCACGACGGTACTGTGGCTCGCAGTTACTTTGTCACCGATAACAAAGAGTTGATGGTCGCGGAAAAGCGTGACGGTAGCTGGTCCAGCTATATCCTGGATAATACACGCTCGATCGAACGGATCGCCGTACAGCGCGCTGGCAATATTGATCACATCTACGCCACATCGCCCACCGGAATCAACAGCAACTCCGGCTCTCTATACGCATTTGAAGTCGGCACACATCTCACATCAGTACCGGAACAGACCTGCCTGTCGGGCACACTCAGCGGCTCTCAGCCTGGCACCTATCACCTGACCAACCAGCAGTACGGGCAACAGCTGGCAGGGGGCTCCAGTGGCGACCTGGCGTCTGTCAGTAATGACACTGGAAGTTCTACCCATTGGATATTGCAGGACGGGGATAGTGACGGTGAATTTGGCCTCATAAGCGATGCCAATGGCATGCGTCTGACCGCAAATGGTTCCGGTGCACTGATCAGCGTGACTCAACAGAGCTTCTCAAATGCCAACGTGCGCTGGAAGCTGATCGACAGCGATAACGACGGCGGCTACGCAGTAATTAATGTAGATCACGACCCTGAGCACCTACAGGCTCAGGCAGCGGGAGGTCAGGTTCAACTCGGAGCGAACTCCCCTACCCCCGCGGGAATCTGGCATTTATGTAAAACCCAATAATGTCTCCAGGCATGGTTTAGAGGGGGCCTCCCCCTCATTTTTTTGCCCCAAAACTGTCGTTGCTATTATTGAAATACTCATTGAAGCGAAAGGAGAGATGTACTAGGGTCAGGGCCGTACTCTATGATCAAATAGATGCAATCCCATGGCCCTCCAACAATAAATGTTGCTTAGAAAGCAATAATAATCAGGAGAGACTAATGAAAATGTTTCATGCGAGAGGAAATTTTCCTCAGGCGGCTCTAGCGATGGCCGTCGCATCATTATCAGCAACTGCTTTCGCGCAGGAGCAACCCGCGCAGATCGAGGAAATTACCGTAAGTGGTATCCGCCAGGTCATGGCGGAAGCGGTGGATCGCAAGCGCGATGCAACCGAATTTCTCGACGCCATTATGGCTGACGATATGGGCAAGCTGCCGGATGCGAATGTGGCAGAGTCCCTGCAACGGGTATCCGGTGTACAGGTTGACCGAGGCATTGGCGGCGGCAGCGATGTATCGATTCGCGGGATGCGTCAGAACGTCACGCTGATCAATGGGCGGCAGGTCATCGAGGCCGGCGGCCGCGGTAGCCGCGGGCCGGACACGCTGGAGGGGTCTTCTTACGGCCTTCTCGCGCAGATTCCTTCCAAACTGGTGTCCCGCCTGGAAGTGTACAAGCAGACACCCGCAAGCCAGATAGAGGGAGCGCTCGGTGGCGTGGTGGATGTCGTCACACGTCGCCCACTGGACAATCTGGGGCACCACGGCACCGTCTCGCTCACCGGAGCGCATTCACAACTTGCCGGTGAAACGGACAGTGAATGGTTCGCAATGTACAGCGGTACTTTCGCCGACGATACCTTCGGTGTACTGGTGAGTGCGACCGAAGCGAATCAGTCTGTACGCGAAGATGGAATGAACACGTTCAGCGGTTACGGCCAGTTGTCGAGCGATGATGGTCTCACCACGATCGACCCCAACGGCGATGGGGTTCCCGGGCAGATTCACCGGGACATGCGATTTCAGCAGATCGAAGACGACCGCAAACGCAGCGGCGTGAGCGCTTTTCTGCAATGGCAACCCAGCGATGAACTGGAACTGTATGCCGACACCTTTTTCTCGGAAATTACATCGGACCGGAACCGCTATTGGACGGGCTTCTGGAACTGTTGCACCATCTCCAACCCGGTATTTTCTGACAATGAGACGTTAATGGCGGCAGAGGTCGTGCGACCTGCGCAAACCAACACGGAATTTGCCGACGCCTCTTCCGCATTTACCAGCACAGCAATTGGTGGAAGCTACGAGACCGAACGCTGGTCTCTGTCTGCAGAACTTGCCAACACCACTGCCGAATCCTCTATGGAGCAGGATTTCATCCGTTTCCAGACACAAGACGCAGGCAAGATCGCGTTTGATCTGCGCAACGGTGATGTACCACAGGTCGATTTTACAGATGCCGATCTGACCAATCTGGATGAACTGGCTCTGGCAATCTTGTATGACAAATCCACAGCCAAGGAAAGCACCGACCGCGCTGCCCGCTTTGACTTTGAGTGGTATATGGAAGGTGCGATCACCTCCATTGAACTTGGAGCGCGCAGCAACACACTGGAGACCGATGTAAGATACCGCAGTGCCGATATTCGCCCCAATTTTGCCCTTGGCGACCTGCCGGATATCAGTACACTTTTCTCCAGTAACGACTTTTTTTCGGGGGACGCAGGTGACGCCCACTCCCGCTACCTGGTTGTGGACAAAAGTGCATGGCAGGGCTGCGGTACTCTCGCCGATTTCTACGATAGCGAACAACAGGCGATCTGCAATATTGGCCTGGACCCACTCGGAAGCTTCACTATCGATGAGTCCATCGATGCCTACTATGTGAAAGCGAATTACGATATGCAGCTGGGTGATGTAATTGTTTCCGGTGACTTCGGCCTACGCCAGGTAGAGCGAAACATGACCTCCACCGGTAATGCGATAGACGCAGATGGCGGAGTGAGCCCCACCGTTGCCAAAGTCTCGAACAGTGAGACCCTACCATCCGCGGTCGCGAAATTTGATCTCACCGAAGACTGGGTGGTACGGGTTGGCGCTGCCCGCGCACTTACCTTCCCAAATACCGCTGACCTCAACAATGGTCTACACGTATTCAGCGACAATACCGGCCAGAGCGGCAGCCCGGATCTGGATCCCTTTATCGTCAACCAGATGGACCTGAGTAGTGAATGGTATTTCGACTCGGAAGCCGTATTGTCCGCCGGTGTATTTTTCAAGGACGTCGAATCTTTCATCGTCCAAACCATCCAGTCCAAAGACATTCCCGGCTACAGTGACCCGATCACCGTTGCGCAGAAAGTCAATGGCGAAGGCGGGAAGGTAAAAGGACTGGAATTACTGTATCAACAACCGCTTACCTTCCTGCCGGCGGGCTGGGATGGCCTGGGTGTAATGACGACCTACAGTTACACCGACAGCGAAACGCCATTCACGGACGCAAATGGTGCGGTGCTGCCCTTGCCAGGTCTTTCCAAGCACAATGTGAACTTTGTGAGCTACTACGAGACCGAAAATCTTGGTTTCCGCGTCGCCTACAACTGGCGGGACGATTATCTTGATGGTATCGGCAATGGCGATTCCGGTATTTACTACAAGGATTACGCCGACCTCTCCGCGACGGCCAATTGGCACGTCACAGACAATCTGACGGTGAACCTTGAAGCGTTGAACCTGCTCAACACCCGTCAGCTGCAATACAACGCCTATTCGGAAGCCACCCGTCGCAACGTGGAGTACGGTCAGATCTACAAGGTATCGTTCACCTACGCGCTTTAACAGATCCTCACGAATGCGACTGCATTCATCCCCTTGAGTGGCGCCCTGCGGGGCGCCTTTTTTTTATGGCCAGCGGGTAGTAATCCAGCCACCCCTTTAACCGGGCAGGCGCGGTCAGAGAGCAGTGATTTGATGACCCGCGAAAAGAGAAGCGTATTTAAGACGGGGTAGCGGTTCGGGCGGCCACGCTATCGCAGTGCATCAAGCGCATTTTGAGATGAGATGTGGGAAGCCAATAGCGGCGGGACCACTTGGGAGAGTTTTATTTCCACGGTATCAAGTGGTCGATTAGCGGTGAAGTACCGGGGGTTTCAGCACCGGACTATTTGCGGTTTATCGTTGCACCACCATCAATGCGGTAGTCACAGCCTGTAATCCAGCTCGCCTCATCGCTTGTCAGAAACCGCACCAGGTTGGCCACCTCTTCCGGTTGCCCCAGACGCTCCAGCGGATGACGCTGAATATTCTGCTTCAGTGCCAGCGCGGGGTCGGGCTGCTGGTTCAGTTTGTCACGCAACATTGGCGTATCAACGGATGCAGGGCTCACACTATTCACACGAATATTTTTCTGTGCGAGCTCCAGGGCCATAGTACGCGTGAGCGCATGGATCGCCCCCTTGGAGGCGGAGTAGCTGGCCATGCCCGGGGCACCCACCAGGCCCGTGATTGAAGAAACGAGTACGATGGCTCCGCCACTGGCGGGGAACCCGGGGCAGAAAACCTGTGCCAATTGCATAGCACCGAACACATTGACCTGCATCAGACGCTGAAAGGTATCCAGCCGGGCACCCAGCGTATCGGCAAGATCGCTCAGGGCCGCAGCGTGCACCAGTATCGAAGGTGATCCCAGTGTTTCCAGAATCTTCTCCGCTGCCTGAGGGAGTGTAGTGACGTCGGCCAGGTCGCCCGCCAGGTTGAGATCCGCATCGGTAGGCTGCTTCAGGTCAATCCCGGCAACCAGAACACCGCTTTCCGATAACTGTCGACAGATCGCAGCACCAATGCTACCCGCCGCGCCAGTAACAACAGCAACTCGTTTTACCTCAGACATGACATTCTCATTCTAGTGGGGGGCGCCTATGCGCCAGAGCGGACTAAGCGGGTTTTGCCTGTTGCAGACTTCCGCGAATTTCTTCGGTCGTCGTCTTTAGCGCGTCGGCAATATCGAGGGAAGCGGACTCAGGAATCCAGCCAGAAATCGCGACCGCAGCCTTAGTGTCAAGACCAACGGGTACCGCGATCGTATGCGTCGGCTTATCCGGTGCTTCCGGCAGGTCACTTTGCACTTGAATTCTTGCAAATCCAGATTCTTTAATTTCTGCGAGAGCCTGCTTTAGCGCGGGCAGACCATCGTCAAAACCCGGTACCTCTCGCGCATCGAACAGTTGCTCCAGATACTCGTCCTCTTCACAGCTCAGCAGCGCCATGCCGATGCCACTGGTGGTCGCGGGACGCAACCCAATACGCCCGATGGCCTCAGCAGAAGCCATACCCGGACGCCGGTGATACAGGAAAGACACCGAGTCTTGCCAGAGCACACCCAGAGCCACCGTGTGGCCGAAAAAGGCCAGCTTTTCCAGTGGAGCGATGGCGCTGCGCAGAAGGCGGGAAGCGTACAGACTCTGGGTCGCGAGCACATGCATGCCTGGACCCGGGACGTATTTGCGATTGGGGGTCTGCTGAGTAATCCCCATATACGCCAGCGTTTTCAGCAGGCGGTTCACCCTGGTCGTTTCCATTCCCAGTCTGCGCGCGAGTTCGCGGCTGCCGATCGGGTCTTCCGACATGGCCAGGGCCTGTAGTACAGCAAACCCGTCGATGATGCTTTGGTTCGCCTGAGTGCCTTTTTTTGCGGTCATGATATCGAGTCCATTTCTGACTCGGCTATCTTGCGGTGGCGCCTGCCCAGAGTCAAACATCGCGCTAGCTCGACAGGTCTTTGTCACTAAAGGCCCAGAGTTTTTTGCTTGGGGTCACACCCAGGCCCGGACCGGAAGGCAATGAAAAGTACCCGTTCTGGCAATCCATATCCGTTTCCAGAAACTGCAGGTTGCGATCGAATACCGAATGCTGATACTCGTGATACGGCAGGTGCAACACATTCGCAGAGGCGTGCAGACTCGCAGCCTGAAAGATGCCCACACCGATACTCGCATGAGGAATTATCCGGCAGTGGAAGGCCTGGGCCAACTGACTGATACGCGAGAACTGGGTAATGCCGGTGTGACCCATTTCAGGCTGCAGTATGCTGCAGGCGTTCCGGTTGACCCGCTCGCGCGCTTCAAAGACCGTACGCCACTCTTCACCGGCAGCGACTGGCGTGGCAACGCTGCGAGCGACTGTGGCGAGCCCCTCAATATCTTCTGGGGCGCAAGGCGCTTCCGCGAAATACAGATTGTGCGGTTCCATTGCCTTGATCACTCGCGTGGCTTCGGCGGCACTGAATTTCCAGTGCATATCCACCATGATATCGGCGTCCGGACCGAGGGTTTCGCGCAACGCAGCCATTTCGTTCGCCATGCCTTCATGGCTCACCACCCCCGCGAACTTGAACCCGGTAAACCCCTTGTCCTGCCACTGTTTAGCCAGCGCACAACGCTTCTCAAGGGTGCTTTCCGGTAGCCCGGACACATAGGCCGGAATTTTTTTGCGCCGAGTGCCCCCGAGTAGCTGGGCCACCGTCTGGTTGCTGTATTTGCCGAAGATATCCCACAACGCAATATCGATCGCTGCCAGGGCATCAAGATAAAATCCGCCGAAGTACCCTCGTACGTGCATCATGTCGTACAGGTCTTCGTGAATGCAGGCAACATCGAGCGCGTTGCGCCCCTCAATAACCGGCGCCAGTAAATCTTCGATAATTTCGGTTACCGCATTGGGCGCGCAGATACCATAGGTCTCTCCCCACCCAACCGTACCGCTGGCGTCGGTGATTTTTACGATGACCGACCGATCGACACTGGGGTAAACGGTACGATTCCCCGCGCGAACCAGGTAACCCTTTCGGTTTACCTCTTCGCCTTCACCCAGGGGGCCGAGATACGGCGTTTCCCTGGGAATTGTCACCACACAGGTTTCAACAGACTCGATTTTCGAAATCATGGCAGAACAGCTTCCTCTGGTGTGGGGGTACTTTGGCGAGACTCAAGCTTCCCCATTATATCGGCAACTCTGGGCCAGAAGGCGCGCAACTCCTGACGGTCCCCTTCATCCATGGTCGGGCCGGGTACACGCACTTCACAGGTATTGAGGATACCGCGCTGCGTCAGCACCCACTTGGTGAGATTGCAACGAAAGATCGCCTGCATGTTCAGGATGGGGAGCATATTAATGAAAAGCTCTCGGGCCTTTTCCTGCTCACCCCGCTGCCATGCGCTGACCAGGGCGACATGTACCTCGGTCAGCTCGCTGGCAGGCACAGTACCCAAGGCACCACGAGAAAGCTCATCGAGAATGTAACGCCCGCCGGCACCACCAAACACCCCTTTCAGGGTGGCCGGAGCAATTGCCAGTATCGCTTCCATCCGCTGACCGCAAGGCATGGTTTCCTCTTTCACATATTCAATTGCCGGATTGGCGCTCAGGATCGAAGCAATCTGCTCCACCGGCAGCCCAGCCCCCATCGGCGCCGGCGCGTTTTGCAGCATGATGGGTATCCCGGCTGCCTCCGCAACAGCGTCAAAAAACCCGCGCATCGCTTCCGGGTCATCCGCATAGTGATTGGGTGCCATTACCATGGCACATTGCGCGCCAGCTTCGGCGCCGGCCCTTGCGAAGCGAATCGCCGCATCCGGCGTACTCGCCCCAGCACCCACAATAAATGGCACCCGGTCTTTGCACAGGTTGCCGATCAGACGGGTAGCCTCAAAACGCTCCTCCTCCGTGAGTTGCGCGTACTCACTGGCCAGGCCGGGGAAAACCAGGCCGTCGGCACCCGCCTCAAGAATATATTGGGCAGACCGCTCGAGGCCCCTCCAATCGACTCCGCCCTTCCCATCGAACGGTGTGGGAACCACGGGAAAAGTGCCTTTGAGCACGCCTGCGTCTGAATTACTCACGAATTGATCCTTATTACGTTCCGCTACAGAAGTGGTTATTAGATTACCCATTTGTTGCTATATGTGCAACTTAATCATTTGAGAAAGAACGCACAGCAGGTGAAACATGTATGAAACCTCGAATTAACGCACTAAAACCACATCTCCAGAAGTCTCATCTTGCCCATAGCGTTGCTATTATAGACATAATGTGAATAATGCGGATTATCGGTATTCTGTTGAGTGGAGGTGATTGATGTCGGCGCTGATGTTGATGGATTGGGGAACAACAAATTTTCGAGCGATATATCTGGACGGGCAGGGGCGGGTGCTCGGGCGCTCCGAATCCAGAGATGGTGTTGCCAGCCTGACGCGCTCAGACATGATCGAGGTGGCGTCAGAGGCCTATCGAAATTGTCCGGTGCAGGATCCGCAGGTATTCGCCTGCGGCATGGTGGGTTCGTCTGTCGGCTGGTACAACATTCCGTATCTGGAAGCCCCAGCCAAACTCTCGGATATCGCCGATGCCATTGAGGCTGTCCCCATGGGTGAACTTACCGTCAACTTTATACCCGGCGTGAAATTCCGCGGGGCGACAGGTTGGGACGTGATGCGCGGTGAAGAGCTGCAAGCGTTCGGGTGGGCGCTCACCGAAGGATCGGGTATTTGTATTGCCCCCGGTACCCATTCCAAATGGATGCGGCTTCGCGACGGCGGGATAGAAGGTTTCTTCACTTCTATTACCGGTGAAATGTTCGCCTTGCTCAGACAGTACGGTTTGCTGCGTCACCATCTGACAGAAGAGGCACAGTCGTCCCCGGACTTTCTTCGCGGTGTCGACGACGGCATGTCGGAGCAAGGGCTGGGGCGCCGGTTATTTTCCGTGCGTGGAGACGCCCTACTCGCAGAACTCAGCAACCAATCTGCCAGCGACTACGTGAGCGGTCTGTTGATCGGTAGCGAAATTGCCGAAGGAATTCGGGATACATGCCCCGCGGCTGAGCCCATTGGTATCACCGGCACACCAGTGCTGGCGGAACTCTATAAGTCGGCTCTCGCGCACCTCGGTTATCCCGCACGAACCGTGGATGCACAGGCAGCTTTGCGCGGGGCAATCTGTCAGATTTCCAGCCTACGCCTGGAGCAGCAAGCACTATGAATTTAGATGAAGCACTAACCAGGGAACCACTGGTCGCCATATTAAGAGGACTGACACCGGAGCGCGCACTGGAAGTGGCGAGCGTTCTGCTGGACACTGGGTTTACCACTGTGGAAGTCCCGCTCAATTCACCAGACGCAGTCCAAAGTATCGGGCTGATCCGTAAAGAATTTACGGGCCGACTGGTGGTCGGGGCGGGTACGGTACGTACGCAGGAAGAGCTGAACGCGCTCGCCGATGTCGGATGCCAGATTGCGCTGAGCCCCCACTGCGATCAGGACCTGATAGCGCACTCACTGAAACTGGGAATTGAACCGGTGCCCGGTGTAGCCACACCAACCGAAATGATGCAGGCTCTGAACGCGGGCGCGCGCTGGCTGAAGGTATTCCCGGCGGTGAGCTGTGGTGAGAGCTTTTTTCGACAGGTGCGCGCGGTATTCCCATCTCAGGTCCGCCTGATGGCCGTCGGTGGCGTGGCCCCTGAGACCATGCGGGGATTTATGCAAGCGGGAGCAGACGCTGTTGGCATTGGCTCGCAGTTGTTCACTCCAGATAAATCACTGGCCGATATCCGCGATCAGGCAGCGAAGATCGTCGGCAATATGCGATATCGCGCAACATCATAATAAAGCCGGGAGAAAAGATTTTGGCACTACTGGATTACTGGGTTCTGGCCGCCTACATGCTGGGCATTGTGCTGATTGGCGTGTTCTACGCGAAGCGTAACCGGAGCGCGCAGGACATGTTTGCCGCGGGCGGGCAGGCGCCCTGGTGGGTCTCCGGGCTCAGCGGTTTTATGACCATGTTTTCCGCCGGTACTTTCGTGGTGTGGGGGGGCATCGCCTATAAATATGGCATGGTCGCTGTGTCCATTAATCTGTGCTACGGCATCGCCGCCTTGGCTGCCGGTTATTTTGTCGCTGGGCGCTGGAAGACCATGGGCGTTGATACACCCGCTGAGTACATAGCGCTGCGCTTTGGTAAAAGCGTCGTACAACTGTACACATGGGCAATGCTCGTTTACCGGATTGTAGGCACAGGTGTTGCACTCTATGCGCTCAGTATCATTCTGGTTGCCTTAATGCCCCTGCCCGAAGGCAACCCATTCCGGGACCCGAATACCGGAAATCTCGCCGTCGAATGGGCGATTCTTGCCTTCGGCCTGGTGGTCATCATTTACACCATGGCAGGCGGGCTGTGGGCGGTACTCATGACCGACGTCCTTCAGTTTATTGTCCTGAACCTTTCAGTGCTTTTCGTATTGGTTTTTATGCTACAGGCCATCGGAGGGGTAGGCACCTTTATCGAGCAGGCACCGGCGCAATTCTTCGCGCCCGTCAGCGAGGGCTACAGTCTCTACTTCCTGATGGGCTGGGTGTGTATACATTTCTTTATGGTGGGCGCCGACTGGGCATTCGCGCAGCGTTTCATCAGCGTCCCCAGCGCAAAAGAAGCCCGTAAGAGCGCTTATCTGTTTGGCATTCTGTATCTTGTAAGCCCGCTTGTCTGGCTGATGCCGCCCATGCTGTACCGCGTCATTGATCCCAGCACGGACCCGGAGCAGGCCTACATTGCCGCCTGTCTTTCCGTGTTACCTGCGGGGCTGGTCGGATTGCTGATTGCTGCGATGTTCTCTGCGACCGCCAGTCTGGCAAGCTCCCAGCTCAATGTATTTGCCGGCGTATTTACTGAAAATTTCTACCGCCCTCTTATGGAGCGACGTGGAGGCTCAGGCAATCTGGTCACCGTTGGACGCTGGATCACTCTGCTAATCGGTCTACTGCTGATTGCGGTCGCCATTTCAATTCCCTACCTGGGCGGAGCGGAAAAAGTGATTGTCAGTGTCACGAGCCTGATGGTGGGCCCCCTGTTTGCACCAACCGTGTGGGGTATTTTTTCACGACGGCTATCCGCCCGGGCGGTGTGGAGCTGTGTGTTGCTCACCTTCGCAATCGGCGGCGCATTCAAATGGTTATTGTCGCTGCCGGCCGATGGGTCTATCAGCCCGTCAGCATTGGCTTGGTTGACTAAGCACTCGGCAGTGATCGAGCTGGGCATCGGGATTCTGGTCCCCCTGTCAGCGCTCGCCCTTTTCACTTTTGTCATTGATCGAAACGGTACGCCCGGCTGGAGACCAGACACCTCCAAGAACGCCACCAGCAATGCGGGGACTGTGGCCAGCGACCTGCCCGCGCGGGTGGTCGCTGTTGCAATGGGATTATGTGCTCTGCTGCTGATGTTGATTGCGCTGATCAGTCACGAGCGCCAGCTGGAAATTGGCCTGTTTGCGCTAGTGACATCCGGTATTTCTGCTGCGATCTATCTGTTGGGCACCAGGAGAAAAATTGCGCCAGAATTTCAGCGGGCACTCTGACGAGCGCTAAGAAGCAATCGGAAATCGGGATTGCGTGGCAACACAAATAGAGGCGACAACAGTCGCCGCCATTGGTGTGCTGCGCACCCGCCGGTCGATGAAGTGAAAGAGCAATAACATCGGAACAATACCTGTTCGGAATAGGCACACATCGGTACCATACTCCTCTACCGAACAATGCGCGCTAAATCCTCTCTTTATACCGGATTCTGATGTCAGCACTTATCATACCGCCTACCCTCTTTGCCCTTCTGCTTGCCCCACCCGTGCCCCCGGCAGGGGAGAGACAAACTCTCGAGCAAGTGGTGGTTACCGCAAGCCGCACTGAGCGGCCGGTCGATTCACAGGCAGAATCACTATCCACGGTCAGCCTGGACACACTGGAATCGGCCAGTGCCATCCACCCGAGCCAAGCCCTGAGCACAATACCCGGCGTGGCGATCCACCGCGGCAATGGCCAGGAAAGCCTGATTGCCGTGCGTTCCCCCGTACTGACCGGAGCCGGTAGTTGCGGTGCGTTCGCCATCACTCAGGATGGCGTACCGGTACGCGGTACCGGCTTCTGCAACGTCAATCAACTGTTCGACACCAACTTCGAGCAAGCCGGACGCATAGAGGTTTTGCGCGGGCCCGGTTCCGTACTGTATGGATCCGATGCCCAGCACGGCGTGATCAATGTGCTGAGTGCAGCACCGGTCAATGGAAGTGAGTCCAGCATGAGCGTTGAAGGCGGTGCCAACAATTACCGACGCCTAGAATTGGATCACAGCAGCGGGAACGACGAGGGGGGACTGCGCATTGGCTTTAGCGGCGCTCGGGATGGCGGCTATAAGGACGACTCCGGCTTCGACCAGCAAAAGCTGCAACTGCGCAGCGACGGCAATTGGCAGGGGTGGGAGTATCAGGCACTGGTGAATGCCAGCAACCTGAATCAGGAAACCGCAGGTTATGTCTCTGGGAAAGATGCCTACAAAGACCCGGACCGCAAGCGGGAGAACCCCAACCCGGAAGCCTTTCGCGACAGCCAGTCCGCCCGCGCTCAGGTGCGACTGGAAAAAACCCTGGGCAACGGCAACCTGCTGCAGATCACACCCTACGTGCGCCATACGGATATGACCTTCCTGATGCATTTTCTACCAGGCACGCCACTGGAGGAAAACGGGCAGAGTGGTCTGGGCGTGCAATCGGCATTGCATCACGGTGCCGCCGACTCTGTGCAATGGATCAGTGGCATCGACCTCGAGTATACCGACGGCTGGTTGCGCCAAACCCAGGAGGGGGGCTTTTCTTCCTTCCCGGCGGGCAAACACTACGACTACACCGTATCCGCGCTGGTGGTTGCCGCATTCAGCCAGGTTGAACAGCCGCTGGGGGAGTCTCTGCGGGGCACACTCGGCGCCCGGGGTGAACACCTGCGATACGATTACAACAACCGCATGATTGGTGGTGACACAACCGACAGCGGCGAACTGTGCATTAACGGGTTTACCGGCGCCATCGGTTGCCGCTACTCACGCCCGGACGACCGCCAGGACACTTTCAGCAACCTGTCATTGAATGCCAGTCTGGTCCAGTCCTTCAGCGACCGAACCACCGGCGCCCTGCGCCTCGCCCACGGTTTCCGTGCGCCCCAGGCGACCGAGCTGTACCGCCTGCAAAACGGCCAGCTGGTGGCAGACCTGGACTCCGAGGCCATCGACAGTCTGGAAATCAGCCTGAAGCACAGCAGCGATGACTTCCGCTACAGTCTGACCGGCTTTTATATGGAGAAGTCCGACGTCGTATTCCAGTCCTCCGACCGACTCAACCTGAGCGATGGAGAAAGTCGCCACTTCGGCGTGGAATACGAGTGGCTGTGGCGACTGGCTGACAACTGGCAATTGGGCGCCGCCGGTACCCTGGCACGGCACCAGTACACCAATGACGTCAGCGAGCCGGGGTCCGGAGTGATTGAAACCGATGGCAACGATATCGATACCGCCCCACGCGCGTTGCACAGTGTGAACCTGTCCTGGCAACCTGCGCAGTCCTCACAGCTAGGTTTGCACTGGCAGTACACCGGTGGCTATTACACCGATATCGAAAACGCGCACCGCTATGGGGGGCACCAGCTGCTGCACCTGCGCGCACGGCAGACTCTCGGTGCGCATACCTCTGTCGGGCTGCGCATCGAGAATCTGATGAATGTGGATTATGCCGAGCGCGCGGATTACAGCAGCCTCGGTGGAGGCGACCGCTACTTTATCGGTGAGCCGCGCAGTGTGTATGCGGATTTACAGCTGCGGTTCTAAGCCGGTCCAGGCCGCTTCTCAGGGCCGGATTACCACCGGCGCACCCTGATTGATACCCGGCGCTTTCCAGAAAACCTCCCACTCCAGTTTCCACTGCAGTGGCCAGCTGATCGCACAGCGGGGCCCCCCTTCGGCGAAGCGGTAATCCACACAGGGGAAATTGATATCGGTGATACCCTGCTCGACAAATGCGGGCTGCCGGTAGCGGAAGTGGTGGACCAGGTAGCGCAGTCCGTCGTCGATTTCCCGATAGCGCCAGCCGAGACGAATTGGTGTATTGGTCGTCCCGGTAACGCCCTCACCCTCCCGGTACCAGTCCACCAACTCCCCCCGCCGACCATAACGACGCACGATACTCAGTAATCCCTGGCGTTCGTCGGCGCCGTTGAACGTCTCGATGGTGGTTTCCCGGAGCTGGCCGCGATCGTTGTAGAGGTAGTCGGTGACCTCACGGGCTTCCGCAATGCCGTCGTCGTCATTGTCCAGCGTCATTTCGACGCGAAACAGCAGGTCACTGGAATTATACCGGTACTCAAACGTCCGCCGGCTGTTGGGATTGCCATCGGCATCCACATCAAATGTCCATTCCTGCCGGTACAGGCGGCCATCGGAGCGATAGAAAAACTCATAGGTATTGATACGGTCGACCTGGCCATCGCCGTTGTCGTCAAGACGCACGGTTTCCCGTAACAGGCGCTCATTGCTGCCGTAGCGGTAGGCTACGTCACGGCGGCGATCAACAATGCCGTCGGCGCGCAGAGAGGCGCCATCGTCTTCGGTTTCCACCACTTCCAGGGGGTGGCCATCGTCGTTGTAGAAATACTCGAAGCGCAGGCGACGCTCGATCACACCATTGGCGTTGAGGTCCGTTTCCGCTTCCCGCCAGCGTAGCAGGCCATCGTCGTTGTACAGGCTTTCCACCGCGAAAATGGTATCGATCACACCATTGAAATTTGCGTCCTGTTCGAACAGAAACAGCACCAGATTACTGCCGTCGTCATAGTCGAAGGTGTATCGCCGCCGCTCTTCCTCGACCAGCCGACCGTCCTGCTCCAGTACTTCCACCAGAAAGTTGTTGTCGTTATAAAAGCGCTCGGAGGTATAAAAAAAATCGACGCTGCCGTCCTCGTTGGTATCCGTTTGCCGCCGCAGGAAAACCACACGGCCGAGGTCGTCATACCGATAATCGACGCGCTCCTGCCAGCGGTCGGTTTCTTCGGGCAGCAGGGTGTAGCGTATTTCCCGCGGCAGCCCCAGGTCCGTATACCACCAGAGCAGACGCTGTTCGATGGTGCCGTTATCCTGGACATCGCGGTTCTCTTCCAGCGGTACCAGTATCGGCACCACGATGCCGAGGATGTCATACAGGTATAACAGCGGCGCATCCAGCGGCAGCTGGTAGCGGATGTCGAAACGGCTTTTGATCGCTGGCAGAGAGTCCAGCCCGCGACGGTAGGGAAACGCATAGAGATCAAACGCCAGATCTATACGATAATCCTGCAGCTCCGCATCCCATTCACTCAGATCGATGCCATTGGCAGGGTCCTGATCCCGGTCGAGGATCATAAACAGGCGCATCATATTGGTGGCGATATCCAGCGCATCCACCCGCTGGTGGTCCTCCAGGGCAGCACGCAGGTCGGCTTCATCGGTCAGCGGGTCGCCACCGCCCAAATGAAATGGTGTCAGCTCCGGCGCACCGAGCGCGGTGCCAAGTTCAATGCCACCGAGCGCGAAGCGGATTTCTTCACCTTCGCGGTACCGGTAGCGACCATCCGCGTCGGTCAGGCCGGAAAAGCTGGGGGTCTCGTAATAGAGGCCCTGTACCTGTCCATGGAGAAACACACCGGTCATTTCCGCGCCACTCCCCCCCGAGCTGCTGGAGCTGGACCCACGGGAGCCACCGGAGCTGCTGGAGGAGTTTGCGTTGGGTGCAATACTGCCGGAATCACTGCTGAAATCGCAGCCCACCAAGCACAGGCACAGGACCAGTTGCATCCCGGCGAGCAATGGGATGCGCAGGGAATCGACACCCGGTAACACGAGCCTTTTGGGCACAGGGTACTCCTCGTTCAACAGCGGATCAGGCAAACAGAATGTGCACCTCGAAAAAGTATTGCCGATATCCCGGGGTAACGAGCACAGGTGTGCGCCTGAATCCGCCAATTGACGCCCAATCAAAGGTTTCGCCTGACCGCTGTGGCCGCACCCGCCCACCACAAGGATCGCACCGCCAGCGGGAGTCCGCCGGCGTCGCAACAAAAAACCCCCGGCAGCTGGGACTACCGGGGGTTTTTTATCGGTCACGCGGTCGCTGGGGATCAGATCTTCCAGGACTGCACTTTTTCCAGACCGTGCTCGGCCACCCATTGATTCAACTGCTTGGGGTTGCGCTTCTTCTTCTCGATGGTGGCATTGGTATAGGGGTTGCGATAGTGGCCGGTTTCCAGCTTGGGTTCGGCGGGCTTACCGCTCGCAGCCTTGCGCGTCGCGCGGCGCGGCGCAGTGCCCTCACGCTTGAGGTGACGGGCGACACGCGCCTTCAGAGAGCGGACGAAATCGGGCGCGTCGTCGTTGTCCAGCTGGCCCACCAGCCAATCCACAATCATCTCGCCACGGGCGGGGAAAAACTCTTCTTCTTCCATTTCGTATTCGGCAGCCAGATTCACCAGCGCCTTATCAAAGGCAATAACGCCCTGCTTCTTGCGCTCTGCCTTGGCCATCTGCTCCTGCAGCTCTTCAATTTTGGCCTGGTGTTCGGCAATTTGTTGTTCAATTTGATCGTAATCTTGGAACATATATACGTGAGCCTCGATATATATTGCGGTTTAGTGCTTTGATAGTGATTTAATTCTGCGAAATGCACGGCCAAGAGCCGCACGATATACGCCTAATAAGCAATTCGCCCAGAGCGCCAATATGCCCGGGCTGAGACTTATATTTCGCGGGAATGCAAACCCATTTACATTTCTTCACTCAAATACGACGCCGACCACATATCTGACATCGCCTTCCGGCGTGTAAACAAGTTTACTGTGATATATCCATATTACCTGCCAGCCATATCAAAACCACACATGGGCATTTCCACCAATCACCGCCGAATACTTCCAGACAGTCGATTAGTAAAAGAAATCAGGCAAATAGTATTTTTAAATCCGAAACACAGCACTTAATAATACCGAATCCCGGTAATTCAAGTGTCTGTATACAGATTTGTCTCGGGGATTTAGCTCGTACAGGGCATATACACCCATATCCGACCCATCGCCAAGGCCGCGCATAATACTGGGTTGTTTATAAATAGCCAACGCCTATTCGATGAATCACAGATACCATTTGGATCATTAAACCCGTAAAGCCTCACATCCACCCGCCATTCCTCCCCGACCTGCCACACCACTGATCTATCCTTGTGCTGACAGCGCCCGCAACGGCAAGCGGTACCGGAACAAGGAGTGAGGAAGGGTTTACATGAGCAAAATCCGCGACATCCACCATATGCCCACAATGGCCGCCCTGATGACGCCATTCCCCTACCATATCGACATCGACGCCCCCATCGAAGACGCCGAAGCCCTGATGGAAGAACACAGCGTCCACCACCTCCCCGTCACCAAGGACGGCGACCTGGAAACTGTCATTTCACGCAGCGACATCGAGCGCGCCCGCTCACCCGGCCACCGCCTGGAAGAACAGCAACTCTACGTCCGCGACCTCTGCGCCCGCCGCCCCTATATCACCGATATCCACGACCCGCTCGACAAGATCCTGCTGGCCATGGCGGAAACTGGTATTGGCTCGGTACTGGTGATGAAGGAAGGAGAGCTGGCGGGGATTGTTACGGTAACCGATGCGCTGCGGTTTTGCGGGGAATATCTGGCGGATCTGGTGCAGTCGCCGGATGATGATGTTGCATGATGATAAACGCGGCTAGACGCGAAGGTCCCGCTGCCGGGTAAGCCTTTGCAAGACCTTCCGCGAGAGGGACCTCGTGGAAGAGCCCCCATGGATGGGTTATCGGGGGGGCGCCTAGCTCGTGTCTTGCAAAGGCTTACCCGGTGGCGGGACCGCCACTCCCGAAGGTTCAGAGCGGCCAGACCCACAGCAACATAGGTACCGAGACAGCGACCACCAGAATTTCCATAGGTAAGCCCATGGGCCAGTAGTCACCGAATTTGAAACCGCCCGGGCCCAGAATCAACGTATTGTTCTGGTGGCCCACCGGGGTCAGAAACGCACAGGACGCGCCAATCGCCACCGCCATCAGGAAGCTGTCCGGATTCACATCCAACTGCGCCGCCGCACTCAGCGCAATCGCACACATCACCGCCGCCGTCGCCGCATTGTTCATAAAGTCCGACAGCGTCATGGTCACCACCAGAATCAGCACCAGCGCAAACACCGGATTGCCCTGGGCCAGATTGTCCAGCATCGACTTCGCCACCACATCCGCCGCCCCCGTGGAATCCATCACCGCAGCCACCGAAATCAATGCCCCCAGCAACACAATCACCGAACCATCCACCGCCTCGTAGATACTGCGGATGGGCACCACCTTGAGCGCCATAAAAGCCAGCACACAGGTGGCAAACGAAATTGCTGCAGGCAGCAACCCGAACGCCGCTCCGGCCACCGCCAACGCCATCCCGATCAGCGCCACATAGGCCTTTTCCTTATTGGGGATTGTGATATCCCGCTGCGCCAGAGGCACACAGCGTTGCTCCTTGGCAAAGTTGGACAGATTCTCCTCAGTCCCCATCATCAGCAACGCATCCCCCCCCTTGAGCGCCGTCGAGCGCAGACGCTTTACCGAGCGACGCCCTTGTCGAGACAGCGCCAGCAGGTTGATTTCGTACCGCCCCGCCAGCCGCAGGTTCTCCGCGGTGCGACCGATCAGGTAGGAATCCGGCAGCACCACCAGTTCGCGCAGGGCAAGATCGGCCTTTTCCCGACCCCGCTTCTCATCGCCCTCTTTCTTGGCGCCCTTTTCCTTGCCTTCCGTATCCCCCTGATTGCCGGCGCCGGCATCCGCGGCAAGCTCTGGCGGGATTTCTACGTCGTCAATCTCGACAATCTCCCGGGCACCAGACGCCATATTCTGCTCCGCCAGTGGCGGACGATCCCCCCGGTCTCCCTCCGGCTTCTCCGTTTCCGGTACCAGCGCCGTCGTGTCCACCGCGGCGTCGTCCTCATTCTGTGGATCCGCCGCCAGCGTCAACCCGAGGCTCGACAGGACCGACGACAGCGCCTCCGGCTCCGCTTCGATCACCAGAATATCCCCGGCCCGCACCCGCAGCCCCGGCATGGCGGTAGATACCCGGGCATTGTTGTAAACCAGACCGATGACCTGGGCATCCTCGTCGCCAATCATTTTGACCAGCTCCGCCAGCGACTTGCCGATGGAAGGACTCTTTTCCCCCACCAGGGCCTCCGTGAGATAGGTCCCGGTATCAAAGGTGCCCGCTCCCGCCTGATTGCGCGCCGGCACCAGGCGCCAGCCAATCAGCGATACGAAGACAACACCCACCAGCGCCACTACCACGCCGACCGGCGTGAAATCGAACATGCCGTAACTGCCGGCGCCGCTGCTGGCGCGAAAACTCGAGACAATCAGATTCGGCGGTGTGCCGATCAAGGTGGTCATCCCCCCCAGAATGGTGCCAAAGGACAGGGGCATCAGTACTTTGCCCGGCGGCACATCGTGGCGGTCGGCGAGATCGGTGGCCACCGGCATCAGCAGCGCCATGGCCCCCACATTGTTCATAAACCCGGACATGGCCGCGCCGAGGGCGCATAGGGCCGCGATGGCGAGGGTGATGCCGCCCCGCCTGGGAACGACTTTCTGGGCCAGCGCATCCATGGCCCCGGTATTCTGCAACCCGCGACTCAATATCAGTACGCAGGCCACGGTCACCACGGCCGGATGGCCAAAGCCGGTAAACGCCTCCCCCGGTTCGATCAACCCGGTAAACACGCAGGCGAGCAGGGAAGCCAGGGCCACCATATCGTGGCGCCAGGGGCCCCAGATAAACAGGACGATGGTGACCGCCAGGATGGCGAGAATAGTTATCTGGTCGAGAGCCATAGGGGGAAAAAATTCCAGCGCTAATTCGGCCCGAGGAAAATCGTTGGGCTATGCACAAACATAGTGGATTTATGGCGGGAGGACTTCGTAAGAAGCAGGTGGCGCCCTGCCACCGGGTAAAGGTTTGCGAGACACGCCGTGACCCCATCCATGGGGGCTCTTCCGCGAGGTCCCTCTCGCGGAAGGTCTCGCAAACCTTTACCCGGCGTCAGTGCCTTCGATTCTGACTAGGTGCCACTCTATAGACTATGAAGCTACTGATTAGAAAGCTGCAGCCGCTTCAGCCCAAAGCGCTTCGACAGCATGCGGTCCCGCAGCCAGCGGGGTAGCCAGCGGGCGACCCAGGGCAGCAGCCGGCTTTTGTTGCCGATTCTGAGTAGGCTGGCGGGACGCTTACGCAACAGCTCGGCGGCAAGGGACTTGGCCAGATCCCGGGCGAGGGTGGCGTTCTGTTGGGATTCGACAGCGCGGGCGCGCACCTGGTCTTCACTGCGTTTGTACCAGGAGTCCGGGGCCAGCAGGCCGCGCAGGGAGGTTTCCGCGTGGCGCCCGAACTCGGAGGCGATCGCCCCCGGTTGCACGGTGACCACACGGATGCCGAAGGGCTTCAGCTCCAGCCGCAGTACGTCGGACAGAGTATGCAGTGCAGACTTGGACGCGCAATAGGCCCCGGAAAACGGGGTGGGCAGGACGCCGGAAACGGAGCCAATATTGCAGATCACGCCATGGCGGCGGGATTTGAGCAGCGGTGCACAGGCCCGGGCCAGGGCCATGGGGGCAAACACGTTGGTGCGGAACTGGGCCTCCAGCACACGGGTATCCAGCTCCAGCAACGGCCCCATCTGACCGTAGCCTGCATTGTTCACCAGAATATCGAGGCGGCCGTAGGCGGTCTTGATGGCGTGCACCACGCGGTTGATATCCGCCTGGTTGTTGACGTCGAGGGATTCGGTAGCGATGCC
This sequence comes from Microbulbifer elongatus, assembly GCF_021165935.1. Classification (NCBI taxonomy): domain Bacteria; kingdom Pseudomonadati; phylum Pseudomonadota; class Gammaproteobacteria; order Cellvibrionales; family Microbulbiferaceae; genus Microbulbifer; species Microbulbifer elongatus. The sequence continues at coordinate 1,398,869 of NZ_CP088953.1, read as the reverse complement.
GAGGTCGGCCAGTTCCTGCAGGCTTTCCGCGCGCCGCGCGGTGGCGATGACGATGGTGCCACGGGCGTGCAGGGCAAGGGCGAGTTCGCGGCCGATGCCACTGGAGCAGCCGGTAATCAGCGCCACCCGGTCCGGTACCACATAGCCGCGACCAATCTGGGCCAGGCTTTCAGCGGCAAAGCCCTGGTCGGAGGGGCGGAATCGGTTGGCGGGGGGCTTGCTCACGTTTACGGCTCCATTACTGCACTCGGTCTCAGTCAGACGGGTCCTGGGTGGATGTAGACGTCAGTTTAAAGTGTGGATTCTGGATGAGTCCAAACACATTGCCGAATGGATCGAGGAAACTGGCCATCAATATGCCCTCCCCCACATCGACAATCTCGCCGTGCTGGCGCGCCCCCAGACCATTCATACGTTCGACCTGGGCGGCAATATCCGCAACTCCCCAGTAGGCGACCACGCCATCGGCACGGCTGATCACGTTGCGCGCGTTGGGGTCCAACCCCAGTTCGAAGCCGCCCACATTGAAGCCGACGTAGCACTCGGCTTCAAAGTAGGGCTCCACTTCCAGCAGGGTGGTATACCACGCTTTGGCTTCTTCCAGATTACTGACGCCGTAGATGACGCTCTGTACCCCTGAAAACTGACTCATCTCAGACCTCCTGTTGGAGATTTGTTTCCGACGTTTGGCGCAGTTCAGTGCAATTGTCGCCGGGTTATTTTTGTTTGGTTTTTGAGCAGGAGCTCCTGAACCCGGAGGGCCTGTCAGTCGAGTTCCTGCTCCAGCTGTTCCAGCAGATCGAGAGGCTCGATCTCCTCCCCTTCCATTTCATCGTTCCAGTTGATGCCGACGAGGAGGACGTCTTCGTGCATGCCCTCGAGCCAGTCGTCCATAAATTCTTCGAGGTCGACGGGGACCACCTGGTAGCCGGCCCAGTCGTCGGCGATATGCGCTTCGGCAAACTCCCGCTGGGACCAGAAGGGCATCACGTCAGTATCGGCACGACGCTCCGATTCACACAGGGCGAAGCCCTCTTCCCCTTCTAATGCCCACACACAGCCCTGCTCTACTGCCTCGGGCAGAAAGCGGGCGCAGTTTTCCTCAAAGTCGTCTCCGAGAGGTTCGAATTCCATACCGGCTTGCCTTAAAAATGATTTGGGGAGTTTACGCCAGATTGGGCGGGATAAGTAGAAACTTGCGCTGGGATGTATTGGTTCAGGCTTTGTGGTACCCAGTTATTCCTGCCGTGGCGGCAAAGCACCGGGTGCGGGTTTTCAGGACCGCTGTGAACCCATCCCTGGGCGCTGCGGCGCAAACATCCTGTTTGCGACGCTCCTGAAAACCCGCACCCGGCACTTTTCCTTCAGTTCGAACCGTATTACTTCGCAACAAACTACGAAGTAAAAAAGCCCGGGATAAGCCGGAGTGCTGGGGAATAGTTTTTGGAAGCGTCGCAAACAGGGACGTTTGCGACGCAGCGTACATGGACGTATTCACAGCGGTTCCAAAAACTATTCCCCAGTGCTCCGGCGCCACTAAACCGGAACCGAAGCACCGATACCACGAAACCTCGGGCCCACCACTACAGCTGTAAAGTGTGGCCGTTCTCCTTAAGCCACCGCCGCAACCGTTTGTAGTCCGGACAAAGACTCGCGACCAACGCCCAGAATTCCCGGCTGTGATTGTGGTGTTGAAGATGGCAGACCTCGTGAATCACCAGGTAATCCACAACAGGCTCGGGGGCCAGGCATACCAGCCAGTTATATTGCAGTTCTCCACGGATGGTGCAGTGCCCCCACTTGCTGCGGGTGCGGCGGACTTTTACCGAAGAAAATCTAAGCCCCAGCAGACCGGCGAAATATTGGGATTTGTCCGTGAGGAGTTGCAGGGCTTCGCGCTGGTAGAGTTTCTGTAGCGCAGCCTGAATCTGAGCCTCATCCGGTTCGCGCACACGGCTGTAAAGCTGGATATAACCGTCGCGAATGCCCGCATCCGCCGCGCAGGCGGCGCGGTCCAGCTCGAGGGTTTTTCCGAGCCACGGGAAGCGTGCACCAAACGCAAAATGATGCTCCGGCACCTGTGCCTTGCGCTGCGCCACACCGCGCAACTGCTCCCGCACCCAGTGGATATTTTCGCGTAGAAACTGGTGCCCGTGACGCTCCGCGCAGCGCTGGGGAATCCGCACTTCCGCGCCCTTATCCGTGACCACCAGCCCCAGCCGCTTGCGACGTGGTGAGCGGGCCAGGCGGTAGGACACATCCTCAAAAGTAAACAGATCCCCGGTCACGGCAAATAAACAATCACATCAACATTCAAGTGGAAGGCACCGGCACCACCGCCATGGTGATGCGGGAAATACAATTGAGTTTGCCGCGGGGATCGTGGATACGAATTTCCCACACCTGGCTGCTGCGGCCAATGTGAACCGCGCTCGCTTTTGCCGTCACAGTGCCATCCGGTACCGGGCGCAGGTGGTTGGCATTGATCTCCTGACCCACACAGTAATGCTTGCTGGTATCCACCACCATATTGGCAGCCATGGAGCCCAGGGTCTCCGCCAGCGCCACACTGGCACCGCCGTGGAGAATCCCGAACGGCTGGCGGGTGCGATCTTCGACGGGCATAGTGCCGACAATATAATCGTCCCCGATCTCGGTAATCTTCATCCCCAGGTACGTGGGCATGCAGTTGCCCATGCTCTGGTTTACTTCGTCGACCGTAGGATTGCTGTGCCAGATGGCCATGGAATCACCTTTTACTATTCATCGTGACAAAAGTTGCCGACGAATATCAATAAAACAACAGCGGGTTAAAAGCACCAAAACCACCAAAGCGCATCATCTCAGCTTCCAGGTAGCGCATTTCCCGCAGCAGGCCGCGCCGCTGGCTGCGCAATGCACGCAGCTCTTCCTTGCTTTCCGCATCGTCCATGGCGCGCTCTATCCGATACACCTCGCGCTCCGCATCTTCATAGCGATTGGCCAGGGCCGCGTACTGCTGCTCGGCCTGGTAAACCGCAAGGCCGCGCTCGTAATTGGCGAGGAACAGGTCGGCGGTGGGGCCGGTGCAGACGCCTTCATAGTCGCGTCCGCGGCGCCCGACCACAAAACCATTTTCCGGGGTGCAATACTGTTCAACCCCCTCTTCATGACCGCGCATCCAGGCGGCGGTATCGGTACGCACACCGTATTCGTGACACTTCTGCGCGATCTGGTAGACCGTGGCCTGGCTGCGGCCGCGTGCGCCATCTTCGATACCCCGCTCGTACCAGAGGCCGGCCTGGCATTCGTTTTCGGAAATCACCGCGCAGCCGCTGGTTAGGGCCAGGGCTGTGGGGATTGAGAGAAGTGCGAGTAATTTCCAGAGTTTCATAACCGACCTGTGACCGAAAGCATTAGAGCCGATGCGAAAGCGCTGACGCCGGGTGCAAACTCGTGAGACCTTCTAAAACAGGGACGTTTTAGAAGCCCCCCCCATGGATGGGTTATCGGGGGGGCGCCTAGCTCGTGTCTCACGAGTTTGCACCCGGTGGCAGCGCTGCCACCATAAGTATTCAGAGCTTCATTTAGCACTCCCGAGGGTGAATGCATACTGAATCAACCGAAACGCTTGTCGGCGACAAACGGGTTGGTCTGGCGCTCCTGGCCGAAGGTGGACATGGGGCCGTGGCCGGGAATGAATTTTACTGCGTCGCCGAGGGGCCAGAGTTTTTTGGTGATGGAGTCGATAAGGTCCTGATGATTGCTCATGGGGAAGTCGGTGCGGCCGATGGAGCCGGCAAACAGGACGTCGCCCACCAGGGCCAGGTTGCTGTCCCGGTGAAAGAAGATGACGTGGCCGGGGGTGTGGCCGGGGCAGTGCACCACTTCGAGCACTTCGTCGGCGACGGTGACGGTGTCGCCATCGTTGAGCCAGCGGTCGGGGGTGAAGGTTTCCACCGGGGGGAAGCCGAACATCTGGGCCTGGGTGGCGATCTGTTCGATCCAGAACTGGTCTGCCTGCTGGGGGCCTTCGACGGGGATCTGGAGGTCCCGGGACAGGGGTTTGGTGCCGCCGACGTGGTCGAGGTGGCCGTGGGTGAGGAGGACCTTCTCCAGTTTCAGGCCGCGTTCTTTCACGGCGGCGAGGATGTTGTCGACATCGCCACCCGGGTCTACGACGGCCGCGCGCTTGCTCTGGTCGCACCACAGTAGGGTGCAGTTTTGCTGGAAGGGCGTGACGGGAACCGAGTGAAATTGCAGAGCCATGGGAGTACCTAGTTTGTCTTCGGTGCCGAGTATAACGCTGGTGGACTTATCCGGCTAAGGTGGTCCGGGGTACTTCGTAGCTCGTTAAGTGGCGGTGCCGCTAGCGGGTAAGGGTCTGTGAGACACGCGGTGAACCCATCCCTGGGGCTCTGCACCGCCATCCATGGCGGTGACAAAACGCAGTTTTGGACGCCGAAGGCGCCCGCAGGGTGAGCGAAGAGAATCAACGTCTCACAGACCCTTACCCGCTATCGCCACCTTCTATTCGGGTTTCAGAGTGCTAAATTGCCGCCGCCGTCGCCCGTTGCATGGGACTCGGCCTGCGCGCAGAGGATTTCTTCAAAACCTCTCTCACATCCTCAATCAGACTCTTCTGCACCAGCTCACTCTGCCAGTAGCCATCGTGGGAGACCAGCTGCGGGCCCCAGCTGGCGGCGGTCCAATCGGCCAGGGGGCGGGTCTCGTAGTCCCGGTACACGGCCTGGTTATAGGAGGGGCTCAGGGGCTTGAGGGGCCAGCCGAAGAGGTCGTCGGGGTGGTAGAAGTTCTTCCAGCGGAAGTTGTAACCGCGGGTGTCTGAGGTGACGGCCTGAATCTGGTCGCGGGCCATGGCAGCGGTCCAGAGGGGGTTGCTGGCGCCGAGGGTGTACCAGTGGGTGAGGGTTTTGCCGCGCAGGAAGAGGTCTTTGGCGGAGGCTTTGTGGACGCCTTTGGGGCCGCCATCGCGCCAGATGCCGTGGCTGATGGTGGGGCGCTGGGCGTCCCACAGGTAGTTGGAGAGGATGCTGCAACCGATGGAGTGACTGAGCAGGATGACCGGGGCGTTGTCACTGGTGGCTTTGGCGGCGCGTTCGAAGGTCTGGTAGATGGCCTGCTGGGTTTTGTCGTAGTTACCGCCGCGCTGATGGATGTCACTGAGCTGGGTGGCGGCTTCGGAGAGGCCGTAGAGCATGAATTTGCGCGCCCGCAGGTAGTCCATGTCGCGCTTTTGCATGGCGTCGAATACGCGCTCGAGGTTGGGCTGCAGGTGCCCCTGACAGAGAATGGACTCGGTATGGATGCGGGACCAGTCGTCCCCCAGGGCGGATTTGAGTGCCTGGAACAGGGGCTCCGCAAAGTCTTCGTTCACGGCACCCATGCCCGGCGCCGCGAGGATTACCAGATCGGCCATTGTTCGCTCCCCGACGTGTTGAACTCGCTGTTCTACTGAGTGTTGTTTTTAGACTTATCTTGGATGCGAATACCTCGCCGGGGTTTGCCCGCGCATCGGCTTTCTGTGGATTCTGTGGCGCTCGTCCTGTAACGAACCGTGACACAGGTACCACAATGATTCAGAAACCACAGGGAAAGTAACACTGGTTGCTGGCAATGGGAAGAAATGCGCCACGAAAGAGGGATTTCGCGCCAATCTTCGACTGGAGACGGGAAAAGGCACAATTAATTTCAGTTTTTTGCGCGCCGCGAGGAACTCCAGCGCCAGAGTCCCGTCAAAGAGTACAGTTCCCCTAGATCACGGATTGAACGCGTTGTGATCGAACTCTCTCATCGTATCTCTGCTTGAAGCCGGCCTTGCGCCGGCTTTTTTCTTGGTGTGCCCGCCCGTTAGGCTCCCTCCGGCGAGGCTGCGCGGCAATAGTGGTCGATAAACTGCTGATGGCCCGGCAGTCGGGCCACTGCGGCGTTTATATTCCCCTGCAGGTGCTGCAGCGCCTGGCGCAGCTGGGCTTCACTCATCAGACGGCCCATGGGGTGGTAGCTCTGCGGTTGCAGGTGCTGCCCGAGCATCACCTGTACCCAGCTGTCCGAGCGGAACAGCTCATCTGCGGTGCGGTGCACCTGCGCGCTCTCGCGGAACAGGTCCATGCGCTCTGCCAGGGAGTCCGGCACCGGCATATGCTTGCAGTAGCGCCAGAACTCACTGTCTTCCCGCTGTGTCGCCTTGTAATGCAACACCACGAAGTCACGCACCTTTTCCAGCTCGTCCCGGGACAACGTATTGAATCGGGAGCGCAGACCAGGGGTGATGCCATCGAAGGGGAACAGCTGCATCAACCGGGTGATGCCGATCATGATCAGATGGATACTGGTGCTCTCGAGGGGCTCCACAAAACCACTGGAGAGGCCGAGGGCGATACAGTTTTTATCCCAGGCCTTGTGCCGACGCCCGGCGCGATAGCGAATCAGGCGCGGATCAAACAGGGGCGCGCCATCGATCTCCGCCAGGAACTGGGCGCGCGCCGCATCGTCTGACTGATAGTCACTGCAGAACACCATGCCGTTGCCCATGCGCGACTGCAGGGGAATCTGCCAGCGCCAGCCGGCGCTGCGCGCGATGGCCCGGGTGTTGGGCCGCGCCTCGCCCACCAGTTCCGACTGCACCGCAAAAGCGCTGTCGGTGGGCAGCCAGTGATTCCAGTCTTCAAACCCACACCCCAGCGTTTCCCCCATCAACAGAGCACGGAAGCCGGTGCAGTCAATAAACAGATCTCCACGCACCACCGCGCCATTTTCCAGCACCAGGGAATCGATCCACCCGTTTTCACGGTTGGTGACCACCTGCCGGATCTTACCCTCGGTGCGCACCACGCCCCGCGCCCCATCGCGCGCCTCACACCGGCGACGCAGGTACCGGGCATAGCGGGTGGCGTCGAGGTGGTAAGCATAATTCAGCGAGGGCTTTTCCGATGTGGCGAACTTACGGGCGTTCAGGGCCTGGGTTTCCAGGCAGTAATCGCCAATGTCGCCGCCAAACCCCAGGCTTTGTGCATGCAACCAGAACTGGTGAAACTCTCCCATCCAGTTGCCCTTGCCCAGCTGGCCGAAACCATGCACATAGCGGTCACCGTCTCGCCCCCAGTTTTCGAACTCGATCCCCAGTTTGAAGGTGGCCTGGGTTTCGCGCATAAACTCCGCTTCGTCGATCCCCAGTAATGCGTGAAAGGAGCAGATGGTCGGGATGGTGGACTCCCCCACCCCCACGGTGCCAATCGCGTCGGACTCCACCAGCTCAATGTCGATCAACCCACCCAGCTGTCTGGAAAGCGCGGCAGCGGTGAGCCAGCCGGCGGTGCCACCTCCGGCGATGACGACTTTTTTAATGCGGTTGTTTTGCATAGGTTTTCCCCATTTCGCTGTTCAGCGATTGAGTTTCTGCAGCAGTTTTGCACGCAGACGCCGCGCGGTCATATTGTCCAATGCCGCCAGCGGCCCTTGCGCCGCTTGCGGCAGATGGGCGCGCGGGACTTCGGCATCACCAAACAGGTAGTAATCGAACAGTGCTCTCCACGCCTGCTTTTCTGCTTCGGGTCTGTCCCGCAGGCTGAGCATGCCATGCAGCAGGGTGTTCATGGGCGTATCCATAAACGCAGGAGTCTGGTTCCACCAGTAGTTCACCATCACGTTGAAGTTGGCCCTTGCCTCCACCTGATGCCACCACAAAGCGGGATAAAACAGCACATCTCCCGGTGACAGATCCGCGACCAGCGCGCTTTCCATTGCTGCACGAAAATTCGGATGACGGGCAAAGTCGGGGCTCTGGAAATCCACCATACTCACCACCTGCCCCCCTGGGGTCGGTTCCAGTGGCCCGGGGTAAAGATTGGCAACCTGCTCTGGCGGAAACAGAATAAACCGCCGTTCTCCCACCAGAGAACATGCGATATTCAACGAGGTATCGAAATGCGCACGCGCTACGGTGCGATTGCCGACCCAGATGCTCGCAAGCGGAGAAAAGTGTGTAAGCGCTTCACACTGCGGAAGTAAGTCGTTGGTTTTCCGAAAACCCGGCAGACAGGCATCGATGGTTGTGGAACCGATATACAGAGAGGGCGCTTCCTTCTGGGAAAGCGTCTTTTCGACCTGCTGCAGAAAATCGTTCAACACAATCCGCTGTGCGGAAAAGTTGAGACCTGTCAGCGAGTCGTTGTAGCCGAATTGCCCTTCGATTTCCGGTGGGCCGATGTAGGCGACCAGTGGTGAACCATTGTAAAACTGCAGCAGATAATCCATGGCTGCCTGGGGCGACTCCAGCCCCGCTGCGACCAGCGGCCAGTGCCGGGCGAAACCGCGGATCACAACCGGCGCATCCCCCTCAATCAGTGCATCCAGCGGCAGTACATCGAGGGACGCCCCCTCAATATCGTTTACGCGTTTTTCAAACATCGCTATTTAGCTCCCCGGCCCAAACCCGAATCAGATTGCGTTAGTACCGGCGCGCTATGCTGCGCGCGCCACTACCCGCTTTTTCTTCTCTATCAGGCGGGAGATATTATTGAGCGAAGCGACCACAAGAAATGCGTACTTCAGAAAACCGGCGCGGTGTAATGACGCCAGTTCGGAAGGGTTCAATGCGGCGAGGCGCTCCTCATTGATTGTGCTGAAGTGCTCGATGGTGTATTGCTCGCTCTCACTGAGTTTGAGCTCGAGCTTCACCGGCGCGATCAAATCACAGGCGGCAAACGCCTCAAACATGTGCCGGTTTTCCGAGGCACCTCGATGAATCAGCTGCAGAATCCCACTGATCCGTTCCAGGTAAGGCGTGTTCCCGCCATGGGGCAAAAACACCGGCTCTCCCTGCTGCCGGCTAATCCGTGGGCTGCTCATATCCACGTGAATCATCGGTTCGCCGCCGCTTTGCAGACCGATCAGAAAGGGCCCCCGCGCGCGTACCGCCGGTACATAATCCGCCTGCCAACCCGTGTTATCCAGGTACAGATTTTCGTCGCGGTCCAGCCCCAACAGCGCCACCGACTGGTACTCGCCACTGTCGTTATCGCGAAAAAACAGGATTGGGTATTCACGCTGAAGGTGCTGGTACTCCGAAGGAAAAACCAGAACCTGATTGACGCCATCTCCGAATTCCGCTGCGTAATCGGTGCGCACCCTGAGATCGTGATGCTTGACGTTATCCAGTAGTACAGATTGGGTCATCTCTCTCACCTTATTGTTTTTATTTTGTCTTTTTTACAACGCAGAAAGGGACCACTGCAAATGCAGCGGTCCCCCGGTTAAACACTCGTCATTTCTGCTGATACCAATGTCGAACAGGTCCGACATGGATACCATCAGAATTTGTACTGCGCACCGATCAGATAGCGCGCATCAAGTTCCTGAGCAAACCAGACATTACTCTTGTCGCGACCGAAGTGCGTCAGACTTTCCTCCGTCAGGTTCAGGCCCTCAAACAGTACAGTCAGGTTATCGGTGACCTCGTAGCTGATATTCATATCCAGCTGACCGAATTCGTCCACGTAGACCGGATTGTTGGAGGCACCGCGGTTAACCTGCGACAAAAATTCATCGCGCCAGTTGTAGGCCAGTCGCGCCGACACACCGAAGTTCTCGTAGATAAACGCCAGGTTGGCACTGTCACTGAGACCGAGTAGCGCGAACTGCGTCGCGGTCGGGTCGGCGCCATTATTGAAGCCAACGTCCCCACGTACAGTGGTCAGGTTGGCCTGCAGGCCAAATCCGCTTTCCCCGAAAAAGTGTTGCGCCGCCAGCTCAAAGCCATGGATCTTCGCTTCGCGGTTGTTGACCTTGGAGGTCACATCAAATTCGAAGAACGGATCGTCAGCATTCGCGACCACATCGTAGTCGGTCAGAATTTGATCCACATAACCCTGCGGTAGGTTGCCATCCACCAGCTCCGCTTCAAACATGGACTTCGCATCGGCAATACTGAAATTATCGATCAGCGCAGTCATGGTGAAGAGGTGCGCCTCGCTGGCGTCTACTCCCAGGTCTTCCAGGGCGTCCAGGGCATCGCCGGAGCGAGTACCCGGCGCGCCGGAGCTTGGGTCACGCAGGTTAAACAGCGACTCACGGAACTTACCGTCACCGATAAAGTTAGCCACACGTTTCTCATAGAACCCTGCAGAAACATAACTGCTGTCTCCGTAGTACCATTCAACCGACAGATCAAAATTATCCGACTCCAAAGGCTGCAGCTCCGGGTTGCCGCGGGAACCGACTGGTACCACCCCTAAAGCAGTGGGCCCGGAGGGCTTTTCCGCTGACACAGATGAGAACAATGCCGCATAGTCGGGGCGAGCGATGGTCTTGCTGTAAGACACACGTCCTTTGAGGTCTTCGCGCAGATCGATGGAGAAATCGAGACTTGGCAACAGATTGTTGTACTTGCCGTCCAGGCTTACAGGAAGTACTTCATCCGAAAGTTTGCGTTCGAAGTCATTGTCCGCCTTCCAATGCATCCCAGAGGGCACATACACTAGCGAGGTGGATGTGGTATCGGTCTGCTCAAAGCGGGTACCGACGACCAACTGTGTTGGGAAACTGCCCAGCTCGCCATCCAGAGTAAGCTGGAAGTATGCGGACTGAATATCTTCCTCAACCGTATTGAACAACTGAGTGTCAATATTGTCAGCCGTCCACGGCTCGACCATTGCAGAGTAAAGTTCGCCGGCATTTCCGCGGTACACGGTGAGGCCATCACTGCCGGTATTAGAGTCTTCAAACATACAGGTCATGCAGAAGGCTTCCACCAGATCGGCGGGGACGTCCGGAGTGCGGTTACCCCAGCCACCCAATGTTTGAGTTGTGCGCATATTTTGCTGAGTCATATCCGACGCAATACTGCTCAGGCCAAAATCGATGCGGCCGTTCTCCAGCTCCCAGCTGCCGTCAATTGCGAACTGATCAATCTGGTGCTCCTGGCTGGCGGTGGTGGTTCGCACAACGGAAGATGCCAGTTCATTGGCATCCAGCTGGCCGTTACCGTTGTAGTGATCGTCATTGAAAACAATGTCGGAAACCGGGAAGCCGCTACTTACATCCAGGGTGTGGCCATCTACTACAAAGGCGCCAATGCCAAAGCGAATAGAGCTTGTGCCCATGGGCCCATTAGGGTTCGACTTGGACTGTGAGGTGTGAGCGTCAAAACTGAAACTCAGTGTATCCGTGGCATCCCAATCGGCGTTGAAGCCAAAGGACTCGAGAGTGTTTTCGGTAGAACGCAATTGCTGCTCGAGTCCCAGGTCTTTTACATCGCCCGGCACGTCCTGATATTGATAAATGGGGGTCGCCACGGTGGAGTTGCCGTCAAAGGTCATCTCACTGCGAATGGCATTAAACCAGTTGCCCTGGTCCACGCGCTGCTCGGTCTGCTCGTTGTTTGCATACATGGCGTCCGCGGTCAGGGTCAGGTCTTCCCGCGGTCGGAACTGCATAGTGAGCTGGGCGTTGGTGCGCTGACGTTCGTTGGTGGAGACGTGGTAGCGGCTGTCCTTCGGAATAGCCACCAGCTGATCGTCGTCCGGGGCATTATTGATAATCGTGTCGTTGCCGACAAATTCACTGGAGCCATCGTTGATGGTAGCACCGGTGCGGATGTCCCAATCGTTTACTGTGGAACTGCGGGTGCCACCATTGCGCTCCTGATAAGAGCCAAACAGTGCCACACCGAAAGTTTCTTCTTCATTAGTCCAACTGAACAGTCCGGAAGTTTCCGGGGTAATGTCCTCACCCTCAAAGTTCACCCCGGTGTCGTGCATCCCCTTCACCCCCAGAGATGCCTGAATACCGGGATTTTCCAATGGGCGAACAGTATTGATGTTCACAGTGGCACCAATCCCACCGGTAGGGGAAGACGCGCGGCCGGTTTTGTACACTTCCAGCCCTGCAACACCTTCGGACGCCAGGTTCGAAAAGTCGAAAGAACGCCCGGTACCGGCATTACTGTTTTCTTCTACTGATTGATCACCACCCACCATGGACACATTGGAGGTGGGCATCTGGCGACCATTCAGGGTCACCAGGTTAAAACTGGGGCCAAAGCCGCGCACGGTAATTTCTGAACCTTCACCATTAACGCGATTAATCGATACACCGGTAATCCGCTGCAGGGACTCAGCCAGGTTGGTATCCGGGAACTTGCCGATGTCTTCGGCGGAAATGGCATCAACAACGCCGGCGGAATCGCGTTTGATATCCATGGCACGCTCCATGGAGGCGCGAATACCGGTAACGGTGACCTCTTCCAGGGTGGTGTTTTCCTGGGCAAACAGCTGAGGCGCACAGGCCATGGAGGCAATCGCCGCCACTACTGCACCGGACAATTTCTTGCGTTCGAACATTTGGGTTTCCCTCTTCGCAATGTGCCGCCATGGGCTCTCTCGATCCGTTTGAAGAAAGAGGCTGGCGACGATCTTTGGTTATTGTTTGATTTTCGACAGTCGTCCGCGCTGCGGGGTAAGGGCAGGATAGGGGCACCCCGAGCGTCTTCTCCCCACGCAGTTGTGCGGGAAATGCAGCCCTATCTATTCAAGAGGACGATTCACGAGAATTAATAGTCCCCCCCTCCCCGCGCTTAAAATTGACATCCGGCCGCTGCCAGGCGCACGCAACTGCAACTGGAGCAGCCAGCGCCCACAAAAAAAGCCAGCGGTTACCCGCTGGCTTTCCTGTTTACACCGTGCGCTGATTGGGATCAGTTACAGATGGCACCAGTAATCTCGGGCACCTCGGCAACGCCTTCGGATTTTTCACCCTGCACGCCGAAAGTGACGGTCTGGCCGGCACCGATGGTTTCGTTCCAGCTCAGGTTACTGGCGGTAAACGGCCCCATGCCATTGACGATGGCATTCCAGGTATTGGTAAGCACCGTATCATCCGCGTACTCCCACTCCACTTCCCAGCCGGTTACCGGTTGGTCGCCGATATTGGTCAGGCGTACTTCTGCGGTAAAGCCACTACCCCAGTCATTCGAAACCACGTATTCGCACTGAACGCCACTGCCCGCGTTGCCTCCAGAGCTCGAGCTGGAACTGGAGCTACCGCCGGAGCTGGAACTTGAGCTGCCGCCAGAGCTGGAGCTGCTACCACCAGAGGAAGAAGAGGAGGAGCTTCCACCTGAGGACGTGCCACCGGAAGATGAGCTGCTGGAAGAAGAGCTGCTGGAAGATGACGAGCCCCCACTACTGGAAGAAGAAGAACCACCGCCGGAGCCACTGCCGTCAAACGCGACATCGACACAACCGTGGAAACGCTCGTAGGTGAAGTAGTTCCGCCCCCACTCACCGTAAATGATATGGCGCCCTTCCCGCTCGGGTACCTCACAGGTGGTGTGGAACAGGTTGCTGGCTTTTTCGGCCACCACTGCCGGGTTGCCATCGGGATCTGTATCGTCGTAATTCAGTACACAGAAAGGCTCGTCTTCGAATGCATCCCAGGTGAGCGTGCTGCCGACCTGATAGACAAAATCTTCACGGGTAATCCAGTACTTGAACTCTTCGGTGTCGTCCCAGTGTGGACCCCAGCTGATATTCCAGGAGAAGGTCTGGGGGCCGGCACTCATTGAACTGGTCGGCCAATCCAGCTGGTGATCCCACGGTGAGGGCCCACCGTTCCAGGTTTCGCTGTCATAGCCACACACATTGGTGGAGTCGCCACCGGAACGACCAATGGTATGGGTCAGTACGCTCATGAACTGGTACATACCGTTGGAGTCCAACTGTGCGGCCTCCACACAGGCCGGTGTGGTGGCCTGATCCGGTTTTTCATTCAGGCCACAGTGGGCGTTTCGCGACGGGGGCTCAACCATCAGCCCGTGGCTGAATGCCGCGCTGGCAAATAGTGAGGCACTCAATGCACCTGCCCACTTTAGCCACCTCTGTGGTTTCGAACTGCGAATTTTCATTTTCCGTATCCTCTTGAGTCAGCGTTGTGTTGATTTGCTACCAGAGAAGGGACGGGCAGGGACAACCAAGCGCCCCCGGCACCCTGCGACAAAATGCCACAGTGTGGATAAGATCAAGCTTCAAGGGCAAAAAAGGCGCAAGTCCAAATAATGCGCAGTTTGTCATGGCAACCGTAAAAACACGCCCTCCAAGAGTTCAGAGCCCCCTAACCCCGGGGCCAGTAGAGTGGCGAATCGTGTTTGGGGTTCTCCTCCCCCCCTTGAGAGGAGGAGGCTAAACAGCTACGGGACTGGCACACTAAAACTGTACAATTGCGTCTCCGGGGTTCTTATGTGCTTCTGGTCGATAGGAATCCCGGCTCAAGCCCTGCTGATCGGTTATTGCCATGCTCCTAGCCTCCAAGTACAGCCTCCCCGACTGCCCGGAACACACCCTGCAGAGACCCCGGTTACAGTCCCTTCTGGAACAGAGCCAGAGTGACCAGCTGTTACTGGTCACCGCCCCCGCCGGATACGGTAAAACCACCCTGGTCACTTCCTGGGCCGCGGAGCAGGACAACCCGGTGGCCTGGTATTCACTGGATGGCGGGGACAATGAACCCGGCCAGTTCTGCCGATATCTGGTGGAAAGCGTGCACCGCGCCACCGGCAATGGGGTGCCGGAGACCAGCAAGATTCTCGCCGCGCAACACAATCTGGATCCCTCGCTGGTGATCAGCCAGATGCTGTCGGAGCTGCGCCAGCTCCCCAGTGAGCTGCGTATCGTCCTCGACGACTACCACCAGATAGACAACACCGCGGTACACGATGCCACCCGCTTTCTGCTGCGCCACGCTCCCGCCGGTATCGGCGTGGTGATCACCAGCCGCAGCCAGCCACCGCTGGGGCTTGGCGCCCTGCGCCTGCAGGGGCGACTGCTGGAGCTGGGGCCGGAAGACCTGGCACTGACCACCGACGAGACCACCCAGCTCCTTGCCCGCCGCCTGCCATTTGCGCTCGGCAGCGACCGTGTCGCCCAGCTGCACCAGCTGTCGGAAGGCTGGCCACCGGCGATTCAGATGTTTGCCCTATCGGTGCGCAACCAGGAAGAAGTGGATCGCTACCTGGGCGAACTGGAACAGGGCCACGGGCATATTCTCGATTACCTCGCCGAGGAAGTGCTGGAGCGACTGGAGCCGGAGCTGCGCCAGCTACTGGCGCGCACCTCCATTCTCACCCGGGTCAACGGCCTGCTGGCGGAGCGTCTGAGTGGCCAGAGCGGTGGTCAGCAACAACTGGAAACCGCTGCCAGTCGCGGGCTATTCCTGCAGGCACAGGATTCCAGTCGCCAGTGGTTCCGCTTCCACCCGGTGTTCGCGCGCTTTCTGCAGCGCCAGCTGTCCGACGGCGACGAACTCACCCAGCTCCACCAGACCGCCAGCGACACCTGGCAGGAGCTCAACCAGCCTCTGGAAGCCCTGCGCCATGCCCTCAAGGCAGAGGATCGCGAGCGGGTGCACCGGCTGATCGACGAGCAGGGCGAACAGTTCCTGCGCGAAGGACAGTTCCGGGTGCTGAATGACAGCCTCAACTGGCTGGGAGAGGATCAGGTCAAGCGGCACGCGGGTTTCGCCCTATTGGCGGCGCGGCTCGCCCGCGACAGCTTTGACTACGAGCGCTGCAACAAACTGCTGGCAGCGGCGGAGAGCTGGCTGCAGCGGGAAGACCCGAAGCAGTGGCAGGCATTCGAAGGTGCCTTCGCCGCGATGCGCGCGCAGGTTTCCGTGTCCCGCGGGCAGATTCTCAAAGCCAAGGAATACGCCCAGGAAGCCCTCGAGCTTCTCCCCGCAGATCAGCTGAACGAGCGCATATCCGCGCAGCTGGTGATCGGCGAAACCAGCTTCTGCCTGGGTGAGCTGGATCAGGCCATGCACCATATGGAAGCGGTGGAGAAAGCCACCCTCGCGCGGCAGGATATTCCCAATGCGGCCTGGGCCCTGTGCCAGCAGACCGAAATCGCCTTTGCCAACGGCCTGCTGAAAAAAGCCGCCGCCCTGCAGGCGCGCGCCCAGCGCCTGGTCGAAGAACACCACCTGGTGGGCCTGCCGATTTCCGAGTTTATCTACCGCCTCAAGGGCCAGTTGCAGTGGGAGGCCGGCGACCTGGACGGTGCCGCAGATTCCGCCCGCCGCGGTATGCAGATCAACCGCAAAGTGGGTGAGCGCTGGTTGCTGCCGGAATACACACTGCTGTTGAAGGTCGCCCTGGCCCGCGGCGACAAGGACGAGTGCCTGGAGTGGATGGAGCGGGTGGAACACCTGCTGAGCGGCGAACAGTACCACCGGGACTGGGTAGCCAATGCGGACGCCGCGCGCATGCGCGTGTGGCAGGCACTGGAGAATACCGAGGCCATCGCCACCTGGCAGGAACAGGCGGAGCCGGTGGCGGATCGCCCCAGCAACCACTTTGAGCAGTGTTACGGGCGCAACCATGTGCGCGCGCTGATTTCCCTGCACCGCTGGTCCGATGCCAACCGGCTGCTGGGACGCCTGCAACAGGTGGCAGAGGAGTGCGGCCTGATCACCGACCAGTTGCGCAACTGCGTACTCGCCGCCCGTCTCGCCTGGCTGCGCGACCGCCGGGAAACCGCATTGGGCCATCTCAATGCCGCCCTCACCATCATGACCGAAAGTGACCTGACCGCCAGCTTCCTGCAGGTCGGCAAGCCCATGATCGTACTACTCAAGGCCGCCCTGGAAGAGACCGGGCAGCACGCCCTTAACGAGGCCCAGGTGGAAAAGGCGCAGCAGCTGATCAAACTCGCGCAACAGCAGCCGGAACTGGGCGGCGGCATCCGAATCGAACTGGACGAAACCATCGTGCGCGAGATCCTCGCCAGCGACGCCGTGCCGGACTTCCTGCGTCACTCTCCGCTGACCCCGCGGGAGTGGCAGGTACTGAACGCCATTCACTCCGGCCTCTCCAACGAGCGTATCGCGCGGCACTTCAAGGTGGCCCCCAGCACCATCAAGACCCATATCCGCAGCCTGTATCAGAAACTCGATGTGAAAGACCGTCAGCAGGCCATCGCCCTGGCCGAGCAACTGTTGCGCTCGGTGCAGGATAAGCCCTGACAGGCCAGCCCCTGTACACCCTCCCCCCCCGTTCGGGGAGGAGGTAAGTGGGCACCAGCGCCGCCATACTGACCCTAAGCTAATAGCTATCCATAAAAAGCTTTCAAAAACGGACTCTCGGTATGAGCGGTATTCACAACGGAAATCCAAATGGGGAATGGTGGCGCAACAGCGTTATCTACCAGATCTACCCCCGCAGCTTCTGCGACGCAAACGGCGACGGCATCGGCGACCTTCAGGGTATCTGCCAGAAGCTGGACTATGTGAAATCACTCGGCGTAGACGCCATCTGGATCTCTCCCTTTTTCAAGTCGCCAATGGCGGACTTCGGCTACGACGTAGCCGATTATCGCGATGTGGACCCGATTTTCGGCAATCTTGACGATTTCGACCGGGTCATCGAGCGTTCCCATGAACTGGGCCTCAAGGTCATCATCGACCAGATCCTGAGCCACACCTCCGACCAGCACCCCTGGTTCGAGGAAAGTCGCGCGAGCCGCGACAACGCCAAGGCAGACTGGTACGTGTGGGCGGATGCCAAGGAAGATGGCAGCGCGCCGAACAACTGGATGTCCAACTTCGGCGGCAGCGCCTGGCGCTGGTGCACCCGCCGCCGCCAGTATTACCTGACCAACTTCCTGAAAGAGCAGCCGGACCTGAACCTGCACACCCCGGAAGTTCAGGAGCAACTGCTGGCGGACCTGAAGTTCTGGCTCGACCGTGGAGTCGATGGTTTCCGTCTGGATGCCATCAACCACGCGTTCCACAACCGCTCGCTGGAAAACAATCCGCCGCGCCCGGTCAAACTGGACAAGAACGGCCTGCCGCCGGTGAACAGTTACGAGTACCAGTGGCACATTCACGACAAATCCCAGCCAGAGAACCTGGTGTTTCTGCAGCGGGTGCGGGAACTGATGGACCAGTACCCGGGAACCACCACCGTGGGCGAAGTGGGCGACGACAACACCCACAAGATCATGGCCGAGTACACCACGGAAAACCGCCTGCACATGGCCTACTCTTTCGACCTGCTGTCGGAAGACTGCAGCGCGCAGTTCCTGCGCGACACCCTGGAGAAAAACCGCCAGGTGATCGAGGAAGGCTGGCCCTGCTGGTCCATCTCCAACCACGATGTGCCGCGCTCTTTCACCCGCTGGAACAAAGGCTTCGACCCGGAAGCCGCCCGCGCCCGCGCGCCGCTGTTTTTCCTGATGCAATTGATGCTGCGCGGCAGCGTGTGCATGTACCAGGGGGAAGAGCTGGGCCTGCCGGAAGCAGAAGTGGCTTTCGAGGATCTCCAGGACCCCTACGGCATCAACCTGTGGCCGGAGTTCAAGGGCCGCGACGGTTGTCGCACCCCAATGCCCTGGTTCAATGGCGGCGAGATCAATGCGGGCTTTTCCAAAGTGAAGCCATGGCTGCCGGTTGCGGAAGAACACTACCACCTGGCCGCTTCGGTTCAGGAAGACGACCAGTACGCCATGCTGAACCGCTTCCGCGATCTGTTGAAGTGGCATGCGGAGCTGCCACCGACACTGGCCACCGCCAGCCAGAAGATTCTGGACAGCGGCGATGACCTGCTGGTCTTTGAGCGCCGTGCCGGAGAAAGCGAAGGCTACTTCGTGGTACTGAACCTGGGCCACGAGGCCGCCGAGTTTACCCTGCCGACGGAGTTTGCCGGCAGCGAGGACATTACGCCCAAGTGGTTCGCCGGCTCTGTCGACGGCGATACCGTGCAGCTACCGGTCGCTGGCGCGCGGGTCTTTTTCCGCAAATAACCCGCAGCCGCGAACGCCACTAAACAGGAAAAAACATCACAAAATTCGGACTGTATTGAGAAACTGGCGCGCCCTTGCGCACCTGTATCGAACCGCCGGCAACGCCGGCACTCAAAAAGGTACCTCTCAATAAGATCGTCAATTAGTTGCTCTCTCGTCAAAGCACGCTTTCCAGACTTTCTGGATTGGTTTGAAGCCGGCTCACCAGCCGGCTTTTTTTGCGTGCCATAAGCGGAGCAGAATGTATCTATCAGCTCCCGCCGTCATTCCATTTAAATGTAATAAGCGCCAACCCCCGACCCTACCATGCCTCTCACTTGCCCACAGGACTGCACTCCAGCAGTTCAACTCGGCAGGCTCATCCCGCGGCCAATCCGGGACACACCGGCTCGCCGCTTTGGGGAAATTCACAGGTCAAGTTAGTGCACGCTGGTGCAGGGCTTCGTTCGCGCCGAAAAAAGGGGGCGAGTGAAAACCCGCAACGCTACCGGTAGCCACCAAGACGCCGACCTGCAAATTGCTCGCACGAGCAGATGAGGTACGCATGCAAGGCTCTTCCACTTCACTGAACATCTCCGTTAAAAACTCGGCCAAAAACCTGTTCAAAAAAATCGCCCTCGGTACCAGCCTGGTGCTGGCCGCTTCGGCAATTTTTGCTCCGGTTGCGCAGGCCGGTGACTACCCCTACCCGTACCAGCAGCACAGATCCATGACCGATGGCAGCGCCTGGTGGCGCCGGGATGTGATCGGTGGAGCGCCTCATATCATTATCGATATCAGCGAGCAGCGCGCCTACTTCTATAAGGGCAGCCAGCTTGCCGGCATCTCTCCGGTGGCAACCGGTATCGCCGGTTACCGCACACCCACCGGCAGCTTCCGCGTTTCGGAAAAAGATATCGATCACCGCTCGAACCTGTTTGGCCACTATGTCGACCGCGCGGGCTATGTACGAAAAGCGAGTGTGGATGTGCGCCGCGACAAGCGGCCTGCGGGCACGGTGTTCCGCGGCGCGTCCATGGACTTCTTTATGCGGATCAATGGTGCGGTCGGTATGCACGCGGGCAAGGTCACCGGCCGTCCGGAATCCCACGGCTGTATCCGCCTGCCCTGGCACATGGCGAAGATCTTCTACGAGAATGCCCCGATGGGCACCAAGGTCACGGTTCGTCAATAATCCGCCGCTGAGCGTCCAGACGCACCAACGAAAAAGGGCAGCGAACGCTGCCCTTTTTTGTGTTGCCGGTTCCGGTCAGCCGAGACTGCCCAAGACGCTGCGCATGGTCCAGAAGTCCCACCCTTCCGGCAACCGATTGCGCTCTTCGTCTGTGGCGACAATTCCCCGTCGGTGCTCAGGCCACGCCAGTACCGCGACGCCTTCGTAGCCGGTGAAACGGTGAAAAAGCACCGGCGCCGACAGTTTGCGCTCCAGCTGTTCACACAGCGGGTGCCACGACAGGGGTAGCTGGCGTCGCACCCGGGTCCAGTCCCGCTCAGTCTCTTCCCCGCTGTCGGCCTCGGCAACCGCGGTCCCTTTGCGCAGTGCCTCGCAGCGCGCCTGGCTCGCCGCCAGCGCCTGCTCTTCCGGCAGAGTCAGTACCCCCATGGCCTGCTGCTGCGCACAGAGAATACAGCTGTCGATGGCGAGCCCCAACGCAGCGCCGCGCTCGACCGGGATAAACCAGCCGTGATCGGCGGGCACCGGCCATTCGCATACGCCACAGGTTCCCTGATCCGCCTCACCGGAGTCGATCATATCCAACTGCTGTGGCAACTTGCCCGGTGCCCAGAAGTGGGGACTCTCCCCGGGGAAAAACTCCTGCGCATACTGGTTCACATGCCAGTGAAAACTGAAACCTGCCGCCACGCGACTGCGATCCCGTGGCCCCAGGCTGCGGTAGCCGCGGTGATTGACCTTGGCGAGACAGTATTCACAGGCGTGCGGTGCCTTCTCCAGTCCCGGTGCCGCCAGTGCCTCCCGCGCGGTGCCGATCCAGACAACCTGAGCAGGGTCTTCCAGTGCGCCGCAGCAACTGGCCAGGTGTACCCGATGGAAAAATTCCCGGCGCACCTGCTGATCTTCCACCGCCGCCACATCCACGGCAAACATCATCACCGGGTGGCCGCGATACATCCAGCCGTGCTCGGTCTGGTCGAGATCGCCCAGAGTCACTTCCATCCCCTGGATCAGGGCCTGCTCAAGGGAACTGATCTGCGCCGCATCCTCGGACGCTTCGGCCAACGCCTCGCCTGCGGGGGTGTCTTCATCGGCAGCGCCGGCCTCGTCCTCCGGCAAGTCCTGCACCGCCGTGTCATCTTCACTCTGGTCAGCAGAGGAAGCCCCCATGCCAGAGATAGCCTGGGTGAGCGCTTCCAGATGACGGCTCCAGCGGCCCATCAGAAGGACTCCTCGAGGATACTGTGGATCTTGGTTTCTGAATTGGTGATCACGCGGAAAGCCACTCGCTTGGATTGTTCGATATTCTCACTGCCGTCGGCATTGTAAATCGGCCGCGAAGAAGAATATCCGACTGCCGCCACATTCTGCATCATCCAGGCGTGGTGAGTGGTCACTTCATCCAGGGTATAGACATAGCGCAGCACCGAGCGCGCGCGATCCTGAGACAGGCGCAGGTTATTGAAGTAACTGTCATTGCGGTCGCTGGTCTGGCCCCAGCCGGTACTGGTGTGCCCCTCGATACGCACCGCCTCCACCGATCCCTTGAACGGCGCCAGCACGTTCATATAGCGGGGAAAGAACTCCTCGAATACCACCTGGTAACTGTCACTGAGCGCCGCCTCTCCGGTATCGAACATGGCATCGGAGTTATTGAACGCGACCGTCAGCGTATCCCGATCAATGGTCGCCCCCCAGCGCGTCAGGTCTGGCGCGAACTCACGCTGCAGGGATTCGTAGATTGCCAGCTGATTTTCCTTGTAGGACATGGCAATCGTGCGGATCTTTTCCCGCTCGATCATCACGGATCGCATCATCGCCACGGCGATACACAGGAACACCATCATCAGACCCGCCATCAGGTCGGAAACACTGATCCAGGAGGCATCGCTGTCGTTGCGCGCGCCGCCGGCAGGGCCGCGCCAGCCCGCTGCCAGCTTGCCGGAGCGGGAAAACCCGGACCGCGAACGCATCAGGCAATTTCCTCACGGGCACGCTCGTTGGACTGAGCGGCGTGACCTGCGGCGGTGAGGCGCTGCATTTGTGCCACCAGCTGACGATAGTCTCGGGTAAACTGGCCACTGATGGTTGCCAGCGCCTGTCCCATGGCCGCGATAACCCCTTCGACCTCCTCTTCCATTTTGCGCTCCACCAGCTGGTACTGCTTGCCAATGGAGTTTTCCGCATCGCCCATGCTCTTGCGAATAACGTGCGTGAGGGCATCCACCATTTCCTTGTGAGTACGCGCCTGTTGCAGGGCCAGTTCCTGCATACCGTTGCGATGGGTGGTGATGGATTCCTGTACCAGGCCCTGAATAAAATCCGCATCCAGACTGGACATCTTTTCGAAGGCGCCGGACACCGCCTCGATCTGCGCACCCAGCAGCTCGCTCTGTTTGGCGATACTGACCAGCGACTGCTTCATATCGCTGGTCATCACCTGCTGCACCACATCGATACCCTGAACAAACTGATCGATACGCTCACCCAGGTGTGGCAATACGTCCTGCATCTGTGCACTCACCCCGCGGTAGCGCTCCAGTTGTTCATTCAGCGCCTGCATCTGTTCCCGGGCCTGGGTATTGACGCCCTGCATACCCTCGAAGAACTGCGGTACATCTGCCAGCTGCTGGTGAATCTGCTGCAGGTCCCGCGCCACCTGTACCAGCCCCATCACCGCGGTATCGCAGTGTTCCGACCAGTATTCCACCCGCTCTTCATGGGCCTTGTATTCGCGGGTCAGGGTTTCCACCATGCGGTCAAACTCAGCGAAGTTGTCCCCAAAGCGGGTCATGTTCTCGCCGAACTGATTTTCCACGCGGTCATTAAAACGGGTGACCACCTGCTCCATCTGTGCCACCAGCGCCTGGGACACCTGCTCGGAAAAATGGGCCAGTTGGGCTTCACTCTGCTTGAGCTGGCGCTCCTGACCTTCCACCAGGGCTCCCTGCAGCTGCTGCAACGCCTGCTGGATATCCGCCAGCTCTGTCTGTGGTGCGTTGTCACCGGGCATAGGGATAAAGCGCGTCAGCGCACGCAATACGATCGACAGCCCGATGCCACACACACTGGTGATAAAGGCAGTTTTCAGACCATCCAGCAGGTTGGCGATACTCTGGTCGATATCCGCCAGGCTGAACTCGAACAGGCCGATGATGACCCCGGTAAAGGTGCCGAGGATACCGAGGGAGGTCAGCAGACCCGGCGCCTGCTCGACAAACTCCACCGCGCGGCGCAGAAAACGGCACACCAGCGCCAGCGCAAACAGCACCAGCATCACGGAAAGGAAACCCTCGGTTACCGCATCCGGGCTCAGGGCGACAAATACAGAGCGCAAAAATTCAGACATGGAAGCAATCTCGTGTGAAATCTTCTCGGTTTAATTTTTTGGTGTTGTTTCTTTTTTTAAATACGGCCGCGCCCTTCAGGCCTTCAGCTGCAGTACAAATTCCTGAACCGAATCCCCCGAGGGCAAGCGTCCGAGGTGATGGCCGAACAGACGGTAGCCGGGCAACAGGCGCATCAGATCCGCGGTACTGCCGAGGTGGCGTGCGCTACGGCTTTCGGAAATACCAGTCACCGCCACCTTTTCATCCTCAAGCAACTCATACATCGCCGGGCGCTGCGGCTGCTGACTGGATTTGTACACCAGAAAATGCAGCTGACCGCCGGGGGTCATGCGGCCCGCCAACAACTCACCCAGGGCCGCAATCTGGTCAGCGCTGCAGAAATTCAGCAGATCCCACAGGAACACCCCGTCGAGCCGGGTACCGGGATCAAAGCTGAACATGGATTCACTGAAACCGCTGGTTTCACCGTGCATTTTCTTGCGCCAGGCCAGGGAAGCGTGCAGGTCTTCCACGTACAGGGCGCCCACTTTCTTTTTCAGTGCATCAATATTGCGGCCATTTTTGCGCCCGCAATCCAGTACGGTAGCCCCTGTGGGCAGGGCACTCAATGCCTTGCGCACGCCGGCGAAATCCAGGCGTTCGTCATCGCGGACCTGACGGAAATAGGCGCTCACATCCGAGGCGCCGCCGCTGCGCACCTGATTGCGCGACGTGGTGCTGTCGTATTCGAGAAAATGCTCGGTGACATTCTGGTCCATGCCCTCCCGCTTCATCAGCGAGTTGAACAGGCTGAACCGGTCCATGCATTTCAGGAGCGTCACCGTGGAGTGCCCCTTGGAAGGCACCTCCGGGTAGCTGGGGTCATCCACGTA
The DNA here is from genome assembly GCF_021165935.1 of Microbulbifer elongatus. NCBI lineage: Bacteria > Pseudomonadati > Pseudomonadota > Gammaproteobacteria > Cellvibrionales > Microbulbiferaceae > Microbulbifer > Microbulbifer elongatus. The sequence goes on along the minus strand of NZ_CP088953.1, from coordinate 1,374,679 downwards.
TTCAAAGCAGAAATTTTCCAGCAGGCGGAACCGTCGTGGTTTATGCGGCTGGTTGCGCCCGGTATAGCGCATCGTATGCAGAATCGTACCCGGCTTCAGGTGCGGCTCCAGCAGGCGGATCAGATGGCGGATAACGTCCAGCTCGAGAAAATTCAGCAGGTCCCAGCACAGGATCACATCAAACTTGAGTGATTCAGGCTTGGGAATCAGATGGTCTTCCAGTGCCTGTAGAGGATCATCCGCATGTTGGTTGTCGGCGAGGTATTCCACCAGGTCTTCAATATGACACTGGCAGTTGAGGCCGAGAAAAGCCTGAGTGGTGCCGGACGAGAGAGGCCCGAGGTCGAGTATTCGGTCCCCGCTTTTGACCATCTCGGTCGTTAACGCAGCGAGGCCAAAAGAGCGGTGTTGCATTGTCTATCGCAAGATTTCGGGGCGTGAGCCTGAGGAAAGAAGGCAACGCCGCACGGGGGGATGCGGCGTTGCAGCGGAGGATCAGCTATCAGCCAGCTCCGCGTCCTTGGCCGAATCCTTGGCAGCGTCTTTAGCCGGTGCGAAAGACTTTTTCGCGGCGGGCTTGCTCGGCGCTTCGTCTTTCGGCGGCAGGTTCGGGTGAACCAGTTTGTCTTTGAACTCGGAATGACGGGCTTTCATCTCGTCATCGGTGTCGACCATATCCATGGAGCCGCGGAACTTACCGCCGTCGTCCAGCTGAATACGCGGGGCAATCAGGTTGCCCTTCACTACAGCGGTATTGCGGATCTCGATCAGCTCGTCTGCCAGTGCATCGCCGGTGAGGGTGCCGTTGATGACAATGTTCTGCGCGTGGATGTTCGCATTGATTTCACCTTCGCGACCGATGGAGAGGTCGTGTCCTTCCATAATCACGGTACCTTCGATGGTGCCTTCAATATGCAGGTCTTCGGTGCCGATCAGTTCGCCGCGGAACTTGATGTTTTTACCAATGACCGAGCGATCCTTCGCCATCGTGGATTCGAGCTTATCCGCAAACGGGCGTTCGCTCGCACCATTTTCGTTCATGCCGGAAAGAAAAGAGTTGGAATCCAGATTCGCATCTGGCTTGGGATCGAGCGGATTCGCCATATTGCCACCTAAGTTGTAACCGTAGAGAAATGTTTATGTTTTTAGGTAAGCCACGTTTTTAGCGTTTTTTTTCACTGGTTCCCATAGCCGTTGAGACAAAAATCAAACCGCAGCTCAAGACTGTGAAGGCCCTCACACAAAATTAGGCGCCAAGCACCTGTACCGGCAGAGTCATTTTTAACCAGCGTATAAAAAGCGTTCGCCACTGACCAAAAAGAATGCAACCGGTACATTGCCAGATTGTTTAAATAGCAGTTGATTCAGCGAAAAATCACACACTGGCGTGCGGGCAGCTTTTCTCGCGGGCGAGCTATTACCCCCGGCGTCGTGTTTACGGAAAATGGCGCGGCACACCAATAAGGGGCGTTTTTACCGGCGTCGCCGCGCCGGGAACAATGACGAAACTATTACTTCCCGGGTTGGTGTCGTACACAAACGGGCCAATTTTTTTCCAGTTGTTGAGCAGCCAGAGGTTACCGGACGGGTCGATGCCGCCCCCGGTGATACGTTCAAGGGCATCACTGGTGTAGCCGGTATCCGGGGAAATCGGATCCCCTACCGACAGGCCGGGCGGGCAGTCGCCACTTCCACAAAAACGCGACACACCGGTATCCGGCCAGACGGTGTCTGCCTGTACATCCTCAAACGGTGTATGACCAAAGTTGAATACCCACAGGGTATCGCTGCCATCGACCGCATTCCCCCAGGGAATGCTCAACCCACCCTGGCCAAATACCTGTAGCGGCGCACCCCCATCCGCGGGCATGAAAACAATCGATGGATTGCCGCCGCTCTGGGGGTCGAGTGGGTCAACACAGGGCACATTCACCGCATCGGAATTGGATATCCACATATTGCCTTTACTGTCGCTGGAGATACCCATGGGCCACGACAGTTCCGCACCCCCCATATCGACTTCCTCCACATTGCCGCGCTGATCGATACGGTACAAACGCTCGGACTTGTTGCCGGTGATCCAGGCCCGTCCACGCCTGTCGATCGCAATCGCGAAGGGCTTCAGGGAAGGGGATTCGGTAGGCTGCAGATCGGGATTGGCGCCGGGCAACAGGAAATTTTTCGCCAGTAGCGGGTTGCCACTACGAATCATGGTCACCGTGTCATTGCCACAGTTGGCCACCCAGATATTCCCCTCACGGTCCGAGACTGTCCCCTGAGGCCACCAGATATTACCCCGGGTAAATCCATTGCTGCGGGAAATGGGTCGACCGCTCTTGTGGAACAAAGAAACACTGTTGTGGGTGGCCGGAATTTTATTTTCCGGATCTGGCGGTACCGTACCGTCGGCACAGGCCGGCGATTCAAAACCGAAATTCCCCACCCATACATTGCCGCGTGGATCCAGAGTGATACCGAATCCCGCACCGCTCAGACCACCGCCGTAATAAGGTGACCCTTCGTAAGTTTCCCCCCAGGGGTAAAAGCGCAATAGACGCTGGCTTGCACAGGCGTTTTGATTGGTGGCCTTGGGAATGTAGTTATTCAGAATCCACGCACTGCCTTCGGCATCAAACGCGATATTTCCCGGCCCGTTCATCAGGTTGAAGCGGTCCTGGGCGGAGTACTTGCCACCGGTAAATTTGATAAACATCAGCCAATTTGTCGGACGCTGCTCCAGCGCCGGCTGATATAAAGGCGCCGCCAGTGACAGCATAAATATCGGGTCCGCACTGTCCTGCGGGTACAGCGGATAAGACGGGTTCCGGGTCAGGTTGGCCAGTGCCTGCAGGACATTGTCAGCGGGCGGTGCGCCCGCCGGTGAAGTGGCGGCAAACAGTTGTTCACAGTGTTCACCGGAGGCCACGCAGGCGGCAACTACATTGCTCAGTGCGTTGAACGTGGCAAAGGTACTGGTTTCAGCGCCATTGGGCGTCTGCCGCAGAACGTCAGATGGCCGGCCGGACACCGGATCCGCCATATTCGCCACCATTCTCACCGCGTTCTGCATACCTACATGATTGCCGCGCAACTGTCGGCCGTGAATAAACTGCGCGAAGGCAGCCGCCGTAGCAACGGTAGTGCGCTCGTTGATCACCAGCTGCGGCGGCACTTCGCTACCGGACACGACCGTGGCGAGGGTCACCAGTCCCCGTTCCGCAACCAGTAACAACACCGGCGGCATGGTCGCGATAAGGCCCGGAGGCAGACGGTAATGCAGGCGGAAGCTACCATCGGGCTTGCTCACCGCAGTCGCCAGCATGCGCTGGAAGCCGCCGGCAATGGTGAAGTTGGCGTAGAGAGAAACCCGATACCCCGCCAGAGGAAAGCGCTGACTCTTGACCGCGCCCTCAATGACTTCAGTAGCGGGGGAGATGGGGAGCCAACTGGCGTGGTACCTGTTCCGGTCCTCGGCAGCCTGTGCCCCCATCGAGGTGATCGCGAAGAGCAGTGCCAGTGCAGCAACAAACAGGCAGGCGTGGCGCCCGCGCATACGGCGTACTTCCATGGTCGAGCATCCCTACTACCCGGTGCTCTCGGCACCTCTACTTCCCGGATGTATCCTTCCCGGACCCGCGCCGCCATACGAACAGGCCCGGGAATCACCGATCAGCAGGTGATGCCTCAGGCTGCCAGGGGCGCTTAAAAAAGTATGGCACAGGGGTGCGCACCTACTCGGGTAATCAGGCGCCTGGCGTCTTCACAAAGTACGCGTGCGCCGCCTGGTTAACCCGCTCGGACAGCAACAGGGTGGATGCCATGGTGGGGATCGCCATTACCGCGTACATGCCGATAATCAGACTGTTGACGATATTCAGCGACAGCACCGCACCAAGCACAATCAGCAACAGATAGATCACCGTGTATACCACCTGAAACCGCGCGCCAAACAGGAACACGAAACACTTCATGCCGTAGTACCAGAAGGTAACAATGGTACTGAAGGCCAGCGGTACCACCATGATCAGCAGCAGCACCGGGCCCCAGCCACCAAACACGCTGCTGAACGCGTTCGCCGTCAGGGAAACCCCTTCAATGCCCTCGCCCTGCTGCCATACACCGGTCAGCAGAATCACCAGCGCGGTACAGGTGCAGATAATCAGGGTGTCGACGATCGGCCCGACCATGGCCACCACGCCCTCGCGCACCGGCTCGGTGGTCTTGGCCGCGCCGTGGGCCAGTGACTCGGTGCCGATACCCGCTTCATTGGAGAAGGCGCCGCGGCTGATTCCCGTCGCGATCACGGTACCGAGAACGCCACCCGCCACAGCTTCACCAGAAAAGGCGTCGGTGAAAATCAGCGCGAATGCCGCGGGAATTTCCTGCCAGAAGTAACCGATCACGCCGAGGGTCAGCAGCAGATAGAAAATCACCATCGCGGGCACGATACGCACCGCAAAGCGGCCAATACGCTGGATACGCCCCACAATCACCACCAGCGCCGCGACGGCGAGCAGCACACCGAGCCCGAGATCAAACAGAAATGCATTATCCGCACTTACCCAGCCCAGGGGTTCCGCGAATGAAACCCGCAGCAACTGCACTGTCTGATTGGACTGAAAAGAAGGCAGCAGGCCACCAAGCCCGGCAATGGCAAACAGATAGGCCAGTGGTTGCCAGCGCTTACCCAGCCCCTCGCGAATCACATACATGGGGCCGCCCTGGACTTCCCCGTTGCTGTCGCGGCCGCGGTACATCACCGACAGCGTTGCGGTGTAGAACTTGGTGGCGACGCCCACCAGCGCGGTTATCCACATCCAGAAGATGGCGCCGGGACCACCAGTGCTGATGGCGATGGCAACGCCGGCAATATTGCCGAGCCCGAGGGTGCCAGACAGCGCCGTAGACAGCGCCTGGCGATGAGGAACCTGGCCGGGATCATCGGGGTTGTCGTACTTACCCCGAAGCAGATCGATACTGTGTCCAAGGTGGCGATAGGGGCGCGCACGAGAGCTGACCAGCAGGAACAGGCCTCCGCCCACCAGCAGTACCAGTAACGGTGTCCCCCATGCGTAGGCGACGAAGGTATTCAGGGCAGATTCTAGGGATTCGAGAACATTCATGGGAAGAGAGTCAGCCAAAAGTACGCAATGCTCGCGCACTACGCCCCGGATCTCAAATATTGCCGCCCCCAACCCCAGAAAATTACCGCACCTCAGACGGAGGCACTACCTTACATAAGAGCCCGGATAGCGCCTACCGGAGCGACCTGGGGCGGACGCCCGCGGCCTAGCCGATTATTGCTCCCCGCGGCGTCTCGATGGAATTAATTTCCGGAAAAGGCCTCCAAACCCCAAACATCAATCCCCAACCATCAACCCCCAACCATCAACCCGTAGCCCCTATCTCAACCATATTGGAGAACGCCCTATGGACCTCAACCAATCCAGCGAGCACAACCGCCGCCTCGTTCTCGCTTCCCGCCCCGAGGGTGCCCCCGGTAGCGACAACTTCCGCCTGGAGCAGAGCGAGATTCCCCAGCCCGGCGAAGGCCAGGTATTGCTGCGCACTGTTTTCCTGTCGCTGGACCCGTATATGCGCGGCCGCATGAGCGACGCGCCATCTTACGCGGAGCCAGTGGCCATCGACGATGTGATGGTGGGCGGAACCATCAACCGCGTGATGGAATCCCGGCTGGACGGTTTTGCCGAAGGCGACTGGGTGCTTTCCTACACCTGCGGCTGGCAGGACTACGCCCTGTCGGACGGCACCATGCTGATCAATCTGGGCAAGGAGCCCAAGCAGCCCTCACTCGCCCTCGGCCTACTCGGCATGCCCGGGTTCACCGCCTATATGGGCCTGCTGGACATCGGCGCACCCAAAGAAAACGAGACCGTCGTCGTCGCCGCTGCCACCGGGCCAGTGGGCGCTACCGTCGGCCAGATCGCAAAACTGAAAGGTTGCCGCGCTGTCGGCGTGGCCGGGGGCCCGGAGAAGTGTCGCTTCGCGGTGGAAGAGCTCGGTTTCGATGCCTGTATCGATCACTACGCCGCTGACTTTGACCAGCAACTGGCCTCGGCCTGCGCGGACGGGATCGACGTCTACTACGAAAATGTCGGCGGCAAGGTACTGGACGGCGTGTTGCCGCTACTGAATACCGGCGCACGAGTACCGGTATGCGGACTGGTGTCCCAGTACAACGCCACCAACCTGCCGGAAGGGCCCGATCGCCTCGGACTGCTGATGGGGATGATTCTGACCAAGCGACTGAAGATGCAGGGATTCATCATCTTTGATGACTACGGCCACCGCTATGACGAGTTTTACCAGCAGATGTCAGACTGGTACGCCAAGGGCAAAATCAAATACCGCGAACAGATTGTCGAAGGCCTGGAACAGGCACCGGAAGCCTTTGCCGGAATGCTGGAAGGTAAGAACTTTGGCAAGCTCGTGGTCCGGGTGGGCGAGGACGGCTGACGTTAACCGCCAACCGGCGCTCCCCGCCACCATGCCTCCACACGTACACGGGAGAATGCAAGGTGAACTGGGGGGTGACGGGAAAAGGGACACCGGGAATGTACGGCGGTTGTGACCACCGCCGTACATCACCTGCTTATGTCTCCTTTATTTAGGGCTGCAGGTGTTTATCGATAAACGCGACGATGGCCTCGGTGGTCTGCATGCGGGCGGTACCCGTGACGAGGTGGTGGGTTTCGTCTTTCAATTCCAGAAACTCCACGGCTTTTTTCTTGCGCTTGAGCTGCTTGTGCATGTATTCAGACTGCCGTATCGGCACCACGACATCGTCCTCTCCGTGAATCAGCAATACCGGTGCCTGAAAGTTCTCCGCAAACCGCACCGGAGACACGGCACGCAAGCGGTCTTTGTCGACTTCACCACGGGCCATGCTTTCTTCCCAGTAACTGACGACCCAGTGATGCCTGCCGTTGTCACGCCGCTCATCCCGTAGCATCCGCTCCAGATCACTTACGCCATTTACCGATACCACACAGCGGTACTTTTCAGGGGTAAATGCGCCGCCGGCCAGCGCGGCATATCCGCCGTAACTCATCCCGGCAATACACACGCGCTGGGGATCAACAATGCCCTTGCGCACCAGCGTATCCAGCGCGTCGGTGACGTCATCCTGCATTTTTGCGCCCCACTCCCCGTTACCCGCCAGATGATGGTCGAGACCAAAACCGGTGGAACCACGGAACTGCGGCTGTACAACCAGATATCCACGATTGGCCAGCGCCTGGGCCAACCAGTCAAAGCTGACGCGATCGTAAGCGGCAGGGCCGCCGTGGGGGAGAATCACCGCGGGCAGGTTTTTCAGGTTGTCCACCTTGGTGCGCGGCAAGGTGAGCAATGTGGGAATCACCATGCCATCGCGGGCTTTGAAATTCATGGTCGCGATGGGATGAATCTGCTCACTGCTGACCTGAGGTCTCGCGGAAGCCAGCAGTACCGGGCCGCCCTCTTTCGGGAACAGATAGTAATCCCCGGCCACCTGCGAGCCCTCCACGTACACCACCAGATGCTCCCAATCTGCGCTCCAGTCACGCAGCCACACCGAGTGTCCGGCAAACTGTGCCTGAATGTCCTGCATCCGCTGATCCAGCGCCGGATCAAAGAACCGGTAACTCGGGGTAAAACCGGAGTAGCGCACTCCCCACACTCGGCGATCCAGGCTGGTGTAGGTGTATTCCACATCCGCATCATCCCGACCGAAACCCAGGTTCGCGAATTCGCCAGTGATCAGTGACAAGGTGTAAAAGTCGTTGCGATTGGTTTCACCATTATTCGCAATGGCGATCAGTGACTCGCGGTCGGGGGTCAGCCCCATAAAACTGATCGACGGGACCGAAGTCTCCTCGCGGTAAATCTCTTTCCATTCATCACCGTGGCGCGCGAGCATACGGTGCAGGTTGCGTTTGTTATCGAACAACTCGTGTGCGATCACCTCGCCCTTGTTGTCCACGAAGAAATCCCAGGAGGACGAGCGCCCCTTGAAATGTACCCGGGGAGAGCGCGGGCTATCCAGATCGACCCGCAGCAGCGACTTGCGCGGGCTCTGATCATTCTTGCTGTCGGGCACATACGCCGGCATATAGGCGTACTTGTTATCGGGCGAGAGCCCCACAATACTGCCAAGCCCGGTCTGCCCCGCATAGATCACGTCTCCCGGGGTCAACAGCTGACGCACCTCGCCATTTGCCACGTTAAAGGCGTAAGCGGTACTCAAATCCAGCTTGCCGCGAAACCCCCACAGCTTGCGCACATTCGACGCCACCAGAACGAGCTCGTTCTCGTTGGCGAAATAGATGGATTCCGGGGTTATTTCAGAGAGGTTCACGGCGTTCAACCGCTTGCCTTCCGCAAGCGACATCACGATGGCGATATCAGAGTCGTTTTCCCCGGTCATGCGGAAGGCAATGCGTTCGCCGCTGGGGGAGACCGTCAGCATGCTGACTTTTGGCAGGGCACCATAGTCTTTGGCGGTCAGTTCATTCGTTTTTGCGACCCCGGGGGACACAAGGAATAGAGAGAGTATCAGGCCCACCACAGGCTTGAGAATGTGGCATCGCACCAACCAGGAAATCATCACCAGACCCACCTTTTTTAAAATTATTATCGGAAAAATGTATCTTTCTCGCAGCAAAGGCTGCAGATCCTACCGTATTTCCGACAGATATTCCGCCGCAACCCTGTATTTGCGACAGACACAAAAAAGCCCCGACCAGCGGGGCAAACGGAAGATGACATCAATCAGTGATATCAAAGAAGACGTTGAGGACGCAGCAGTTACTCAGCCTTCGGCCTGGGCCAGGTCGCCGTCGGTTTCGGCCGCTTTCGGCTCGCTGACCCGCAGGGCACAGACCGCCGCCAGCAGCCAGCTGGCACCGCCCAGTATCAGCGCGTAAATGGCTTCGTTGTCGAAGAAGGTGCGCAGTACAAAGCCCAGTACGCTGGCGGCGAGTAGCTGTGGAATCACGATAAAGCCGTTGAAGATCCCCATCATCACGCCCATCTTGCGTGTGGACACATGAGTGGAGAGCATGGCGTAGGGCAGTGACAGGATCGATGCCCAGGCAAAGCCCACACCCAGCATTGGCAGCAGCAGCCACTGCGGGTCGCGGATAAACAGGAAAGACAGCAGGCCAAGACCACCCAGGGCCAGGTTCAGGCTGTGGGACAGACGCATGCCCAGGGTGCGGGCCATCACGGGAATCAGCAGTGCGGCGAGGGCGGCAAAACCGTTATAGGTGGCGAACAGAATGCCCACCCAGTCGGCGCCATCATTGTATGCCTGGGAGGTCACTTCGCTGGTGCCGAAGTGAAAACTGGTGACCGCAGCGGTGGTGTAAATCCACATGGCAAACAGCGCAAACCAGGAGAAAAACTGCACCCAGGCCAGACGCTTCATGGCATCGGGCATGGAGTAGAGGTTGGATACGATCTCTTCCAGCATGCCCTTGTCACCACCGGACTTGGCGCGCAGTACCAGCGCCAGCAGCTGCATCACACCAAGGCCGGCAATCAGTCCGGCGAGAATGTACAGCTGCTGGTCCAGCCCCTGTTGCCAGACGAACGCGGCAAAGGCGGTCCCCACCAGCAGTATGGCACCACCGATTTTGCGGTAGCCGGCGCTGTGATCCTGCTCGGCCTCCTGAGTCTGCTCCTGCAGCTCGGGCGATTCCGCCGCCTCGAACGCAGCCTGCTGCTCGGGGCTGTATTCACGGGTGCGGAACACACTCCACAGCACCGCCAGCAGGAAACCGATACCACCGACATAGAAGGAAACCCGCACGGAATCCGGCACCACGCCCTCCGGCGCAGTATTGGAAACATCAAACCAGTTGGCCAGCATCCACGGCATGGCCGAGGCCACCACCGAGCTCACCCCAATAAAGAAGCTCTGCAAGGCGTAACCAAAGGAGCGCTGCTTCTGTGGCAGCATATCGCCCACCAGTGCGCGGAACGGCTCCATGGACACATTGATGGAGGCGTCCATCACCCACAGCATGCCGGCAGCGATCCACAAAGTGGGCGAATGCGGCATAAACAGGATGGCGATGGAAGAGAGAATGGCACCGGCCAGCAGGAACGGGCGGCGGCGGCCAAAGCCGGTCCAGGTGCGGTCACTGAAATAGCCGATCAGCGGTTGTACCAGCAAACCGGTCAGCGGTGCGGCCACCCATAACACCGGGATATCGTCGATTTCGGCCCCGAGGGTCTGAAAGATTCGGCTGACGTTGGCGTTCTGCAGGGCAAAACCGAACTGGATACCGAGAAACCCGAAACACATGTTCCAGATCTGCCAGAAGCTCAACTGAGGCTTGGCGCCGGCAACCGCCGCCGTGGATGGATTTTGAGACATTGGGATCACCGCTGACTGACTTATGGTTATGCGGGGATTGTCTCAGCAGGGGCAATTGGGGCCATCCTCCCCGGCGGGGGCGGAGAATACCGGCCCGCGGGCCCCCACTTATTCAACACAACACCCATAAAGATCCATTTTTTGGACTTTAATACTAAAAATGCCGGTAAAATCCTTATTTCTGCACATTAAATAGATATTAACAAAGTCCTAAAATGGGCACATAATGCTGGAAAAACCCATTAAGGTTCCATAAAGCGCACCTTAACCACAATCGCTACAATTTCGAGCCTGAGGGCTACCCCATGGACTACACCAGCAGATCGCCCACCGCCATCGCCGGGGCGCTGGGCCAGCGACTCAAGCAGGCGCGCCTGAACCTGGACCTGACCCAGCAGGAAGTCGGCGAGCGCGCCGGCGTCAGTCGCAAAGCGGTGCTCAACGCGGAAAAAGGCAAAGCCCAGCTGGAGGTTCTGGTCGCCATTCTCCAGGCCCTGGAACTCACCCAGCAACTGGACAATTTCCTGCCACCGCAGCCGCCCTCCCCCATCCAGCTGGCCAAGCTCCAGGGCAAACAGCGCCAACGGGCGTCCGGTCAACGCGGTAAAGAGGAAGGGGGTGAAGAAGACACCCGGGAGGAAGCGGAATGGTAATGGAAGTCATCAACGTCGAATATCAGGGCGAGACCGCCGGCGCCGTCAGCTTCGATACCGACAGCGGCCTCGGCGCCTTCGAATACGACCCCGCGTTTATCGACACCGGCATCGAACTCTCACCACTTAAAATGCCCCTGGCGCGGCGCATCTACCGCTTCCCGGAATTGCGCTTTGAAACCTTCCGCGGCCTCCCCGGCCTGATAGCCGACTCTCTCCCGGACGATTTCGGCAATGCCGTACTCAACGCCTGGATGGCCGCCCAGGGCAAACAACCCCAAGACATCACCCCACTGCAACGGCTGCAATACACCGGCAAGCGCGGCATGGGCGCACTGGAGTACAGCCCGGCCACACGTATCAAAAAACTCAACGCCTCCCAGGATATCGCCATCGACGAACTGGTCGCCATCGCCCAGGAAGTGCTCGACAGCCGCGCCGGTTTTCAGGTTGAACTGGAGAAGAACGGTGAGAACCGGGAAGCCATGGTCCCCCTGCTCTCCGTTGGCATGAGCGCCGGCGGCGCCCGCCCCAAAGCCGTACTCGCCTTCAACCAGGACTTCACCCAGGTGCGCTCCGGCCAGACAGACGTGCCCGCTGGGTTCACCCACTACCTGATGAAGTTTGACGGCGTCAGCGAACACAACAAGAATCAGGAAACCTTCGGCGACCCCATGGGGTTCGGCGCCATGGAATACGTCTATCACCAGATGGCCACCCGCTGCGGGATCGATATGATGCCCTGCCATTTACTGCACGAGGGCAACCGCCGACACTTTGTAACGGAGCGCTTTGACCGCCACGGAAACGACAAAATCCATATCCAGACCCTGAACGGCATCGCCCATGCGGATTACAAGGTACCGGGCTCCTACTCCTACGCCGAACTCTTCGGCATCGCCCGCCAGCTCAAACTCACCGCCAGAGACGCAGAACAGCTGCTGCACCGTCTGGTCTTCAATATCGTCGCACGCAACCACGACGACCACGCAAAGAACTTTGCCTTCCAGCTCAAGGGGAGAACCTGGCAACTGGCCCCCGCCTACGACCTGGCATACAGCTACAAACCGGGCAGCCGCTGGGTAAACAGCCACTGGATGAGCCTGAACGGCAAACGGGACGGATTTACCCGCAAAGACATCTACAGCCTGGAAAGCATCAGCCCACTGTTTAGCAAGCGGAAAATCGACAACGTTGTGGATAAAGTAACCGAGCAGGTCTCCCACTGGCGCCGCCTGGCCACCGAGCAGGAAGTGCCGACAACACTGATAGAGGAAATCGAGAGCAACCTGCGTTTAAAGCTGTAGATTCAAGCAAAGAATGAGACGCCGCTTTGCCACCCCCGCCAATGGCATCTGGCGTCATATCCCTCGTGGAAGACAGGCGGTAAATCGTATTAAGAAACCAAATATGCCTAGATATAGACATATACCGAAATGGGCAGATATAGGCATAATGGGTAGATATGGCAATATATGTCCAGATATAGACATTATGTCTATATCTGGGACTTTTGAATAAAACTGTTAGGAGTACTCTGTGATCCAGCAACGTCCTGGAGATGTACTTGAAGTCTTCTACGAAGATAACTGGTACTACTTGGTAGTTATTACAAAGATTTTTATGTTTGGTGGAAACATAGTTTATGCATTCCATGGTGACGGCAAGAAAATTGATGATTTCGTGCCCTCTACAGAAAAATCTGGATTTAATATTTGCACCGATCTGTTGCTTCCCAAAAAAGAAGGCATTGTCAAAAGAATAGGAAAAGTCGAGGATCCTGCAAAATATTTAGTTATAAACTTAATAAAAGGCTGTCATGAACATAGAAAGGGCATGAAGGCTAAAGAATGGTGGCTCTACACCGTAGATCCACCTATGAAACATGTAGCTCGAGTTGCTCGGTTGACCAAAAAACAATCACTAGCAATGGATTCAGGAATGTTTGCTTTTGACCTGACAGCAAAGAAGATTCATGAAAATTACACACCAGATCAAAACCCGTTTATTGAGCGCGGAGTGTTCGGAGAGTTATTCTCCTAACAAAGCGCAGCAAAGGGACGGCTTACTTTAAGCACGTCTTGCGCTGGTCGCTGCGCTCCCATTTTCGCGCAAAACGCGCATAAAGTAAGCCGCCCCTGTGCGCGGCGTTCAGGCTGTAGAAAAACTCTTAAAACCTAGTGGATTTTGATAAAATCTGCGGGCCCGGTTTCGAGATCCCGTCATGCCTAACTTCAAGCCCTATAATTACAGCCAGGACACAATGGTTGTAATCAATTTCGAAGATCAATTGCAGCCGAATACCTTCGAGTACACGCTGCATCACCTGATCGAAAACCGTATCAATCTTTCCGCTTTCTACGATAAGTATAAGAATGAAGGTGGTGGTCGGTCTGCATATGATCCGGCTATTCTCTTGAAGATTATCCTGTTCGCTTACTCCAAAGGCATCACGTCCAGCCGGGAGATCCAATGGCAGTGTGAGCATAATATACTGCTCAAAGCTCTGTCCTGTGACAGCGTGCCGCACTTCACCAGTATTGCCAGCTTTATGAGTAGTTATCCCGATGCCATACAGTCTGTCTTCGAGCAGGTGCTGATGGTTTGCGACCAGGAAGGTCTTTTGGGTAATGAACTCTTTGCCATTGATGGCTGCAAGATGTCGTCGAATGCCAGCAAGTCACACTCTGGAACTTTTAAAGAGCTCGAGGAAAAGCAGGCAAAGATCCGCAAGAAGATCCGTCATTGTCTATCGGAACATAAGAAGCTGGATGGAAGGAAGCCCGCCGAACGGGAGCGGAAGCAGCGTCTGGAGCAGGCGAATAAAACCTTGGAGAAGCACTTTGAAAAGATTGACAACTTCCTAAAGACGCAAGCCCCAAGAATGGGGCAGGGTAAGAAGCCGAAAGAAGTCAAAAGTAACATCACCGACAACGAGTCGGCCAAGATGACCACCAGCAAAGGTACCATCCAGGGGTACAACGGTGTCGCGGCGGTGGACAAGAAACACCAGATTATTGTCGAGGCGCAGGCCTTTGGTGAGGGGCAGGAAACCCACACATTAAAGCCAATTCTCGATGGTATTAATACGCGCTACCGGAATGCCGGCATCGCCGAGGACATTCTTGCGGAGCAGGTGATTGTCACCGCGGATACCGGGTTTTCCAGTGAGGACAATAATGCGTTTCTGAGAGGCGAAGGTATCAACGCTTACATCCCCGATAACCAGTTCCGCTCCCGCGACAAGGCGTTTGCCAAGCAAAAAAAGAAACATGGCAAGCGTCATCGAGATACCGTAAAGGGTGTTAAGCAGGTGATTCCTGCGAGCGAGTTCAAGCTTAATAAAAGAAGCAAGACCTGTATCTGCCCCGCTGGCAATGAAATGTTGCTCTATCGAGAAGCGCACGTCAGTGCAGGAAAGCGAAAGCTCTTCTTTGAAGGTCGGCTGACGGATTGTCGCCACTGCCCAATTAAACATCAGTGCATGCGTAACCCGGCTTCGGCCGATACCCGAGACGGCCACGGCCGACAGGTGTCCTTTACCTGGACCAATGGCAAAACCGCAATGGACTGGATGAAGAAGCGGATCGATAGCCTGGAAGGGAAAACGATTTACAGTCATCGCATGTCGGTGGTGGAGCCAGTCTTTGGCAATATCGGTACCAACAAGCGATTAAATCGCTTCTCGTTGCGTGGCAAACGCAAGGTGCAGGGGCAATGGCAGATGTTTTGTCTGGTGCACAACATCGAGAAGTTGATGAATTACGGCGCTATCCACTGATTAGCAGGGTTATCCACACTTGTGTCACCGAAATATGCGAAAAATACACACAAGCGTGATTATGTTAAAGATGTGTGATTGAATTGTGATCAAGAAATGTCAATTGAAAGCAGCCAAGAGAGAGCGATTGTGAGAGTCGTTTTTCTACAGGCTCGTTAAATGCCGGTAATAGCAAAATCCAGAGCGGCTAAAATTTCTGTTCGAAAATGCTCAAGTGTACCGACTGGGTTTCTTAGTCTATTCGTTGGCATAGCGGCAATCTGTGGAGTGAGTAGGATTAGCTCGTCACCCTCATACTCAATTACGGGGGTAAGTTTCCCAAGATTTTCATTTTTAAAATATTGCAACCGGCCGAGAGGGAGCACGATCCTTGTTCCTATATCAGAAATGTACTCGTGCTGAATATCTAGAATAAAGGGAAAAGTCTTCTGAGTTGTCTTGCTGGGATTTTTATATACGTCGAACTGCGGCATCAGAAATTCCTAAACTCATCGCTGAAGCAACCATGTTCTTCAACAAATTCGTTGTAGGCCTTAATTCCGGCTTTATGCTCATCTTTCCATTTTTGAGCCTCTCGCTTTGCGAGCTCCTGGCTTAGCGCTTGCTCCAAAGTCGCGGATAAATTAATGTGCATTGATCTAGATTTGACCAACAAGTCACTATTTATGCTGAGATTTGTTGCCTTCTTGGGGGCATTTACGTCAAAAAGAGTGGTCATAGTGGCGCTCCAAGTTATGCGCATAATAGTGCGCATTCCATGCTAGGCCGGTTCTGGTCGGAAATCAACCACTGGTGGGCAACTCAAGGTCCGGAGGCATTTAACAAGCGCTGCCGCAGAAAATTTAATCGCTGTCGCGCTGCTTATGAGCGTTTGAGTGAGCGTGGTATTGAACTCACACAGGAGCCCATAGAACGGCATGGCGCGGTAGCCGTTGGCTTTTGAGATCCCTCGGAAAACAGTGGCGTCGACCCACGCTGCTTTGGCTTTCTGTTGTATCGAATATTTGGCTTCACTGGACATCAAAACATGAATAAGTTTGTAGCTATATTTTTTGCCGTTCTTTCTACTCCGTGCTTTTCCGCAGATTGGGAAGAAAGTTCTGAAGTCAATGGTCTATTTACTAGGTCCGGCGTCTCTGGAACATTCGTTCTATACGATTCCGGCTCTGGAAAATTCATAGGGCATAATCCTCAAAGATCTGAAGTGCGGTTTGTTCCAGCATCTACATTCAAAATTGCAAATAGTTTGATTGGCCTTTCTGTGGGCGCAGTAAAGGATGTCGACGACATTCTCCCCTACGGCGGGCAGAAGCAATTATTTAAAATCTGGGAAAGGGATATGGGGCTGCGTGAAGCTATTTCTATATCCAACATTCCCATCTACCAGGCGCTGGCTCGTCGTACTGGTTTAGAGCGAATGCAGGCCTATGTCACGAAGCTAGGTTTTGGGAATGAAGATATTGGTACGTCTATAGATACATTCTGGCTTGATGGGCCGCTGGAAATCAGTGCTCAAGAGCAAGCTATTTTTCTATCACGACTCGCTCAAGATCAACTTCCGGTATCAAAAGATATCCAAAAAGCTGTTCGAGATATCGTCCTGCTAGAACAAGGTGAAGGCTGGAAGCTTTACGGAAAGACAGGCTGGGAAAATGTACCAAATCCTGGCGTAGGATGGTGGGTCGGATGGGTCACAAAGGGTAACCATGTGTATTCGTTTGCCCTAAATATGGACATCAAAAACCCATCCGATGCGAAACAGCGTGTGAAGCTGGGGAAAGAAAGTCTCAAAGCTTTGGGTATTCTATAAGCGAGCTGAAACTTGAAAGTACAGATACCGATCGGATTCGACCTATGGAATTGGCCTTAAGTGGCAAGGCTGAATCCTTGAGAGAAATAGCAAGCGCGGCGCTATACGTAGCGCACGCCCCGCTGCACTGACTGATAGGAGAAGCTATGGAGTTCGTACTCGTACCTGGTGCATGGGCAGGAGGCTGGATATGGGATGAAGTTGCCAAGTCGCTGCGTGATAGAGGACACAACGTTCATCAACTCACCCTTTCGGGCCTCAATGAACAAAGCGAGACGTGCGAAATTGGCCTGAGCACGCATATTGAGGATGTTGAATCGTACATCATTAGGCATGGCCTAAAGTCGATCGTCCTTGTTGGTCACAGCTATTCTGGAATTATCGTAGGTCAAGTGTCTACTCGCGGGCGCGTATCTATCCGGCATACCATTTTTATTGAGGCCTTTTTACCTGTGTCTGACCAATCATTCCTGGAAGTGTCGGGCCTGTCCATTGATGAAGAAGAAAGAGCAATTACGGAGAATGAAGGCGCGTGGCCGGCACCCTCCCGGGCGGAGTTAGCGACGCAACCAAGGCTCAATGATGCCGACATTAACTTACTTTGCGCAAAGCAGAGGCCACATCCGGGCAAAACCGTTACCGAGGCGGTAAAGCTCGAATCTCCCCTGGTAGATATACCAGCCACATTCATTGCGCACGAGGGTTGGCTGTCTTTCTCCCGCGAGCATGACTTACTTGCTACCTTGAAATCCAGTGGATCTTGGCGATTTAAGAATATTGAGGGTGGGCATTGGCCGATGCTTACCATTCCCCAAAAGCTAGCAGAGCTAATGCACACATGTGTGGCTTGATGGCAGAAGCGACCTTACGGTGTACTTTGCAGAGCTACAAATGAGTTTACTAACTATTTAACGTCAACAGTGACAGGATAAAATTGAAACGCGTGAATCCACGTGGACAGTGAGCTCAGTAAGATTCCACATCGCAGATAAATTCATCGATACTTGGCGGTACATATGACTGTAAAAAGAATGGACAATGTGGCAATTGTGGTCGAAGACCTAGACGCCAGTATTGAGTTTTTTAGTGCCATTGGTCTTTCACTGGAAGGCCGTATGGTTGTAGAAGGCGACTGGTCTGGCCGAGTAACCGGTGTACGAGGTCAGCGAGTTGAAGTTGCTATGATGAAAACCCCAGACGATATCAGTCGAATTGAGCTAACACGTTTTGATTTCCCTGCTATCGTGTCTGACCATCGTACAGCTCCGGTAAACTCTTTAGGGTATATGCGTGTTATGTTTACCGTTGAAGATATAGAGGACACCGTGACCAGTCTTCGTCCACTTGGTGCCACAGTGGTTGATGAAATTGTCGATTACCAGGGGATCTATCGACTCTGCTACATACGGGGCCCAGAAGGAATTCTCATTGGCTTAGCACAAGAGCTTGGGTGAAAGCAGCCACTGACAAAGCAAAAGCAAAAGCATGCCATCTGAATCATTGGTAGTTTTCTTCGCTCACTTCAATGACATTTAGATTTATTCGCTCCTACGCAGGCCATACGACAGATGCTGACGAACATGGATAGCTGCCCGATTTGTAGAAATAGCGTCACCACCCGCCCCAAAGAATGGAGTGGTGGCCGCATGTTCGTCGGATGCCCAAAGTGTGGAGCTTACGAAATCTCTCCGGATCTATTTGAAGAACTTTCAACTTTGCCAGAGTCCGACTGGCGGATCCAAACGCTGAGTTCGGAGATTGAGCACACCGCTGAACCTAGAATGATCTGCAAGCCATCCAACAATATACCCCAGTTTTTCACTGTCGGTGCCGACAAACCAAGCAAACTCGGAAAAAGCTTTCTTAGAGCCAAGGCTGAAGGAAGGGTGATAACTGTTGGCACAATTGTTCGCCAAGACAGCGCGGACGATAAACCTGAAAAGTAGAAAATTGAGCGAGAACGATTTTACCACCTGATTTTTATAGAATGTGCTGACAGACTCACCAAGCATAGACGGCGACAAAAGATAATCCGGCATTCGAACTCACACTGGGGAAAGCCATGGAACGCAGCTACCAAGAGCGCCTGAAAAAGATCTTTTCACATCTCACACCTTTTGATCAGGTCGACCTGGAGCAGGCCTATCCGTATTTCACATTTCATACCTTCGCACCAAAGGATTATATTTTTTCTTGTGGAGACATCGTCCAAGACGTCCATTTCATGATGGAAGGAATAGGAAGGTACTGTTACATCGACAAAGAAGGCAATGAGCGAAACAAGTCTCTGGTTAGGGTAGGAGGCGCATTTTCCAGTGTTAGCTCTCTGGTAGAGGGAAAGCCCAGCCCTTTCTTTGCGCAAGCAATTACACAATGCACGACCGGATCAATACAGTACGAGCATTTAATCGAACTTTCAAAAAACAGTAGAAACTGGAGCGATTTTCTACGAAGAAGTTTAGAGCGTTTAATCTTGAAGAAGGAAAAGCGAGAGGCCGATTTCTTATTGCTTAATGCAAAAGAGCGGTACGAGCGCTTCCTGGTCGAATTTGGTAATGAAAGCAAACGTATACCACTCCGCCATGTCGCGATGTACATCGGTGTAACGGATGTTACTTTGTCGCGTATACGGAGAGAGATGGGCTTAACATAGGTTAAGGCCGCTACCGTGATAGCTCGGTATAGTCATGCAACACTTTACTGGGGATATGTCATGCGGATAGTACTGCCACCGACTCTGTTTGTGCTTTTTATCATCATCATGGGAGCAGCATGGTGGCAGATAGAGCCTTCCTACTCCCTTGCATTCCCATACAACCTGATAGGCTTACTTTTTATTGCCTCCGGCCTGATACTAGCTTCCTCTGGAAAAGCACTGTTCAGAAAACTGGACACTAACATCATGACATTTGACGAGCCTGACAAGCTCGTAACAGAAGGGGCGTTCAAGTACACAAGAAACCCTATGTATCTAGGCCTTGTTGGAGCCATGCTCGGATTCTCTTTGTTGGTGGGCGCAACGATTCTATCTATGGTGCTAACCGTTTTATTTTTTCTCATTATTGACCGCTGGTATATAGCGTTCGAAGAAAGGGTAATGATGAGAAAATTTGGAAAAGATTACGAAACCTACTGTCGCAAAGTTCGCCGATGGATTTGATTCCAGTCAATCGCAAAGCTCTACTGGAGCCACCGATTTTGTTGTATCTTACATACTTACCCGGAAAATAATTCAATCATCCTTCGTGGTTATTATAATTTTATGAGAAAACGGCAATATATCTGCGCTTTCATATTCTCCCTGTTTAGTTCTCTCTCATACGCCGACAACCTTACCGGTGCCTGGGAGTTGGTTTCCGGGAGCTATGTAGACAACAAGGGGACTCTGCTCGATTATCAGGAGCTCGACTTTAAGGCGTTGAAGATCATCAGCAATCGTCATTTTAGCTTTACGTCGATGAAAGGCGGCAAGTTCTGGGCATCAGGTACCGGGACTTATGAGGTCGCCGATGGGAAGTATACGGAAACACTCCACTTCAATTCTTTTGGCGAGCAGTCTGGTGCAAAATTTGTGTTTACCACCAGAGTTGAAGATGAATACTGGTATAACGAGCGCTGGAAAGATGGCGAGCGCGTTGAATATGAGGTTTGGCGCCGCGTCGAGTAGGCCGGGTCGGGTCACTCTCATAAACTACCGAGTGCAGATTAGCGGCCTCGATTCTTGTTTTCCGTACCCGGTCTTTGAGCGAGAAATATCGCATGGCGAGCGCCCTTCCCCGGTCGCTCGCGCACTGTTTTCACTTCCACCTGAAAGCCAGCCTTCTTCAACCGACTGGCGTATACCGTGTCCGGTGACGCCGACCATACGGCGAGCATACCTCCCGGCTTCAGGCATTTATGGATACTGCTAGTGCCTTCAATGGAATACAGCCAGTTGTTGTCGCTGTGCGTTAGCCCCTCGGGGCCGTTATCGACGTCCAGCAGCACGGCATCATATTCATCGCTTCGATCTACCAGCAGCTCGCCCACATCGCCGATGTGTACGGCGACCCGGCTATCATCCAGAGGTCGCCCGGCACACTCGCCCAGTGGGCCACGGTTCCACTCCACTACCTCGGGGATAAGGTCGGCGACAATCACTTGTGCCGACGCATGCACGGCTTCCAATGCGGAAGCCAGCGTATAGCCCATCCCCATACCACCGACCAACACCCGGGCATCCTTACGATTTTGCAGATGCGCGCAGCCCAACACAGATAGCTGCTGCTCACTGTGGAACCTGCGACTGTTCATCAGCTCGCCACGAGGGCCAGACAGGGAGATGGAGAACTCTTGGTCGCGCTTTCGTAGGGTCAGCGTACCGCCATCATTGGGAATTTCTGCAGTACCGAGTTGAATCCAGGGTTTCATAGTGGGGTTCGCTCGTGAGGATGGAGACGGCGCGAACTCTAACACACGCTGCCGGTACACACTGGCAACGCTATAGCGAAACGGGGACTTTTACCAATAGAAAACGTGTGTCGCAATCACCAGCTCGAAACGAAGGCCGGTTTCCCTTCAAGAGTATATATAGGTTCCCCGCCCACCCCGATTCTTTCCAATGCCTCGCACCGAAGCTGCTAAGTTTTAAAGCTGTGATCTAAAAAACGAAAAACAGGATTTGGAGCCGGAGGGGCTCCTGGTCCGGAGCAAAGGAATGCGAGCTTTTCTGGGCGCACTCTATTTGGCGGCAATGGCGCCGCTTAGTGCATTTGCGAACAATGAAGCGCCACTGCCAGCGAAGGCGGAGGCGTTACTCGAAGAGGGTCGGGCTGCCTTTCGAGAGGGCGACCGTTACACCGCGCTTCGCCTGATTGGTGAGGCGCGGCTAATTGCGCCTGATAATCCCCATATTCGCCGCGCACAGGCGGATATTGTGATGGAG
Organism: Microbulbifer elongatus; assembly: GCF_021165935.1. Taxonomy (NCBI): domain Bacteria; kingdom Pseudomonadati; phylum Pseudomonadota; class Gammaproteobacteria; order Cellvibrionales; family Microbulbiferaceae; genus Microbulbifer; species Microbulbifer elongatus. The sequence goes on along the minus strand of NZ_CP088953.1, from coordinate 1,353,127 downwards.
CTGAATGCGCCATTTGCTGCAGAGCGCGCTCGGGGCTCCAGCGATCCCGGTATCGATGCGCGCCAGGCGGCGCTACTAGTGCGCTGGGGGGAGCAGGTCAATACTCGGGGACCGGCGCATCAGTTCGATGGGACTGATCGCGCAATCGTCGAGCTGCGCGCGCAGTTGCAGCGCGCCGAAAACAGCCAACCCGTCGACCAGGGGCTGGTGACCCGGCTGCGACGGGACCTGGTTATCGCTCTGCGGGACCGGGGCTGGTGGCAGCAGACACTAGACGAAATCGCCCGTCTCGAACAGCACGGCGACGAACTTCCACTCTATGTCCTGCAGGCAAAGGCCGATGCGTTGCTGGCTGTGCGGCTGCCGCTGCGCGCCATTCCCCTGTACCAGACCGTGATTGCCGAAGGTGGATACAACCGCGATGCCCGTGTGGGACTCTTTTACGCTCAGCTTGAGGCGGAACAATTGGACGCCGCACTGGCAACGGCGGACGCGCTCGCGGCGGAGGGCAGCGCCTGGCGAAAGGTGGGCATTGATAGCCGCCCCTCACCCAACGACGAATGGCTGAGTAATCAGACTCTCGCCGCACAAGCGCGTCGTCTGGTTGCCATGCCGAAAGCCAGCTGGCAGCGATTGCAGCCTCTTGTAGAAGCCGCGCCGGCCAATGCCTGGCTGCGCGCAGAATGGGGCGAAATGGCAGCGGCACGGGAATGGCCAAGGCGTGCGCATCAGGAGCTTCTGATCGCACGCAGCCTGTCTCCAGAGGCGACCGACATCCGTATATCGACCGCAGACTCGCTGCTGCGTAGACGCCATTGGCGTGTCGCGGAACAGGAGATCACCGCGCTCGCCGAGATCGCACCGGGCAATGGCCAGGTGCGGCGGTTGCAGCGGGACCTGGCCAATTATCATAAGGCCGAACTGCACCTGGAATTACGGCCGTCAAAAACCCAAGGCGGCGGTCCCGATGCAGAGGGCGGCGGGCTTGATGGTACTCTCCAGATATACACCCCACCGCTGGCTGAGCGCTACCGCCTGTTTGCCGCCGATATCCGCACCAGTTCGACCCCCGAAGGGCGCTCACTCACAAGTAATGCCATTGGTGCAGGTATTGAAGGGCGCTGGCCAGACCTGACCGTTACCCTGGCGGGCTGGAACCACAGTGGCGAACTGGATGGTGGCGGCGCCAGCCTCCTTGCCGAGTGGCAGCCTACGGACCACTGGAGTTTCTCGGCAGATCTACAACGCTATTCAGAAATGACACCACTGCGCGCTCAGGAGGCGGGTATTCGCGCGGACTCCGCGAGCTTGGGGACCACCTATACCTTTAGCGAGGCGGGCAGTATTTCGGTAAACGCTGCCATTGCGGATTTTACCGATGGCAATAACCGCCAGCAGTGGATTGTGAGCGGCATGTCCAAGGTGCATGACGGCCATTCCCTGGATATCTATTTACGCCCTACCTTTTATACGTCGAACAACAGTCTGCTGGGGGCACCCTACTTCAACCCGGAAGAAGACTATTCAGTGTCACTATCCACTGCGATTCAACACCGTCTGTGGCGCTGGTACGACGCGGATCTGGTGCAACAGTTTTTTGTCGAGCTGGGTAGCTACTGGCAGGAAAATTACTCATCCGGCCCTATTGGCACCCTGCGCTATAGCCAGTACTGGCAACCCTCATCACGCACCTGGCTGCATTATGGTATCGAGCGGTCGATGCGGCGTTATGACGGCGAAAATGAATATTCCTGGGGGCTGTTTCTCGATTACAGCCAGAGGTTCTGATCATGCACTACTGGCCAAGTTTGCTGCTCGGAATCGTTTTTTCATTTATGGCGCTCTGCAGTTCCGTTCACGCTGATCCCGCGGAACCCGGCGTGTTCTACAGTGTGGCGCTGCACGATATTGCCGATACGGAAGATCAGTTGGACGACTCGGGGATCACCAGTGATCGGCTGGCGGCTTTTTTCGAATGGCTTGCCGGTAACGACTGGACGCCCATCAGCCTCGACGATATTGCCCGCGCGCAGCGCGGGGAAGCGCCACTGCCGGACAATGCCATTTTGCTGACTGTAGACGACGGCCGCCGCAGTACCTTTTCCCGCGTCTACCCACTTGCCCTGACTTATCGCTACCCGGTGGTAGCGGCCGTTGTAGGGCAGTGGATGGATACGCCTGCGGGGGGGACGGTGACTTACGGGCGCCAGCAGTTGCCGCGCAGCGCGTTTATCACCTGGGATGAGGCGCGGCAAATGCAGGCATCGGGGTTGATCGAGTTTGCCTCGCACACGTTTAACCTGCACCGGGAAGAGATTGGCAATCCGCAGGGGAACGGCTTGCCCGCCGCGGTCACCCGCCAGTATGACCCGACACGCGGGTACGAAAACGAGACGGAATATCGGGCCCGTATCCGCCGCGACCTACAGCGCGCCCGCGACGGAATACAAAAACAATTGGGCCGTGCGCCCCGAGCACTGGTATGGCCCTACGGACGCTATAACCAGACAACTCTGGAGATCGCCCGATCGGCAGGTTTTGACTTTTCACTGACGCTGGATCCGGAGCCTGCTCAACTTACCTTGCCGTCGTCATCCATTCCCATGCAGGTCGCCCGTTATCTGCCTACGGAAAATCCGTCCCTCGGGGAGTGGGTTTCGGCGATGCAATTTATCGACCCATGGACTAAAACCCGGCGTATCGTGCCTGTCGATCCTTCAGCCTTTGCCAGCGACAGTGCGGAGGTGACAAATCTGCGACTGGGTGCAGCACTGGAGAATCTGCAGACCCTGGGTACCACCAGTGTTCTGGTTGATACCCTGGTGGAAGACAACAACGGCGACATTACCGCAAGTTGGTTTCCTACCCGCACCTTGCCTATGCAACAGGATCTGCTATCGCGGCTGGCAGCACAGATGCGTGCTCGCGCAGGTACGCGGGTGATTATCCGCTTTCCCCATCGGCAGGCGCTGCGCACCCTCGGTTCTACCCGGGCGGTGGAACAACTGTGCCAGGACCTGGGGCGATATGTCCCCCTCGATGGACTGTTACTCAACGATGTGCCCCGCCTGGCCGAACAACCGGCCGAAACCACAGATACACCATGGCAAATGCGGGCAAAACGTCGACACAAAGACTACAGTGATTGGCCCTTGGCCGATCAATTGGCAATGCGCTGCTTTGCTCTTATAGAGCACGAGCGCCCCGGGCTTCAGCTGTTCTGGCGCGCGCCACAGTACTACCCGCTGATGCGCGGCGCAGCGCTTGCGGATATCACACTGGTACCCGGCCCAACCAGTAACCCCATTCCGTTGAGCGAAGACGAGCGCGACCCGGCTCCTCCCTATGGGCTTTCGCCCTATCAGCGCATTGCACACCGTACAGGATTGTGGGGCTACACTGGCGACAGTGCGAATGCGGCGGAAATCCGCGATGCGATTCTGCAGTATCAGAGTTTCGGCGGCACAACCTTTGGCTGGGACCCACAGGACCTTATCAACGATCGCCCCCCGGTAACTTCGCTGTCCCCCACCAACTCCGCCCGGACATTCCCTGCGCAGGGTACCGTTACGGATCCCCCCGCCTCTGCCAAACAATCCGGGGAGAAAACACCGTGAACTGGACCTATGTAGAACAGGCCCTGGCCATTTTCTGTTTCGGTTACCCGTTTGTCATGGCCTACTACTGGATAACCGGTGCGGTGCTGTTTTTCATCGTGCGCGAACGGCATCAACCGCAGCTTGATTCCCCTCCCGAGCTGACCACCTACCCGGGGGTTTCCATTCTGGTGCCCTGCTATAACGAGGGCACTCAAGTCCGGGAAACCATTGAAAATCTGAGTCGTATTACGTACCCGAATTTCGAAGTCATTGCAGTTAATGATGGCTCCGTGGATGAAACCGGGCAAATATTGGATGACCTTTGCGAAGCTAACTCGCGCCTGTCGGTCATTCATCTTGCCAGCAACCAGGGCAAATCCTGTGCGCTCAATACTGGGGCTCTGGCTGCGCGATATCAAATCCTGGTGTGTATCGACGGCGATGCACTACTGGATCGCAATGCCCTGCACTGGATAGTGCGGCAGTTTCAGGTCAGCCCTCGGATCGGCGGTATCGCGGGCAATCCGCGCATTCGCAACCGCAGCAGTATTGTGGGGCTACTGCAGGTGGGGGAGTTCTCCGGCATGGTGGGCCTGATCCGCCGGGCACAGAATATTTACGGCAGCTTTTTTACAGTGTCCGGCGCGGTGTGCGCCTTCCGTAAGCGCGCCCTGCAGGAGGCGGGCTGGTGGAATACACACGCCCTGACGGACGATGTGGATATGACCTGGCGTGTTCAGATGGCGGGCTGGAATGTCGAATTTGTACCCAAGGCTCTCGCGTGGATACTGACCCCGGAAACATTTCGCGGCCTGTGGCGACAGCGGGTGCGCTGGAGCGAAGGGGGAACCACAGTCATCCTCCGATATTTCCCTCAGCTTTTCTCGCGCAAAGGGCTGCGTATGTGGCCTATCTGGATCAACTATGTGCTCTCGATACTCTGGTCTTACACCATACTTCTGTTTATGGGTGTCGGGCTACTGCATCAGCTGGGAATTTCGTTTGGACTGGGTTTTAACAGCTTGGGGTTCCTGCCTGACAAGTGGGGGATGACCCTTGCACTGACCTACCTCTTGCAGGCGCTGATCGCCGCATTGCTCGACCGGAGAGTTGAACCGGATATATTCCGCAGCCTTTACTGGATTATCTGGTACCCACTGATTTTCTGGGTTGTACAGGCGCTGACCGCAATCGTCGGTTTACCTCGCAGCATTCTCTACTTGCGACATCAAACCGGTACCTGGACAAGCCCCGACAGGGGATTCCGATGAATCCAGTCTGGCCGCCGATTATTGACCGGGCAAAGGTTCCCAGGTGGTGCCGTTTGCGCGATGGTGCTCTCACCTTTCTGGCGTGGGCCCTGATGATCTGGTTGCTGCAACCAGTGCTGACTATCGCCTGGCACGCTACCGAAGTGGCGCTTGGCCTGCGCGACGCTCTCCCGCCGGTTCACGCGAAACTTTTTTTCCAGGAACTGCTGCCATTCTTCAAATTGATCGTATTGTTTTCTCTATCACTTTCCGTTCTTGCGATCAGCCGCCGCGAATACCTGAAGTCGGTTGCCGATGCCAGAAACCCACCCTCACCGCTCCCCCCGGAATCCCAGGCGCGCAGGTTTTCCGTGCACCCCGCGGAGATGGCAAAGCTGCAGACACAACGCATTTCTCTGGTACACATCGACCGGGGCACCATCACCAAAATAGAAAGCCCCGAGCGGCTGCCCGGGGCTTCAGGAAAAGACCGCTAGCCCAGTGCCCTGTGAGCAGGCACGGGACAATGCTGTTTAGTGCAACACGATGACTTCGTTGGCATCCAGATTCAGAACCGCGGAGCCACCACTCACACTCACCGAATCACTGCCCACCAGGCTGCTGTACTGCCCGTCGGCCAGTGCCAGATTGCTCACGTTGATGGAGGTGCTGCCACCGCGGTTAACGGCCACCATTACCGCGTCGCTACCCTGGATCCGCTCGAACACCAGAATGTCCTGATTCACCCAGCGCTCGTTGTAACTGCCGGAAGCGAGTGCCGGGCTCTGGGCGCGCAGGTTGGCCAGGGCGCTGATCAGCTGGAACGCCTGCGTGGTTTCGCTGAAGGAGGGCATACCCTCGCGGTTGTAGGGATCGTGACCGACCTGACCATCGCCATTGGCGGCAAACCAGGTGCTGTTCTGTTCGCTGCCGTAATAGATGGTGGGAATGCCCGGCAGGGTCATCACCAGGGCCATCCCCAGGTTCTGGCGTGCATCGGCGAGCGCCTTGCTGAACCCTTTACCGGTGCGGCCGTTATCAACCGGGCCGGTAGTCTGCAGGAACACACTGGTGCGCGTCGCGTCGTGGTTGTCGAGGAAGATGGGCTGCCAGCTTTCCCGATTGCCCATGGCCCCCGCGCGCGACTCGATGTGCGTGTTCAGCTGGGTCATGGTGATATCGCCGGCAATGGCCGCTTCGATGTTGTTGCGCAGCTGGAAGTCCAACAGCTCGGAGCCGCGGTTCTCATTGAGGAAGGTCATCGACAGGCTTTCACCGGCACCGGCGCCGTACCACTCTCCGAAGATATACACATTCGGGTCGACCGCGCGTACGGCCTGACTGAAGCGATTGATGAAGTTGGGCTCAATATGCTTGATGGCATCGATACGGAAGGCATCCACGCCGTGACTCATCCACTTGATCGCAGCATCAATCAGGTACTGATCTGCCGCGCTATTGCTGTTAAACCCGTGGTTGAAGTCGGTGAGGTTGAACAGGGTCTTGTTGGTGAAAGACCAGGGGTCGTCCCATTCGCCACCACAGGTGGTGGATGGGTCACTGTCACCGCAGTCGGCGATAGCGCCGTTGTGGTGATACCAGGTACCGTTATCCTGATTCACATCGGTGATAAAAGTGCCCTCTTTATAGAGTGCGCCAAACTCGTACTGATCGTCCTGGTTGGAGTGGTTGAGGGCGATATCCAGCACGAGCTTCATACCGCGCGCTTCCATTTCCGCATCCAGCTGATCCACCAGCGCCCAGTCCCCCAGGTGCTCGTCCACTTCGTAGAAGTCGCGCCCCCAGTAGCCGTGGTAGGCCCCATCCGATCCTGAATTGTCGATATTGTCGTTCAGCGGAGTGACCCAGATAGCGGTAACGCCGAGCGCTTCCAGATAGTCGAGCTTGTCGATCAGGCCCTGAATGTCGCCCCCCCAGTATTTTTTCCACTCGGACAGGCCGCCGGCGGATTTGGTGCTGGAGGTTGCGGCCGGATTGTTGCCGTTGTCGTTACTGGGGTCGCCATTGGCGAAGCGGTCCACAAATACGAAGTACATGCTGCGGTTGCGGAAATCGCTCAGTACCGGCTGCTCCACTTCGCAGCCATCGGCATCCACAGTGGCACCAGCAGGGGTGTTGGGGCAAAGGTCTGCGCCGTCCGGCACGCCGTCGCCATCGCTATCCTGGGGAGCTGTGCCACAGTTTTCGTCGAGATCCACGGTGATGCTCACAAGGCTGTTGCTCTCGCCATTGGCGACAATATGGGTCCAGCCACTGGCGGTGGCATCTTGTGCGGGGAACTGACTCCCGGCCCAGCTGCCGCTGGGATCGATTTTGAAGCGCGGGCCACCGTTGCCGTCACCGCTAGTGAAGTTGCGACAGGCTTCGTATTCATCGCTGTCACCGATCCGCGTAAGCAGGTCACCGGCGGCCCAGCCATTGTGCGTCCCGCGCAGGTGCAGGGTGGCTGCGGGGGTTACCGGGTCGTCCGCCGGAATAATGTGATAGTCGTGGGTATCGGTGTAGAACTTGATGTCCCAGGTGCCGGCAGCGACCGGAATGTTATTGCCGTTCAACTGCCCATTGGCACCATAGTTTTCACTCCAGTCTCCCCAGCGGTCGAATTTGATCTCGCCGGCGGTGGTGAAGACCACATCGTCGGCGAGCATGGTGTTGCTGCCGACATCCTGCATCTGATCCGCTTGCCAGTGGTTGTGGGTGCCGCGCAGGAACCATTCTGCCTGCGCCATAGAACTCGTACCCAGCAGCAGTGCCGCCAGGGCCAGGTAACTCTTGTTCATATTCATCATCTCGGTTGATTATTTTTCTTAAAGGTGTGCCCGGCGAACTTTCTACTGCAGATCCGCGCTACTGCGGGCTCCTGTACATACTGCCGAACTGGCGCTGCGGTACCTCCTCCCCGGGTGGGGCGTGGTGAAATTGCGCGCCAGCCCCACGAAAGGGGAGCCCCGGCGACTCCCCCCGCCGGGAGGGGGATAACAGGGGGGTGCAGAGTGGGCACAATGGTGAAAAAAAGTGCGAACAGTCCCCGGATTAGCGTCCCTTGGGATAGAGCGCCCAGACCAATAACAGGTGACCGCGATGATGATGGATACTCCCCGCCGCCCTCGGGCACGACTGTCCGCCCCGCTGTTTTCGGCGCTGATGGCACTGACCATGGGGGCGAATGCCTCCGACCAGCCCGCGGTTGAACGGGTGGAACCACCCTTCTGGTGGACGCAGATGGCGGAGCCCAACCTGCAGCTGATGCTGTATGGCGACGCTATTGCAGACGCCGCAGTCACCATCGACTACCCCGGCGTTACCCTGAGCGGTACCGAGCGGGAGCAGAACCCCAATTACCTGTTTATCAATCTGGCGATCAGCGACGACGCCAGGCCCGGCACCCTGCCGATCAAACTGCACAACGGCGACAATCCGATCACCGTTGAATACACCCTGAAACAGCGCCGCGTCGGCTCCGCCGAGCGCCAGGGCTTCGACAGCAGTGACACCATCTACCTGATCACCCCGGACCGATTCGCCAATGGCGACCCCGCCAATGACCGCGCCCCGGATATGCTGGAAGGGCCGGACCGCAGCGCCCCCGGTGGCCGTCACGGCGGCGATATCGCCGGTATGCAGGCGCACCTGGATTACATCGCCGATATGGGCTTTACCCAGATCTGGCCCAACCCGCTGGTGGAAAATAACCAGCCGGCCTACTCCTATCACGGTTATTCCGCCACGGATCTGTACCGCATCGACCCGCGTTACGGCAGCAATGAAGACTTCCGCGGGTTTGTGGCGGCGGCAAAGCAGAAAGGGATTGGGGTGATTCAGGATATGGTGCCAAACCATATTGGCGACGGTCACTGGTGGCTGGAAGATCTGCCCGGCGATGACTGGCTCAACGGCACCGGTATCGAAAAGGGCGAATTCGAGTACACCAATCACGCCCGTACCGTACATATGGATCCCTACGCCAGTCACAAGGACCACCAGCTGTTTACCGACGGCTGGTTTGTAGACTCCATGCCGGACCCCAATCAGCGCAACCCGCGGGTGGCCAATTACCTGATCCAGAACGCCATCTGGTGGGTGGAGTACGCGGACCTCTCCGGGATTCGCGTGGATACCTATGCCTATTCCGATGCGGACTTTCTTACCCGCTGGTCCGAGCGCCTGATGCGGGAATACCCCAATTTCAATATCGTCGGCGAAGAGTGGACGCGGCAGGCGGCGCTGGTGGCCTACTGGCAGGCCGGCAATCACAACCGCAACGGCTACGTCTCCCATGTCCCCAGCATGATGGATTTCCCCCTGCTCTACGGCCTGCGTGAAGGGCTGGAAAAATCCGAAACCTGGAGCACCGGCCTGATTTCCCTGTATGAGTCACTGGCCAACGATGTGCTCTATCCCGATCCGAACAATCTGGTGATCCTCGCCGGCAACCACGATATGAGCCGGATTTACAGTCAGCTGGATGAAGACCTGGGCAAGTACCGGATGGCCATGGCCTACATCGCCACCATGCGCGGTATTCCGCAGTTCTATTACGGCGATGAGATTCTGGCGAAAAGCCCCAAGCACCGGGACGATGGCATTGTGCGCAGCGATTTTCCCGGCGGCTGGGCCGGCGACAAGGTAAACGCATTCAGCGGTAAAAACCTGAGCGCAGAACAGAAACAGGCCCAGCAGTTTGTGCGCACCCTGTTCAATTGGCGCAAGGACAAAGACGTTATCCACAACGGCAAGCTCAAGCACTTTGCCCCCATCGATGGCCTCTATGTGTATTTCCGCTATGACGACAACGACACGGTCATGGTAGCGATCAACAAGAGCGATACCGCCCGTGAGCTGCCGCTGGCGCATCTGGCAGAAATGCTGGGAACAAAATCCAAAGCAACCAACATTACCTCCGGCAAGTCCACTCCGCTGAAAGAGATGGTGATCCCTGCAGGTGATGTGGCGGTTGTTGAGGTCCACTAGCGAAACCCTCTCACTTCGTCATACCGGACTTGATCCGGTATCCAGATCCAGCACAGCTGGATGCCGGATCAAGTCCGGCATGACGGAGTTGCGGAGCGAGCACCGTAAACCCGAATTAACATTACAGATACAAAAAGCGAAGACGATGAAAGTAGTAAATTCCAAGAAGCCCACAAGGCTGCTGAAAAAACTCGGGCTGGCTACCCTGCTGCCCACCCTCCTCGCCACCGCCGCGCAACCGGCGCTCGCAGAATCTGTGCGGGAATATCGCAGCCACCAGCTGCTCGATAACCAACTGGTGATCGAAACCAGTGACAGTCAGGTAACCCTGACCCCGGTAAACCCCAGCGCACTGGAAGTGCACTACCAGCGCGACGGCATCAAGCAACTGCCGTCGTTTGCCCGCGCCGATCAGCTCAAGCGGGATGTCGCGGCGCAACTGCGTGTTTCCCAGGACGCACTGCAGTACGCCCTCGGCGATCTCACCGCGGTTATCCACAAGTCGCCGTTTGCCATCGAATACCTGCGCGACGACAAGCCGCTGCTGAGTGAAGAACACGGTTTCTTTGCCAATCAGACCATGCGCGGCTTTCGCTTTACTCTGAGTGATAATGAAAAACTGATCGGCGGCGGCCAGCGGGTACTGGGTATGGATCGTCGCGGCCATCGCCTGCCGCTCTACAACAAAGCCCATTACGGGTATACCACCGAATCGGACCAGATGTACTTCGGGCTGCCGGCGGTCATGAGCAGCAACAAATATATTCTGCTGTTCGACAACAGTGCCACCGGTGCGATGGACCTGGGGGCCAGCGAGGCAAACGTACTGCAGTTTGAAGCGCAGGCGGGCCGCACCAGTTATATCGTGGTGGCCGGAGAAACCTACCCGCAGCTGATCGAGAACTATGTGGATGTTACCGGCCGGCAGCCAATGCCTCCGCGTTGGGCGCTGGGCAACTTCGCTTCCCGCTTCGGGTACCGCACAGAACAGGAAGTGCGCGATGTGGTGGAAAAATTCCGCGAGGAAGATTTCCCGCTGGATGCATTGGTACTGGATCTTTACTGGTTCGGCCCGGATATCAAGGGCCATATGGGCAACCTGGCGTGGGATAAAAACGCATTCCCGACACCGGTGGACATGATGGCCGACCTGCGCGCGCAGGGAATTGAAACCATCCTCGTCACCGAACCGTTTGTGCTCTCGACCTCCGAGCGCTGGAGCGACGCAGTGGCAAGTAATGCGCTGGCAAAAAATCTCGCCGGCAACCCCAAGCAGTTTGAATTCTATTTCGGCAATACCGGCCTGATTGACGTTTTCTCCGAGGACGGTCGCGACTGGTTCTGGGAAATCTACAAAGACCTGAAAGAACAGGGCGTTTCCGGCTGGTGGGGCGATCTCGGCGAACCCGAGGTCCACCCCGCAGACACAGTGCACGCCATCGGTATGGCCGATGAGATTCACAACGCCTACGGACACCGCTGGGCCCAGATGCTGTTCGAAAACGAGAAGGCAGATAGCCCGGAACAGCGTCCCTTTATCATGATGCGCGCCGGCTTCCCGGGCTCGCAACGCTACGGCATGATTCCCTGGACCGGTGACGTGGCCCGGGAATGGGGTGGTCTGCAGCCACAGGTAGAACTGTCTCTGCAGATGGGACTGCTCGGCTTCGGCTATACCCACTCGGATCTCGGCGGCTTTGCCGGCGGCGAGAAGTTTGACCGGGAACTGTACATCCGCTGGTTACAATACGGTGTGTTCCAGCCGGTGTATCGCCCCCACGCTCAGGAACACATCGCCCCGGAGCCCGTGTTCCACGACCGCAAAACCCGCAATATCACCCGCGAGTTCGTCAAGCTCCGCTATCAGCTGCTGCCTTACAACTACACCCTGGCGTTTGAAAACAGCCAGACCGGCATGCCGCTGATGCGCCCGCTGTTTTTCGAAAACGAAAATGACCTGGCGCTGATGGATCACAAAGACGCCTACCTGTGGGGTAACGATTTCCTGGTTGCCCCGGTTACGGCGGAAGATGTGGATGAAGTTGCCGTGCAGCTTCCCGGCGGCATCTGGTTCGATTACTGGAACGATAACCAGTACGGTGGGGACCTGGCGAAAATTGATGTGGACCTCGAAACCATTCCGGTGCTGGTCCGTGCCGGCGCCTTTATCCCAACGGTGTCCGGTCTGAACAATACCCGCGATTACTCCAGCGCGAATCTGCGTCTGGATTACTACGCTCACGAATCCGCACCCCGCTCCAGCGGCTATATCTACGAAGACGATGGGATTACCGCGGATGCCTACGCCAAGGGTCAGTACGAGAAACTGACGTTTGCCGGAGAGCGCACCAAATCGGGTATTGCATTCCGCTTTGGCCGTGAAGGCAACGGCTATGCCGGCGCTCCCCAGGCACGCAGTATCGAGCTGGTGCTGCATAACGTAGCGCAGCCCGTTGCCGTGCAGCAGGGTGAACAGACTCTGGCGCTGGTGCGCAAGGAAAGTGCGCTGGCCGAAAATACGGCCTGGTACAACAAGCGCGCCAAGACCCTGCATGTGAAATTCAACTGGTCCGAGAAAAGCCAGAGCCTGACTGTAATTAACTAACCAAGCTACAACGCACACCTTGCAGGGCAAATCTGAGCGCATAGCGAGCACTGCTCGCTGCTCGTATTTGCGACCGGCCATGGATGGCCGGGCCGGCGTTTGCTCCATGGACGGCTGCTTGATTTGCAGCCCGAAAAATCGCCTGCAAGCAGGCTCCTACACTAGACAACAAATACCGAGCTTATGAAAAAATTTATCCACCTGTTTTTGGCCACTTCCATTGCCGCCGGCACGCTTACCGCCTGCCATCAGGAACCCACCAATACCAGTGAACCCAGGGCGGCCACGGCCGAAGTCCAGAGCAATGGCAAACCGGTCATTTATCAGGTGCTGCCGCGCCTGTTCGGCAACACCAACCCCACCAACAAGCCCTGGGGCACGATCGAAGAGAACGGCGTGGGCAAGTTCAGTGACTTCACTCCCAAAGCGTTGCAGGAAATTAAAGCCCTGGGTGCGGACTACATCTGGTACACCGGCTCCCTGCACCATGCGGTGGTGCGCGACTACAGCGCTTTCGGTATCAGCAATGACGATCCGGATGTGATCAAGGGGCGCGCGGGATCTCCCTATGCGGTCAAGGACTACTACAGTGTGAACCCAGACCTTGCCGATGACCCAGCCAAACGGCTGGAGGAATTCAGGGCTCTGATCGAACGCTCACACGATGCCGGTCTCAAGGTAATTATCGACATTGTTCCCAACCATGTAGCGCGCAATTATCAGTCTCTCGCCAAGCCCGAGGGCGTGCGCGATTTCGGGGTGGACGACGACACCAGTGTTGCCTACGCCCGTGACAACAACTTCTACTATGTTCCCGGCGAATCCTTTCGGGTACCGGTGGCGGAAGACGGTTACCTTCCACTGAACGGCGAAGCCCACCCACTGATTGACGGCGCCTTTAAGGAAGTACCGGCCAAATGGACCGGAAATGGCAGCCGCGCACCGCAACCGGCACAGGGCGACTGGTACGAAACCGTAAAAATCAATTTCGGCGTGCGCCCGGATGGCTCCCACGATTTTGCCGAGTTACCGGCAGACCTCGCGCAGAAAGACTACCGCGCACATGCCGCCTTCTGGGCTGACAAAGACATTCCCAGCAGCTGGAAAAAATTCCGTGAGATCACCGACTACTGGCTCGCCTTCGGTGTGGATGGCTTCCGCTACGATATGGCCGGCATGGTGCCGGTGGAGTTCTGGAGCTACCTGAACTCTTCCATCAAAATGCAGAAACCCGACGCCTTGTTGCTGGCGGAGATCTACCAGCCAGACCTCTACCGCGACTATGTGCACCTGGGCAAAATGGATTATCTGTACGACAAGGTGGGTACCTACGATGCGATCCGCGCAGTGATGGAGGGCAAGGCTGGCACCGATCCCCTGGTGGACATTCAGGAGAGCCTCAGCGGTATCGAAGACCATATGCTGCGCTTTATGGAAAACCACGACGAGCAGCGTATCGCCAGCCCGCAATTTGCCGGCAACCCCAAGGCGGGTATCCCCGCCATGGTAGTTTCTGCAACCAGCAGCGGCGCACCCACATTGCTCTACTTCGGTCAGGAACTGGGCGAGCCCGGTGCCGGCGATGCGGGCTTTGGCAAAGCGAGCCGCACCACTATTTTCGATTACTGGTCCGTGCCCACCATCCGTCGCTGGAATAACGAAGGGCAGTTCAATAGCGAAAAGCTCAGCGAATCCGAAAAATCCCTGCGCGACTTCTACGCCAAACTGCTGACCTTTTCCCGCCAGAGCCCGGCGCTCACCGGAGAGTACCGCGACCTGCACCGCTACAACCGGGAACGGGGACAAAACTACACGGACAAGCTGTATAGCTTTGCCCGCTGGTCCGGTGACGAGCGCCTGCTGGTGATCGCCAACTTCGCTGACAGCGACGCTACCACCACCCTGCAGCTACCAACAGCACTGGTCGAGGAGTGGCAACTGGCACCCGGTAAGTACACCCTTACCAACCAGCTGACCCAGGGCTCCGTAGAAATGGTCGTCGCCGATGACCTGTCCGCCCAGCTGCCGCTGACCGCGCCAGCGCTCGCCGGGCAGATTCTGAAAGTCACGCCATAATTATTCTCACCATCACCGGGGCGCAGGCGCGCCCCCGGTATTGTCCTCTCCCCGTATCACGCCGGCTCCCATCTTTTTCTCTGGGCCTATACCGAGCCTATACCGTGCCTATACCTTACCTATAGGCGAAACCTTCCCAACCTGATACTGTCCTAGACTTCGCAGTCAGTGGTTTACACTGAGTTTTGAGGCGCCAGCCTTGGTTTTTCAATCGGGCAAACGGGAATCAATGGGAGGATGTCGAGATGGGTGGTTCGATCAAAGAGTGGCTGATCGCGTTACTGGTGACGGTAGCGGTCGCCTTTGGAATCTACTGGTTTGCGGTGCGCGACAACGTCAAGCAGGACGTTCCCGAACCGGTTCCCGAGACTGCCCCCGAAACCCAGCCCAAGGTTAACCTCGACGAGCCCGAAGACGAGCCGGTCATTCCACCGGCACCGGAACCCACCGAGCCGGAAGATCCCCCACGCCAGCTACCCGCACTCAATGACAGCGACAGCGAGGCCCGCAAAGACATCATCAGCCTCTCCTCCGACGGCGCCCTGGTCAAATGGATCGTACCCGATGAAGTGGTGCGCAAATGGGTGGCCGCGGTAAACACCGCCACCAAGGGCGACCTGATGCACAAGAACCGTCCGTTCAAGAACGTCGACGGCAAGCTCGCGGTCAAGGAACTGGAAATCAAAGACGATGGGCAGAAGGTGTATGTACTGTCCCAGGAAAACTATCAGCGCTACGACCAGCCGGTGCGCCTGTTCGCGATGGTGGACACCGACACCGCCGTCGATCTCTACCAGTTCTGGTACCCGCGCCTGAAGCAGGCTTACGGAGAGTTGGGCCTGAAAAACAAAAACTTCCATGCCGCCCTTCTCGCCGCCATCGACCAGGCCCTCGCCGCCCCCGAAATCGAAGGCCCCATCAAACTGGTGCGCCCCACGGTCTACTACAAGTTTGAAGACGAAAAACTGGAAAAAATGCCCGGCCTGCACAAACTGATGATTCGCATCGGTCCGGACAATGCCGCGAGAGTGAAAGAGAAGCTGCGCGAACTGAAAAGTGCACTTCAGAATATGCCTTCAGAGCAATAAGTCCTCTCAAAAAAAAGCCCGCCAGAGAAATCTAGCGGGCTTTTTGTTCAACAGTTCGACCAATGCTTCGACAGACTACCGCATGGCGTAACAACCTCGACCTTTCAACTCGGTTATATTTCTGGAATTCAAGTCAAATTTTTTCTTCGTAGAATACATGATTACAGCCCCAAGATTCTGCGAGGATTTCAAGTCGGGCAGATCCTGTGGACATTGACTTAACACCGCCTTTTCACGAGTAGGCTCAAAATAGGTAATCGCCTGATCCGAAAAAATTGGTTGTCCTACATACCAGAGTTCACCGATACGATCTCCAGAGCCAGAGTCCAGCAGATACATCTCTCGATCAGCATCTGCTGTACCCACGTCTATTAACAGTGAATCCCTCCAAACGCCGGAAAACTGACTATCAAGTTCGTAGCGATGCTCGAACTTTGCTCCGCCCGTGCACGCCTTGTTTTCGAACCCAGCCAGGACCCAATGATCCGCAAACGTAGAAACCCGGATGGATGCACTATCCCAACTCGCGCACTCGTTCTCGAATTTTGGGTGCAAAACAATTTCACCAGCATTATCCATTTTTTCTTGGATCGCTACTGTGCCGATCTCCGCCACCGGTTGCTCGCACGCCAGCAGTGTCGTGGCGGCAATCACACACAGGAGATGAGGTACCTTATTCATATCTTTTCCACTATTTTTTCGTATCCGCTTCGTGAAGTGTAAGATAACGAACGACGCGATATCGTTTTACATTCTCAGGCGTTTTATCAACCCAACTACTGTTTCTTCCATACAGAACCACATGAGACTGCGCTTGCACACCACCGTCGGGAGAACCATACAGCGTCATATGTTTACCATAGGTTGGATCTATCGCCTGGTATTCTCCTGCAGACATTTTTTTTGATATTAGAATCCAGTGGTCTCCGATCCAGTCTTTTTTATAGTCTACATGTGCCAAAACCAATCCGCCTTGGCGGAGGCACTGGTCAATAGTCTGTAAATCACTTTGCTGGATCTTCGTCCCTATACCGCTGTCTTTTCCCTTCATTCCTAACGCTTGCGCACCGCGAGCAACATACATGTTCACGGTTCCAGGCTGAAAAGCCTGTGCTTTTTTCAATATCTTATTTGCGATGAGAGGGGTTAATTGTGAGGGCTGTAAATTTTCAGGCCAGTGGCTGTTGGCACTGCCAATATAGGTTGCGGCCATGGTCAGACTGGTCATCGTACAGCCGTATCCATGAATTGTTCCACTACCAAAACCAAGCTTTGTCGAACCCCACCGCTTATCCCCTTGCCGGAATACAGCGATACTACGGCCTTTTGAAGAAAGACTTTCCGCTTTCGCCGGGCCTGCCACGAGACTCTTCAGCTCACGCTCGATCATATGGTACTGATCGATCACCGACTGGGGAATTAACTCGTTAAGCCAAGCCTGAACAGAAGACAAGTTCCACTCTGACGCTTTTACCGATAGGGTGTCCACAGAGGGCACATTACCGTTTAACTTTTTCCAGGTTTTTCCGCCCGGATCGACAACCTGATCAGGGTATTGATAGCCCATCACTTTGTCTGAAATACTTTGATTGCTTCGAGTGTTAGATTCCCACAGACACCATCTTCGGTGAGCGGCTTAAATCCACCGCGAATACTCGGAAATTGCTTAAGCGCTCGATTCAACAGCTGCTGAATACAGCGGACGTCCTCACGCTTGTTGGGGGCCTTGCGCCCGACTTTGTACTGGATTGTCATGTTTCCACTCCTTGAAACCGGGATTGATTCTATCAACCCCGAAGTTTCAAAGAAGTAAAAATAGTAGGCGCACTTAACAGTTTTAGAAGTTTACTTGGCTCAATCGTACCAACTACTGCAGGCAACACCCCGCTCAACAGGTATCTTTGACGTTAGATAACCCCGCCAGACCAGTGACTTTCCGGCAAAGAATTCACCCCCAAATAGCGCGCTACATCCCCAAACAATTGATGAGTTCCGTAGATCCGCTGGCCGTTGTTGATGCCATCCCCACAGTTGATGATACGCCCCATCTGCAGGGTGCCGCCGGCGCCTCCGGCCAGGGTGACGGCGCCGGCGGCGCCGCCGTGTTTGGAGCCGTCGCCCACTTCACTGAACATAACGACCAGGGTGTCATCCAGCAGGCCTTTGTTTTCCAGTTGCTGGAGAGTGTAAGCGAGGAGTGAGTGGTACCAGCGCACCTGGGCCGTGTGGGGCACGTCACCGGGGCGGTGGGAGGCGCTGTGACTGGCGAACTCATTGTACCAGCGTGTCATGGGGCCGACGGGACCACTGCCGTCACTGTGCTGAATCCCCTGGCTGATGGCGTCTTGAGCCATCTGCCAGCATTCATCATAGGAGTAGTTCACCAGATTGCCGTTTTCATCGCCTTTGGAAAGCTGCAGGGTGGCGACGCGGTGCAGACCACAGGAGAAGGCCCCGACAATATTGTCGACCTGTGCGCGGGCCAGATGGGGGAACATCTGCCACTCGCTGGGCGACAAGGGGCTGGAGGAGGCGAAGTAGGGATCGCTCATGACATTGGTATTGAAGCTGCATTCGCCAACCTGGTTACCGGCCAGATCCCGCAGGCGCCTCAATGCGTTTTCGTGCAGGGTGAGTTTATCGCGCTGGGCATTTTCGAGAGTGACATCGGCGAGGCTGTCGAAGTCGTCCAAAATGGCCTCGTAGTAGGCCTGCCTGTCCGGGTCGATACTGCCACCGGTGCCACCACCAGAAATACCCACGGCCAGCTTTTGCGCGGCGTCTGCTGGATCGTTATTCGGAATCGGCCGATTCCCGGACGCCACATTGCGCGGCTTGGAAATCATGATGTCGGAGCGATCGCCGGTGCGCACACCCAGACTCAACACACCCTCATTGCCCAGCTGCTCGGCAATCAAGTGGTCGATACTGGCACTGCTGTAATCGATCTGGTTGTTGCCAGTAAGGATCCCGCGCATGTCGTTGTAGTGGGCACCGGCACCATCGCCGATATCCAGGGTCAGGTTCTGTAAGACGATCAGGCGGTTGTGCCAGGAAGACAGAGGTCCCAGGCCAAAACTCAGTTCCTGGCTGCCGCCGATATTACCCGGCCCCTGCTGGGGTACCCAGTTGTAGGGCACTACGCCGTTGGGGTAGTAGAGAAACAGTACCCGCTGCGCGCCACCGGTTTGCGCGAATACGCGCTGGCTAAGCATGCTGCCAGCCAGGGGCAGCAGCATGCCCGCCTGGGCCAGGTTGCGCAGAAATTTACGGCGCGAGCGGCTGCTGGATTCTTTGACCGAGGTAAAACCGAATTTATTGAAGAATTTCATTTTTATTATCTCCTAGCGGCGCAGGGTAAATGCATCGGACAGCACCAGCTCTCGCAACATATCGCGCATACCGCCGCCGTTGCGCAGGTCTTCACTGGTGGTGTGAATGATCACATCGTCGCTGGCGCCCTCTTCACGTCCAACCACATAGCGGTAGAACTGCCGCGCAAAACACGCCTCGCCCTGATCGCTACCGGCAATCAAAGCGGCCAGTTCCGGCACCGAGTAGAAGTCGTAACTGGCGCTGGTCGGGTCCATCACGGTGGCGGGGGTGTACAGGCTCTTGATGCTGCCGCTGTCGTCGATCTCGCGCTGTTCACCGGTACCGATGGTTTCAATCGTGCGATACAGGGCATCGCTGCCGAACCGCTCGAAGCCGAACCCGACACCGTCAATAAATTGGTGGCAGGCGGCGCAGGCGGGATCGGAGGTGTGCCGGGCGGTAGCCTCGCGGTTACTGTCGGTCTCTTCGAAAACCACATTGAAATCCGCGGCGGCCGGCGGCGGGAACTCCTGGCACATCAGCACTTCACGCACATACACGCCCCGCTTGATCGGCGCCGGATTGACCGTGCTGGTGCGAGAGGCAAGAAAGCTGCCGTGGCCGAGCAGACCAGTACCACTGCGGGGATCACCCGCCGGGAAAGTGCGCATGGCCCAGTCACTGCCACCAGTATCCAGTCCGTAGTGCGCCGCCAGATCGCCGTTGGCCCAGGTGTAATTGGCCGAGAGCAGCTCGCTGAACGCCGCATTGGTGCGGATATTTTCAAGCACGAACCCCACGGTTTCTTCCTTGAATGCCGCCACCAGATTGGTATCGGTGATGGCCGGGAAGGGGTACTGATTATTGATCAGCCAGCCGCCGATAAAGCGGCGCAGGCCGCGTTCGGCACGGGGATCCGCCAGCAGGCGATCCACCTGCGTGGCAATATCGAAGTCCTGCTCGGTGGCCGCCAGTAGCAGGGTATCGTCCGGGGTGGTGGCCCAGAAGGTGTACGCGAGCAGTGTCGCCACCTCGTAATTGTCGAGCCGGTAAAGTCCGCTCGCACTGTCCAGGACACCCAGCTCGGAGCGGTACATAAAGTGCGGGGACATCAGCATTGCCTGCAGCGCCAGACGGCCGTCATCGTCGCTCTGGTAAAGACCGGCATAGCGGGCAATCTCTTCGCTCTGCAGGGGGCGGCGGAACAGGCGGAAGCCGAGGGTATCCACCACACACTGCACTTCGCTACAGCCGCTTACCAGATTCATAAAGCCCGCTTGGCCGATGGCAATATCCGCCACCTGCTCCGCCACCATCTCGTATCCCAGGGTGCGGTCGTTGTCCGCGGTGAGGTAAGAGGCGGTATCGAAGTTACGATACCGACCGTCGGCGGGAACCGGATTCATCAGGGAAGCGTCAAAGTTGATCGCGAAAATATCCCGCACGCTGTTGAGGTATTCCTCGCGGGTGAGCAGGCGCAGATTGCGCTGATCCAGTGTGCTGCCGTCGCAGGCACTACCGCTGCAATTACCATTGCTCCAGGCTTCGTCGACGATCAGTCGCGCCACTTCATAGGCGCAGGCACCAGCCTCATCGCCGGTACAACTGGCGGCCGCGTCCATGGGCATAAAGTCTTCGATATATTGGGTAAGGTCGCCCAGTTGCCAGTTGGCACCGGTGCCGGCCAGTGCCTGGGCGACAGCACCTTCGCCCCGATCGCCGTGACAGCTGGCGCATTGGGCTGCGTAGAAGTTCTGCCCCGCTTCGTATTCATTGGTGGCACTGGGAAAGAGTGCCACCAGTGAAAGATCGTGCTGTGGAATCAGCAGCTGCACCTGGGGCAGCGACGGATCACTGACGATATAGGGCGCGGCATCACCGCTCCAGCCGCCAAACACAGTGCCCAGTGGCGCATCGTCGGCACTGACGGAAATGACACTGCCGATACTGTAGTCGCGGCCGCCGTCGGCGGTGGTGCCACCGACCACGGAGACCCGCGACGTGTCACCGCCAACGGGACCTTCTGGTGTCCAGGGTTCCCAGGCGCCGCCGACAAAACTGGATGACGCGCCGATATTCCGCTGGTCTCCGGTCTGCGCGCCATTGCCGCTGTTGAACACCAGGTTGACCTGGCCATTGTGCAGATCCTCCTGCTCGACGGTGTGCATCCACCAGCCTTCGCTATCGGGGCCACTCATCAGCAGTCCGGGCCACTCGGTCAGCGGCTGGTCCTGGCCATCCACGGTTACCCACAGGTGGATAAAGACCTGCGCCCAGTTTTCCGGGTTGTCGTATCGCAGGCGGATACCATCAAAACCCTCGGCGAGATCTAAGGTTGCGGTAAATTCCCCGAGGCTGGCTGCCACTGTGACCGCGCCGGTCCCCGTGCGCGTAACGAGACCGCTCTGATCGATGGTGGCGGGGCCGCTGGCAACGGACCAGCTGACCTGGCCGAACAGGTTTTCCCGGGTACCATCTGCGCGCAGGCCCACGGCCACCAGTTGCCGACTGCTTTCCAGCGACTGTCCCTGGGGTGCGATTTCCAGTCCCGTGATGGCCGTATCAATGGAGGTAACGCTGATGGTCAACTGCGCGCTGAACCCACCCTGCTGTACGGTGACGATGGCGCTGCCGGTATTGCCGGCACGCAATACAAAGTCATCGTTGCCGACCGCTTCCACCGCCACGACATTGCTGTTGCTGGAGCTGACACTCGGCGCATTGGGTACCGGTGCGGTGAAGCCATTCTGATACAGGGAATGCACCTGGACCGTCAGCGTATCTCCGCCGTTCAGTCGATCACTGTCGGCGTCCAGCTGGATTCCCACCGGCTGCAGGCCGCTACCATCAATCCACTCCCTGAACAGCGCTTCTGCTACCGGGTTGGTATAGCGGGTGCCCTTGGGCATGCGGTTGTTATCGGTGGTCTGGTAGATATACACCAGACTGTTGGCGTGATCGAAGGGGCGCAAACGGGCGGCGCCGCCGGTGGTCTCCACATTCACCAGGCGCGTGTCACCGAGCGGGGTGTCGTAGCGCAGATCCATAAAGCCACTGGCGTGACAGTGGGCGCAGTTGGTTTCGAGATAGGTACGCGCGCGCTCATCGAGATCCGCGCTGGTATCGGCGGCATTCACGAAGGCACCGTGACTGTCCGCGCTGCCGATATTTTCCGACAACAGCGCGATGGTGTTGAACACATCCAGCTGATTGGCCACCGAGGTTTCGGTCTCACCATACTGGAATTCCCGATTGAATTGACGGGTGTGCACCGCCAGGGGCTCGCGACTGCCACTTCCGATATGGCAGGATCCGCAGTCGGCGGCTGACTGCACGGCCCGCTGGCGGTTTTCAATACCGCCGTCCATCACTGTGAGGGTTTCGGTGACCAGGTCAGCGTCGGTCCCGGCGCTGTTCCAGTAATAGTTGGCCGCCTGCCACTTGCCCGTATCCTGCCGGAACAGAACGGACGTGGTAAACGGTTTGTGCGGATTCTCCGCGGTGGCAATACTCTGGTGTTTTACCAGTACGGTGCCGACCGGGAGATCCCACTGACTGGTCGCATCAAACTCGATCTGCTGATCGTTGGGCACCGCGATAAAGTGCCGCAGATTCGCGCCGTCGAACCAGCCTTCGGTATTGAGGGCATACTCGATCACCCCGCTCACCGGTTCCAGGGTTTGCAGGTTGGCAAACAGGCCGGTTTCCGAGAGCCTGGCCGGAATAACCGCCGCTTCCGCGTCATCGTCTACCACCTTGTAAATGGTCGACTGACCGCCGTACTCCACACCATAGGTGGAAACCAGCAGCGTATCGCCACTCAGGTCGGTACCGAAGGATGCAATATTTTCCGGGAAGGCGTCGCTGATCAATTCTTTGGCCTCGCCGTCCACGATGGACCAGATACGCTTAGTGACATAGTCGCCGAAAACAAAGTTGCCGCTCAGACCCGGCAGGGCGTCTCCGCGATACACCACACCGCCGATAATCGAATAACCGGTGGGGTGGGCATAACCATCCCGCGGTGGCTCGAAATCGGTGCTGCAGTTCTTGCCCGGATCACCGCCGAGGTCACCGCGGTTGTTGGTGCCTTCACACACGGGCCAGCCGTAGTTTTTCCCTTTTTCGATCAGGTTTACTTCTTCAAATCCCGCCTGACCGACTTCCGTTTCCCACAGGGTGTAGGGCGCTTCGGTATCGAAACTCCAGCGCCAGGGATTGCGGTGGCCGTAAGACCAGATTTCTTCGCGGAAACCGGGTACACCTACAAACGGGTTGTCCGCGGGAATTTCGTAGTATTTTCCATTCACCGCCTGCTCCAGCGGTTTAATACGGATAAAGGTACCCAGCAGGTTGTCGGTTTCCTGAGCGCCGTTATTGGTGCGCGGATCTTCCGGATAACTCATGGTGGCGCTGTGACCGTAGGCACCGTCACCGATACTCAGGTACAGATAATTGTCTTCCGGGTGGAACTGCATCATGCCACCCTTGTGGTCCGGCCCGCGCTGCGGCACCCGCAGAATTTCCGTGCGCGAAGAGGCCAGCGCCTGAGATGGATCGCTGGGATTGTCTAGGGTCCAGCGTTCGAGAATCGCGTCACCGTAACTGCCATCCGGTGCACGCTCATTATCATCGGTACCGTGAATGTAATAGATGTAGATATGACCATTGCTGACAAAGCCCGGGTCAAAGGCCATGCTCAGCAGTCCCTGCTCGTGGTAGTTCCGCACTTCACCGTTGATATTCAGCAGTTCACGGATTTCGCCGGGCGCCACGTCTTCACGGTTGGGAAACACAAAGATGGTGCCGGTCTTGTCCACCACGTACAGCAGGTCGTTGATACCATCGGGAATCACCATGACCGGCGACATGAACTGGCCCTGCAGGTTCGGGTAGGCCACCTCGAAGCGGTAGTTGCCTCCGGAGACATTGCCGCTGATCGGGAAGTTCAGCGGCTGCGCCAGTAGCGGACGGGTACTCGGGGGCAGGTCATCGGTGGGCTCTTCATCTAAACCGCAGCTCGCCGCGGGCTGCCACTGGGCATCGACATAGCAGGGATCGCCGCTGTATTGCAGATCCACAGTCTGCGCACCGCCATTGTCATTGAAAATGACATTCAGTGAATCCGGCATGGCGCCGTTGTTCAGCTGCGCGGTGAAGTCGTAACAGTAATTACCATTGACCTCAGTCATACCGACCCCGGGCCAACCGGGCAGGTCGTTGACGCTGCCGCCGGGTGCCGGATTCCAGAAATAGATATGGGGCGCCGCATAGTTCTGCGGATTGTCGAAACAGAGGCTGGTTGCCGTGCCGGCAGGTGGGGGCTCGGTGATTTCGCTCACGGTGATGGCCTTGCTGGCATCATCAAAGGTGATTCGGTAGCGGCCGCTTTGCACCTGGTAATCCTGCGCCGGGTAGGCTTCGTTCCAGTTCTGTTCGCGGCTGATTTTGAAGCGAGGGTTGCCTCCTTCAAAATCCTGCTCGGTCACCCATACACCGGCATCGACGTCATAGGTCATGGGGGTCGTGCCCCAGTCGTTCGGGGTGCCGCGGAACCAGGCCTCGGGCCAGGTCTGCGCACTGACATCGAGCGACAGGGAAAAAAGACAGATCAGCGCAACACAGGCGCGCAGATAGACAGCAGCAACGGAGTGTGACACTCCGGCTTTCACAGGGGCAGAAATCATCGCTATGCTCCGGGAGTTATTTTTATCCGGAAGTCCGTCCTGCTTTTGCAGGCGGCTTTTATATTTATTCGCTTGATTGACCCGGTACTGCTTCTGGCCGGCTCTCTCAGCAGGGTTGTGCTGAAACCGCAATTGCACAGGATCAAATTACGCGGTTGCGGGGAGATTACCTCCTCCTCCCCGGGGGCGTAGTGCTTCGGGATGACAAAACCTTGATCGGCTGCACCCGGTGAGCCATCGCCGGGTCACTTTTTAATGGGCAAAAAAAGCCGATATCAGAAGTGCTGATATCGGCAAGCCTTTCGACGAGAAAGAGAAGTTCGGGTCCTACCTGACCCAGGGGGTGCCTGAATCCCCGCTTTTGCGGGAACAACAAGGTGACTTACTGACGTTGCATGAACAGATGTGCATTAGCGTGCACTGATCGCTGTAGACGCCACAGGGCCCAATAGCAGCGTGTCAAATTCGGTATCCAGCGTGATAGTGCCATTTTCGACGGTAGCTTCCGCGCCGGAGTAGTAATCTCTGACCAGAGTGCCCTCCGCAAATACCGCACCGGCAGCCACGGATTTTTTACCCACCGGCAACTCCAGTGCGACCATGACACGGTCATCGCCCAGGGTGCGGGAAAAGACATATGGCGTTTCACTCAGCTGCTGGTGCACCCCGGCCCCCACTGCCAGATGAGACTGGCGGAACTGGCCCAGCTTCTGCCAGTGGCTCAGGATCTCACTGGTGCTGGCCTGCTCGATACTGCGCCAGTCCATGGGTACGCGCATGGAGGCGTCGCCGTAGGCCTGTTCGTCGATCATCGGGCGGGCGATTTCGTCACCGTAGTAAATCTGCGCGGCCCCCGGGGCCAGCATCAGTTTCAGCGCGGCGCTTTTCACCTGCTTGCGCTCGCGATCGAAGGAGTGGTGGTCGTCGTGGGAACCGAGGTAATTTAGCACCGACACGCCTTTCAGCTCACCATCGTGCAGGATGCTGGAGTAGTCACTGAAAATACTCTCCATGTCCTGGGCTGCGTGGGCGGCAAAGCCCATATTGATCAGGCTGTCGAAACCGTAGTTGAAGAAATCCACCTTGCGGTCGCCAAAGTCATAGAAGCGGCCATCACTGCTGGCGAAATCCTTCACACCGTAGTGGTAAACTTCACCGACCATGAAGAACGCGCGATCGTCCAGCTTTTCCTGCGGGTTGTTGGCCTTCCACTCTGCCAGTGCCAGGCTGGCCTCCTTCTTCAAAAGCGCCCAGATTTCCGGCTCGACGTGTTTCACGGTATCGACACGGAAACCATCCACACCGTATTCGCGCACCCAGTCGGTCAGCCATTTGACGATGTAGTACTTCGGCGCGCGCGGGTAACCGGTGCGCTCAAAGAAGGCGTCCAGCTCGGCCACTTCCTGATCGAGACGACCCTCGCGCTGCCACTTTTCGGTGAGCTGCGGCGGCAGCTCTACCGGCTCCTCGCTTTCGGTCAGGATATCCGGCAGGTTGTCGGTGAGGGCGCACTGTACGTTCTGGGCAAAGCTGCTCCAGTCGCACTGGGGGTTGGTACGTACCCAGTCGGATGGCCACAACGGGTCCTCGCTGGTGACCGGGCCGGTGTGATTGATGATGACATCGAGAAGGATGCGCACACCCTTGCTGCGGGCGACCTGGATCAGCTCGGCCAGTTCTTCCTCGGTACCGAAGTTCTCGTCTACATTGGTCCAGTCTTTCGGCCAGTAGCCGTGGAAGGCATAGGTACGCTTGTCTCCTTCATCGAACCCGTGCACGTTCTCGATGATCGGCGACATCCAGATGGCATCCACACCCAGATCGGTGAAATAGCCCTCTTCCAGTTTCTGAATGACACCGCGCAGGTCGCCGCCATGGAAACCGCGCAGATGTGCCGCGTCGTTTTTGCGACCGTAAGACAGGTCATTGTCCGGATTGCCATTATGGAAACGGTCCGGAAGCATGAAGTAGATGGTGGCGTTATTCCAGAAGGGATCGACGGCCCCCTGCTTGACCTCGGTCAAGGCCGGGGCTGCCTGTTGCGCGGAAGATAGCGCTGTTTCCGCCGCCGTTGCTGCGGTTGAACGGGTGCCCTCATCGGAGCAGGCGGTCATGGTCAGCGCCGCGGCAGAAATCAGCGCGGCCAGTGCGTTCATTTTTCTCATTATCTTCTCTGCGTCGTTATCGAACGGTCATCACTGCAGCCTACTTTACCCACCTCCTCCCCGGTTTCATCCTCCCGGGGTGGGGCGTAGATGAAAAAAGCAGCGGCCGGTGATAGGCTTGACTACCCGTCCGCGGGGCCGCCCAGATGCCCTGACACCCCAAAATCAGGGCGCCAATAATAATGGGGCGGAGCGTCTGCGTTGGAGAAGAATACCTATTGCGCAGAGAGAGAACTTAGGGAAACAGATTTCTAATTTGAAGGAGTGAACATGCAGGACAAACCTGTCGTATTCGTAGTCGTAGACCCCAACGATGACCGCCACGTCGCCCTGGAGCGCGCCCTGGCCACCGCCCGTGAGCGCAACCCGCAGCCGAAGCTGGCGGTATTCGTGGCCGTGGATGGCGAAGCCGTCGACACCCGCGCGGTGAACGACCACCTGTTCCGCGACGAGTTCTGGTTCCGCGACCAGATTCGTAAACCGATTGAAGACGCAGGCGTGGAGTTCGAGATCAACGTCTGCTGGTCCAGCGACTGGCAGGGTGCCATCATCCAGGAATCCAAGCGTTACAACGCGGAAATGATCTACCTGCCGGTACACGCCCGCACCAGCAGCCGCCGCTTCACCTTCGCCGAATCCAAGTGGCAGGTGCTGAAGCACGCCAAGTGCCCGGTGGTACTGATCCGCCCGGGCGCGAAGGACCGCCGCAAAGTGGTACTGGCCACGGTCAACTACCAGGCTCAGACCAACCAGCAACGCCAGCTCAACCGCCAGATTACCGAGCGCGCCAACTATATCGCCGAGGTGTACGGTGCGGAGCTGCACCTGGTAAACGCCTATCTGGATTCCATGCTCTACCCGGACCGCGGCGCGCTGGCCAAACTGGCCGACAAGACCGGTGTTCCCACTGACCGCATCCACGTGAAGCAGGGCTACACCAACGAAGTCGTTGCCGAGATAGCCAAAGAGATCGACGCCGACGTGGTGGTGATGGGCACCCTGAACCAGTACGGCGAAACCGGCTCACTGCTGCGCGGCAACACTGCCGAGCGGGTGATTGGCTCTGTAGAGACCGATGTGATGGTGTGTAACGCGTTTACGACCACGGCACACTGATTGTCTTGCCTTCGGCCCCGTGTTCGCGGGGCCTCTCCATCCGCATCCCGGCTGATGCACCGTCTCGCCTTCCCGCCGTATAGTCTCACTATTGAGCAACGCCCTGGATACCCGCAAGAAATTGCTCATGGGACGGCAGCTGCCTGACCGTTCCCTGAATGAGGGTTTTCAGGCTTTGCATCAAGTCATCCATCTGTGTATCACTCAAAGCATCCGCGACCGGGTGATAATCCTCCGGCAGAATCCCCTGCCCGATCATCACCTGCTGCCAGGCCACCTCCGTGAAAAGATCATCGTAATCCCGGAACACTTTTCCGGTCGCGCGGAATAATTCCATTTTTTCCTGCAGCGTATGGGGCACCGTCATCGCTTCGCAATGACGCCAGAAATCACTGTCCCGACGTTGATTCGCCTTGTAGTGCAGGATAATGAAGTCTCTGATCCGCTCCATTTCGACACGGGATTGCCGATTAAATTCAGACACCTCTTGCCCTCGGATACCGTGGTGAGGGAAACACTTGATCAACCGAGTGGCAGCGGACTGCACGAGATGAAGGGAGGTGCTCTCCAAGGGTTCAAGGAAACCGCTGGCCAGCCCAAGACTCACCACATTCTTGCACCACTGCTCACGCCGGTATCCCGTTTTGAATGGAATGACTTTGGGTTCCGCCAGCGGCGTCCCCGGCAAGTTGCTCAGCAATCGTTCCCGCGCCTGCTCATCACTCCAGTGACCACTGGAAAACACCAATCCATTCCCAGTGCGATGCTGCAACGGTATCTGCCACTGCCAGCCACAGGCGTGGGCAATGGAACGGGTATAGGGTGCGATCTGCTCTTCCGACTCACTCGGCACCGCCATGGCGCGATCACAGGGCAGCCATTGCCCCCAATGCTCATATTCCACACCAAGGGTCTTTTCTATCAGCAGAGCAGCAAACCCGGAGCAGTCGATAAACAGATCACCATTTACCTCGCCACCATTTTCCATCCTCAGTGTCTCAACAAAACCGCTGTCACTGTTTCTTAATACGTCACAGACTTTGCCCTGTACACGTTGCACGCCATTACTCTCGCAGTAGCGGCGGAGAAATTGTGCGTACAGCGCCGCGTCAAAATGGTATGCGTAGGAGATTCCGGCGAGATTGGTATTCGGTATCGCTGCCAGCGGCGCAAATCGATTACACAGCGCCGCCTGATAGTTCAACGAATAGTCCCAAAATGAAGAGGTATCGCCCCGAGCGCGCGCGCGGAGCCAGTAATTGTAGAAATCACAAAATGGAAAATCTTTTCCGATTCCACCAAAGGCGTGCATGTAACTCGCCCCTGGTCGCGACCAGCCCTCAAACTGAATGCCCAGTTTGATCGTGCCATTGGTCTCTTGCAAAAACGCCTGCTCATCCAGGCCCAGAGCGCGATTGAAATTCTGTATCGGAGGGATAGTCGCTTCGCCGACACCAACAGTGCCGATCTGATCGGACTCCACCAGGACAACATCCAAAGTGCCGCGCATACTGCGAGCCACCAGCGCTGCCGTCATCCAGCCGGCGGAACCGCCACCGAGGATAACCAGCTTTTTTATTATTTTCTGATTCACGATATTTTCCGAAACTCTTCTAGTTTTTGTCAGTCATCACCTATCGCGTTCCCTGCACCCGGCTTGTAAATACACCTGCAAACAAAAAGGCCCCTGCAATCGAGATTACAGGGGCCATCGAGACAACTCAGTTACGCTTACAGCTCGTAGCTGAAGCCCAGCAGGTAGGTCTTACCATAGCTCTGGTAGTCACGAACCTGGAGGGCGTTGTCACCGCTCAATGTGGTGAAAGGCTCGTCCGTCAGGTTCTGACCCTGCAGGAATACAGACAGACCGTCGAGGCCGCTGATGTTGGACTCGGAGAAATCATAGCCGATTTGCGCATCGACAATGGTTTCACCCATTACGTCCACTTGTACGCTGTCGAAACCGACACCGAACACTTCGCCTTTGAAGTCATCGCGCTTACGCATGCTGACACGCGCGGACAGACCACGGTTGTCGTAATACGCCGTCATGGTCTGGATGCTGTCCGAGAGGCCCGGCAGCTCATACTCGTTGCCATTGGGGTCTTCAACGTCGGAAGACAGGCCAGTGTGACTTGCCAGCAGACCAAATCCATCCAGGCTTTCGTGGAACAGGTTGAACGGCAGAGTCGCTGCCAGCTCGTAGCCCTGCAGAGTGCCTCCGCCGCCATTGATCATGCCGTAGGCCGTCGCGGTGGAGTTTTCGGGGATTTCACCAGTGGCCGGATCCGCAACACCCGAGAAATCAACTTCGTAGTTACCATCGAAGTGCCATTGCTTCAGGTCTTTCCAGAACACGGCAACAGAGAAGTAACCCTCTTCACTGAAGTAGTTCTCGTAGGACAGGTCGACACCCACCGCTTCCTTCGGCTCCAGCAGCGGGTTACCACCGCTGATACTCCAGTTGTTGCCATTGGCATCCGGGGTCTGGTTGTAGCTCACTTCCACAGAGGCGTTCATCTGGTCCATGCGGGCACGGGAGATGGTCTTGGCGGCACCAAAGCGCAGAGTCTGGGATTCGGTCAGCTCAAGCGCCAGGTTCATGCTCGGCAGGAAATGTCCGTAGTCGTGGCTCAGATCTGTGGCTTCCGCAACCACCAGGCCATCGATCACCTGGCCACCGAAACCTTCAGACTGCTGCTCGGTATAAACGTAGCGCGCACCCAGATTACCCGTCAGCACCAGGCCAGCCACTTCACTTTCGAAGTTCGCCTGAGCAAATGCAGAGGTTACCGTTTCAGCAACGCTGTACGACTTGGTCAGATGCTGGATGCCGGTAAGGGATTCGTCGGTCAGGTCGTAGTAACCATCGCGCAGCATCGCCGCCGCGTCGTAGGCGATCATGTCACCCATTCCGATGAAGTCGAGAGACGCACTGCCCAGACGGTACTCTTCCGGCACAATCAGAGTGCTGTTTTCAGTGGTGCCATCGAAGTTTGCCAGGGTCATGTAGTAACCCTCGGAGCGCTTCACCTTCTCGCGGTCGCGGTAGGACACACCGTAGGAAATCTCGTTTACCGGGCCCAGTTCAACCAGCTGAGTTGCAGCCAGTTTCAGCTGGGTCAGCTCGTCGTCGATCTCCGGTGTATTGAGGAAGCCATCCTGAGCAGCGTTTTCGTAATCAGTACCCGCCAGATTGTACTTGTCGTTCAGGGCAGCACTCCAACCCCAGGTCAGTGGGCCACCCAGCTGAATCAGGTCAAAGTC
Organism: Microbulbifer elongatus; assembly: GCF_021165935.1. NCBI lineage: Bacteria > Pseudomonadati > Pseudomonadota > Gammaproteobacteria > Cellvibrionales > Microbulbiferaceae > Microbulbifer > Microbulbifer elongatus. The sequence continues at coordinate 1,321,967 of NZ_CP088953.1, read as the reverse complement.
GCTGTAATCCAGCTCGTGGGTAAACTGGGCACCGGTGTTACCCGGGCGGAATGTGTAGCTCAGGTTATCCGCGACACCTTCACTGTCGCCACGGCCGGTACCGGAGTAGCTTTCGAAGCTCCAGATCTCACGCTCTACTTTGGAGTGGCTCGCGTCGAATTCCAGCTGGAGTGTATCGGTGAAATCGTACTTGGTGTTGACACCAAAAGAATTCATTTCCGCCTTGCGGGACTCCAGGTCATTCCGCACGACCACGCGTTGGCCATCAGTGCTGGCGCTGGTCAGGAAGCCAGAGGCGGGATCCGCATCGGCAAAGTCGGCGGACAGGCTGCCCTGCCCCCAGGCGAAGGGAATTTCGATACCGCGCAGGATGCGTTCATCTTCGAAATCTACGTAGAGCGCATCGAAGGTAGTGTGCAGTTTTTCGTTCGGCTGCAGCTCAACCACCAGCATGGCGCTGTCACGATCCAGGACCGAGGAACGCACAAAAGGCTTGGCACCGCCGAGGATGGAATAGTTCTCACCATCCACTTCAAATTCAGGGTAGCCCCAGGAGTTCCAGCGCTCTTCCTGGCTCGGAGAGCTCATGGTGTTGAAGGCAAACGCCACACCGACAGTGTCATCGGCGAACTGATCGATATAGGAGAAGGTTGCGCGCTGGCCCTGGTCTTCGCCGTCCGGGTTCAGCTTGCCGAAGCTGGTCTGCTCCATTTGCGCATTGAACTGAATGGTGCGCTCACCACGCTCCAGAGGCTTGACGGTCTGCATGTCGATGACACCGGCAATGCCTTCAGCTTCCAGGCTCGCCTGCGGTGTCTTGTAGACGGTTACACCGGCCATGATTTCAGAGGGGTAGAGGTCAAACTCTACACCGCGGTTATCACCAATGGACACCTGCTCGCGGCCATTAAAGGTAGTGGCGCTTTCGTTTTCACCAAATCCGCGGATAGATACCTTACTGGCACGGCCATCCAGGCGCTGGGCCGCCAGGCCCGGCAGACGGGAAAGAGACTCGGCGATTGAGGAATCCGGCAACTTGCCGATATCTTCTGCAGAGATTGCTTCGACTACGCCCTTGGCATCGCGCTTGGTGCCGATGGAATCCTGCAGACTCTTGCGGAAACCGGTAACGGTAATTTCTTCCAGGCTGGTGCTGGCATCTTCCTGGGCAAATACGCCTACGGATGTCACGGACGCGGCAATGGCTGCAGACAGCAGTGCCGGCCGGAAACGTTTGTTAGTCAGACTCATCATCTTCTCCCTTGGACTTATCGTTATGGTGAGTAATGCCATCCTAGGCTTACCCGAAGTCCTTATCCTCCACCCCCATGGGGGGAGGAGGGGGGAGAAGCTGGGGCCGGCAGAGGGGTAGAGGGATGGAAGGGCCGACCCAGATCACCATATGGTGGGAGATTATACGGACTGAACAAACTTTGTTCAGCTCCGAATGTGCGAAAAGGCTGGAGAACCGGCCGGTCAGCGCTCCAGCCAGGCGGCGGCGCCGATCAGCGCCGGATAGCCCGCTTTCAGCACTTCCACCCGCACACCGTTCAGCCAGTCGCTCAGGCGCCCCTTATTGGTAAAGCGCTGCTCGAACTGGCTTTCCGGCAGCAGAGCTTCAATGCGCGGAAGCACACCGCCGCCCAGAAAGATGCCGCCGCGAGCCACATAATAGAGGGCCGCGTCGCCGGCGGCGCTGCCGAGGAAGTTGAGGAAGTCGATCAGGGTTTCCCGACACAGGGGATCGGAGCCGTCCAGACCGCGGCTGCTCACATCCGGCGGAGTGAAGTCTTCCGCCGGGCGGCCGTGCAGGGCCGCTACCGCCCGGTACAGATTGACCAGCCCGCCACCGCTCAGTACATACTCGTTGTACACCGGCATCTGTTGACGCGCGAGGATCTGCAGCAGCTCCAGCTCGCGCTCACTGCCCGCGGAGAGATTGGCGTGGCCGCCCTCTCCTGGCACCACCCGGTAAGCACCCGCTTCGTGGATGATGGCGGCCACCCCGAGACCGGTGCCGGGGCCGAGCACCGCCATGCAGCCATTCGCTTCCGAGGGCACATCCCGCAGGGCCCACTTGTCTTCGCCCTGCAACCGCGGCAAGGAGAGCGCCAGAGCGGCGAAGTCATTGACCACCAGAGCGCGGTCCAGCTCGAAGCGCTTGCACAGCTCTTCAGCGCGAATATCCCAGCCGAGGTTGGTCATGGTGACACGGCCACCCTCGGGGGTCTTTTCTACCGGCCCGGCCACGGCGACACAGGCTTCGCTGGGGCGCGCCTGTTCCAGGCCTTCCAGCCACTGCCCCATGGCGGTATAGAAGTCGTCAAATTTGGCGCAGTTCACCACGTGAATGGCTTCCAGCCGATAGCCGCCCTGGTGCGGATGGGCAATGGCGAAGCGGGCATTGGTGCCGCCGATGTCCGCAACAATTCTGGTCATGACGCTTTCCTTTTAGGTTCCGAGTAGCTTCCGGGGCTGGACAGGTTCAGAGGATAGGGATTACCGCCCCAAAAAAGGCGCTATAAGGTAATGATTTGCCAACAAAAACTCCAGCCCTGGCGGGTGTAGGAGAGCGAAATATGGGGGGATGAGGCGCCGATAGCATCCTATCGCGGACATTCGATTGCGCGGGGAGGCCAGCGCTGTGACCCGTTAGTGGAAAAAAGTCCGGCAGGTGTTCCCTGCCGGCCCTGCCAATGTGGAAGGTCGACGAGATTTTCCCCTCAACGGGAGAAGAGAGAGATGTCGGGAAGCACATCGGCGTATGCCCGCCCTTGCTCCCGATAGGCCCAGTTTCCTGAACCGCCTCTTTTGCGTCGCCCCACTTTGAAAGATTCCGCAAACTGGACTGTGTCACTTTGCGCAATTCCACAAACCGGGATGGTAGCAGTGGTGCCGCCGCCGGCCTGCGCGCTCCTCCCCCGGAGGGAATTCTCATATACTGCCATCCCTGAATCCCATAAAAATATAACAACAACCACAAGAACCGTTCGGCGATGTCTCAATGAAACAATACATCTTCAATATCCACGACGTGGTCCTGTTGATGACGGCGGCCGAGTGCCTGCTGCTTGCGGTATTCCAGTCAATCCTGCCCACCCGCGCCCGCCACGATGGCCGTTTGCTGACAGCGTTTCTGCTGATCATTGCCGTTGCATCCGGCTGTACCCTGCTGCTGTGGAATGATCAGTTCACTCTTGCTCCCTGGTTCGAGCAAACGGCACTGCCGTACCTGCTGTTTGCAACGCTCTTGCTGAAGGGGCCTGCGATTTACCTGTATGTCTGCTCGCTGACCCGGCAGAAGCTGAGTTTTACACCGAACATGGCGATACACCTGCTGCCGACACTGCTGGTGCTGCTGTGTATTGCGCTGTTCGGTATATCCAGCAGTGACCTGCGCAATGCCCACAACCTAGAGCAGGCACTCCCCGCCTCTTTTATTGAACTGATCTGGGATCTGGCTTCGCTGGTGCCCTTTGCCTATGCAGTTGCGGCATTGCTGCAGCTGCGCCGCTACCGCCACGCCTTGAAAGACGAGTATTCGCATATCTCCGAAGTGGAGCTGCACTGGCTGTCGGCACTGGTATGGGGCGTATGCATCGCCTGGGCCTGGACCATGGTGGTGCACGTCGTGGCCAAATTCTCCAGCGAAGTGGTGGCGGACTATATGGGTATTGCCGACAACTATCTGTCGTTCATCCTGATCAACGCGTTTTTTGCCTATAGCCTGACGTACGCGCACCAGCTACTGGTTACCCAGCCCACAGAGGAAACGCCCGAGGTGAATGCGGAGGAGGAGCCCTCCGAGCCGGCCATAGAGAAGGTCCGCAATGCCATGGAGCAGGATAAGATTTTTCTCAAAAAAAACCTGAACCTGGAACAGTTTTCCGACCGGATCGACCTGCCCCCCAAAGAGGTTTCCGCGGTCATCAACAAGCATTTCGGAACCAATTTCTTTGAATTCGTGAACCGCTACCGGGTAGAAACCGCCAAGGCGCTGCTGGCCAACCCGGACAAGGCCGATATGACGGTACTGGATGTGCTGCTGGAATCCGGCTTCAACAGCAAGTCGGCATTTCACCGGTTTTTCAGTCGGTTGGTGGGCATGTCCCCCACCGAGTTCCGGAAACAGGCGCTTGCCGCTCAGGCACCCCCACCGCCTCCCTGACGGGATGTCCCTCCCGGGGTGCGCTCGGAGTTGATAGAGGAAAGCGTGCGATCGCAGGGTTTGTGAAAGGATGGGCAACCGCAGGCTGCTGCCCGACTCCGGTTGCCACCGGCAGGATGCCTGGCAACCGGAGCGCACGGGGGGGGATCAGACTATCCGCAGTGAATATCCGCGCTGGCCTGGGACGCGATACGGACGTTGTGCACGGTCATATCCAGGGCACCGGCGGTGCGCACATAAAAGGGGGACAGTACCATATCCATTTTCGCCCCACCGTTAGCCAGGCACTGCAGGTCGACGCTGACCGTGCGCCATTCGCCAGGTACCGCGCCCTTCAGAACATCGGTAATCGGCTGTTCCGCGCCACAATCCTGGCCACAGAAAACACCGAGATTGACCGCATCGCTGGGTGCACCATCGACTTTCACATCGAATACCAGTGCACCCTGATTCTGCAGATAACCGGTGAGGTCGGTACGGCTGTTGGCAAAGAAGCCGGCCACAGCGCTCCCTTCCCCGCTCCATTGCAGACGGCGGCTGTCTTCCTGCACATTGCGATCCACCGACTGCACGCTGATGCCCTGCAAACGGGAAACACTGCTGGCAATGACCGTCTGATTGTTTCCGGCATCGGTCACCTGCAGACGCCACGGATCCAGCGCGCGTCCATTAAACACCGCCAGGGCCTCATCGCCGCGGGATACCGCCAGGCCACTGTTTTCCGGCAGTGCAGCAAGCTGCACGGACTGACCGTAGTCGAGGCCGTAGCCGTATTGGAATTGCGCCAGCTCGGTATTTTCACCGCGATTTCGCACCACTGGCTGCGCATCATTGGGCCAGGAGAACGTCAGCTTCCCTTTGAAATCGTGGTTCACCGCGCCCTTGTCATCGCGAAGAATAACGTCGGCCACACCGCCACCTTCCGTGCCCGGTTGCCAGATCACGGCAAACGCATCGGAAGCATTGATCTCTGGGTTTACCCACAACGGACGCCCGGTAATAAACAGGGAGACGACCGGGATACCCTCGGCTTTCAGCCGCTGCATCAACGCCAGATCCGCATCCCCCGGATAGTCGAGGTTCGATACATCCCCCTGCATTTCCGCATAGGGATCTTCGCCAAAGACCACAATGGCCACATCGGGTTTCTGGCGATAGCGGCCATCAACCGATAGCTCAGCAACCCCACCGGCACCGGACACTGCCTCGGCGATGCCAGCGTATATCGAGGTCGCACCGGGGAAGTCGGCGTTTTCGTTGCCGGTACCCTGCCAGGTAATACTCCAGCCCCCGGATTGTTTGCCGATATTGTCGGCGCCGTCTCCGGTCACCAGAATTCGCTGGTTGCGCGCCAGGGGCAGCAATCCGTGGTTGTTCTTCAGCAGCACCAGTGACTCGCGCACGGCCTGACGGGCCACAGCCCGGTGTGCCGGCGCGCCGATCAAGGATTCATCCGCCGCATAGGCCCGGGTCGATGGTGCACCGGCGTCAAACAGTCCCGCACGCAACTTGACCCGCAGGATCCGCCGCACCGCGTCGTCCAGACGCTGCGGGGAAATGTCTCCGCTTTTGGCCTGGGCCACGGTGTTGGCGTACAGGGTTTTCCAGCTGGGGTCCGGGGCCATAAACATATCCAGGCCGGCATTGACCGCCTGGGGACAACTCACATTGGAGCAGCCATTGACAAACTGATGGCCGGCCCAGTCGCCGACCACGAATCCATCAAATCCGAGACGCTCTTTCAACACATCGGTGAGCAGGTATTTGTGCCCGTGCAGTTTTTCCCCGTTCCAGCTGCTGAACGACGCCATGACGGTCTGAACGCCGGATTCAATGGCAGAGAAGTAACCCTGCGCATGAACCTCGATCAACTCTGCTTCCGACATGATTGCATCACCGCGGTCGATGCCGTTTTCGGTTCCGCCATCGGCGATAAAATGCTTGGCTGTGCTCACCACCCGCTTGGGTGCGAACAGCGCATCACTGTCGGGGCTGCCCTGCAGCCCCTCCACCAGCCGACCGCTGTAACTGCGCACGATCTGTGGATCCTCCGAGTAGGATTCGTAGCTGCGGCCCCAGCGGTCATCCCGGGTGACCGCCAGTGTGGGGGCGAAGACCCAATCGATACCGGTGGCCGAGACTTCCGCCGCGGTCACCGCGCCAATCTGACGCATCAGTTCGGGGTTTTGCGTGGCGCCAAGGCCGATATTGTGTGGAAACAGGGTCGCACCGATCACATTGTTGTGGCCGTGCACCGCGTCGGTACCCCAGATGATCGGGATCGCAACGCCGCCGTCACTGGTATCCATGGAGGCGTGATAGAAAGCATCCGCAAGCGCCACCCAGTCGGCCACACTCGCGTGCTTGTCGTTATTGGGGAAGGCGCCACCACCATTCAGGATGGCGCCGAGGTGGTAGGCCCGGGCCTCTTCCGGAGTCACACTCTTGATCTCCGCCTGGATCATCTGGCCCACTTTCTCTTCCACCGACATCCGTTCGAGAAGATCGTCGATACGCGCCTCAATCGCCGGGTCTTGTGGAATACCGGGAGTGAGCGCCGGCCAGGCGGCGACGGATTCCCGGTTATCGCCAGCGCTGTGTCCCACTTTCGGCGCGGTCATGTTCTCTTCGCCGCAGCCGCTAAGCCCGGCCCCGGCTACCAGTGCGGAGATGACCCCCAGCAAAATTCGCTTTTTCATCGCCCTGCTACTCCTGTTCCCAGATTCCCACTTGTTTTTGTCGTGCTGTTAGTGCCGGATCCAGCCGGAAGACGGCGCTCAGCGCGCAGTCATCCCGACCATTGCAGGCTTCTTTGTACGGATTCCGGGAAAAAGGATCGTCCCACTTCCCCAACCCATCGCAAAATGGTGCAGACCACCTTTCCACTCTGCGTAGATCAGGAAAATGGGACGCGACAGACGGGCTGGGGCCGCCCGGAGTCTATCTAGCGGGTCCAGGTAATATTGTCGACCTGGAGGATAGCCCCCATCTGGTTGTCCCAGGTGGGCGAGATGACAAAGGGCGTGTTGACACTGCCGGCATTGAGGCCAGCTTCCACCAGATCCAGCACCGGTATCTGGAAATGCGTCCACTGATCCGGTGCGGGCATATCCAGAGGGTAGTCGCCGGAGGAGCAGGGATGGCCGCAATCCGCCCGGAAGGTCAATCCGGCAGCGCCGGTGTCCGCTGGCTCGTTGAGCACCCGCAGGTCAAACTCCACATAGGTGTAATCGCTCAGGTCGTAAGCGCTGTCGGACTGATAGAAACCAATCCCCTGATTGGTGTTGTAGGTGATCTGGGCGACCTGACCATAGTCGCCGCCAATGTCTTCGATGGTGTAGTTGATATCCCCGTGGGCGGTCCAGGTATACCAGGCGTATGGGGGTTTCGCCTCACCGTCAAAAATCACCAGCTCGTCGCCTTCACTGTCGGGCGCTTGCGGCGGCTCCAGACCGGGATTGTGGACAAAGTCGCCATCACTGCTGGCACACCCCTTGCCGGTCTCAACATTTTCCGTGCACTGGTATACCCGCACGTAATCAACCACATACTCCTGCGGGAACGCCGCTTCGTCGATGCCGGTATCGTTCACATTGGAAGGCCAGTCGCCTCCCACTGCAAGATTCAGGATCAGGTGGAATCGCTGATCAAAGGGGGCCAACGGGTTTTCCAGATCCGCAGTGGTATACCAGCCGGCGCTGGTCTGGGTAGCATAGTGGTCGCCATCGACATACCAGCGGATCTCTCCCTCTTCCCACTCTACCGCATAGGTGTGGAAGCCATCGGCGGGATTGAGACCACCGGGGATCTGATACGCCTCGCCGGAGTGCTTGTTACCGGGCCAGCTACCACCGTAATGCAGGGTCCCATAGATCCGGTCCTCACCGCCCACTTTCAGATTGACCGACTCGAGAATGTCGATTTCGCCAGACAGTGGCCAGCCGCCATACACCGAGTCGGTGGGCAGCATCCAGAAGGCAGGCCAGCTGCCCTGGCCGAAGGGCAACTTCGCGCGCATTTCAAAACGGCCGTATTTCCAGTCGCCCAGGTTCTTGGTACGCAGCCGGGCGGAGGTGTAGGTGCCGCTACCGGACGTGTCGTCCGGGTCGTAATTCGGATCGTCATCGACCGTGGAAGGACCCGTGGCATCTTCGCGGATCGCGCGAATATGCAGCATGTCGTCCGCCACCCAGGAATTTTCCGCAGCATCGGTATAGCACTGAGCCTCATTATTTCCGCCGCCGGTGCAATTTAGTTCGTGGGACCATTTTTCAGTGTCAATGGCATTGCCAGAAAATTCGTCGGCCCACACCAGGCAATAGCCGGAGTTCATCGGGTCTTCCAGACACTGCTCGGGGCGGGTATCCACTGCCGGCGGGTCAATTGTTTCCCCGATGTCACCATCGTTTGAACTGCCGTCTCCACACCCACCAACCGTTATCGCAACGGCGAGGGTGGAAATACGACTCAGAAATCTCGACATCGCTGTCTCCTTTTACTGTGGTTATTGTTATCCGTTTCGCTCCCGAGGGAGCGCCATGGTTGTAGCCCATTGTCACCATAGACGTCGCCCCACCTTCCACCGGTACAGAACCTGGGCCACGCAAACTTCAATAGCGGACACAAAAAAGGCGCGGAAAATGCTCCGCGCCCTTTGGTGTTGTACTCGAGGATTTGTACTTCGCCTCAGAGAGAGTTCAGGAAGTTCAGCAGGTCCTGCTGCTGAGCACCGCTGAGATTCTGATAGGCATCGTTGGAAGCCTGTCCCTCACCGCCGTGCCAGCGAATCGCCTCATCGATACTGCGTGCCCGACCATCGTGAAGATACCCGTGCTGCGGGGTACACACTTCATTGCCCTGACCGCCGCTTGGGTTTTCCACCCCACCGGTCACACAGGCCGACAAGCCCAGCCCCCAGAGTGCAGGCGTACGCCACTCTGCACCAGTGGCCTCACCTTCTCCCAGGTTATCCGCAAGCCCCGGCCCCATATCGTGCAACAGCAGATCGGTATAGGGGTGAATGGTCTGATTACGCAGTTCTGCAAAGGGATGCTGCGCACTGGTTTGGTGGGTGGGCGTATGACAGCTGGCGCACCCGATGTCCGTAAACAGCTGCTGGCCGCTTACCACTGAAGGGTCGTCATAGTTTCGTTGCGGGCGCACGCCGAGCAGGGCCACGTATTTGGTCAGGTCCTGCAGATGGCTATCGGCCAGCTCCGCACCGGACGCACCGCAGTCGTTCTGGCTGCTACCGCAATCCGGTTGCGGGAATACCGAAGTCATCACCCCCATATCCGTGTTGAGTGCTCGAGCCAGCTGGTGCCGGATACTGGCCACCCCGGCTTTCCAACCAAAGCGCCCCAGACGCGTGTCTCCGGTTTCCGGATCAATCACCCGGTTGACGCGCCCGGAAATTCCATCGCTGTCACTATCTTCAGGATCGGCCAGCGCAATCAGTACAGTTTCGTCGATGGCTTCCAGCAGCCCCATGCCCACAATGCTTGGGGCAATACGCGCGGAAAAGCGCTCCGGGACCACGCCGGTAAAGGCATAGTTCGGCGCGCGCAGGCCGTTCTGTTCGCTCCAGCTGGCGATGGAAACCTGTCCTTCACTGGCGGCGCCACTGCGTGCTTTCGGCTGCAATGCGGAACCCAGGTACGGATCGGGCGCACCACTGGCCGCTGCCACCTTGAAGGTCCATTTATCCAGAGGTTCGCCTACCGCTGCCGGTACCGCACGGCCATTGCGCTGGTGACAGCTGGCGCAACTGTCGTTGATATAGTGCGGCCCGGCAAGGCCTGTCATCGGTGCAAAGGGCGGATTATCAATGGGATTCTCATCGTGAACACCATCGACCGCAGAGCTGTGCAGAACCCGGCGACCACGCATAAACGGTTGCGCATTGTCGTAGCCAAGATTGGTGGCCATCTGCATATAGTGGTTATCCGTTTCACCGGAGGTCAGTGCGTGTATTGTGGTTTCGCCACCGAGCCATGCCGTCTCGGGAATTTTGACCGAGTCTTTTATTCCACCAAACGGTGTCGCGCCGCCAACATCCCAGGGAACCAGTCCCTCACCCACGATATACAGGAACGTAGTTCCGTAATAATTTGCACGACCGTTCGGCACGCTGGGGTCCAGAAACTGACTAATTTCAAACTCCAGCTTGTCACCCACCTGAATGTTGCGACCTTCCCGGCAGTTATAGGTACGCTCCTTGTAGTAGTTGTACTGATCGACAACCACCATCACTCCGTTGTCACAGTATTCCGCCACGGTGCCAACGCCACGATAAAACCAGCGATTCTCTGCTTCGGTATCACTCAGCTTGAACTGGGTGCGTACATTCATTCGCACCGAGTCCCCACCCTTGGCCACTTCATCAATAATTTCGATAGAAGCGGTGCGATCCTCCCAGTAAAAACTGAGGTAGTGATCGTACGCCTGGAACATATCTTCTTTCGCATGGCGATCACGAGCCCGGTCGGAAAAACGGGTTATCAACGCCGTTGGTGTTTCAACCGTGATGGCGGGTTCCAGAGGTGTACTGCCGTCATACAGGGGCACGATACTCCCCAGGTCAGCGCCGGAAGACGAACCGCCCGAGGAGGAGGAACTGCCGGAGGAAGTGCCACCGGAGGAGCTACTGGAACTGCCGCTACCGCTACCGCCGGAGCTACTGGAGCTACTGGAGCTACCGCCAGAGGAGGAAGAAGAAGAGGAGGAGGAAGAGGAAGAAGAAGACGAGGAAGAGCCCCCGGGCCCACTAAATACATAGTCCTTGGCCGGAATATTTTGCCCCACCCCCGCGGTTATTTTTGTAAAGGAAACCGTAACAAGATCGCCGTCGCTCAAACCGGGAATTGCGTAGGTCCATAAACCTGCAGACTCCTGCATTCGGACATTTATCTGACCACCGCCATTCACAGAGTAGTGCAGGTCTACGATGTCGCCACCGGTCACCCGTGCTTCAAAAGTGCTGTCATCCACTGCCAGCACACAGCCGGAATCACAGTTTGCAGGGCTGCCGAATACCCCCAGTTCCCAGATGGAATAACCCCAGTAGTTGCCGGCACTGCGGGTAAGCCCCTGAATGCGCACGTGCTGATAAATACCACTGACGTCGACGGTGTCGGTGCGATGCCCGAACTGGCCGCCGGTCTGCACGCTCAGGGTAGCCCAATCCACGCCGTTGTTGGAGCCCCAGATTTCATAGGTCTCGGGGTTGGCCGCTTCCCAGAAAATTTCAACCTGATCCAGGTCGTAGGGCTGACCGAGATCAAGGGCAATCCAGGAAGGATCGGTCTGTCCGGCGGACGCCCAACGGGTGCCGGTATCCCCATCAATGGCATTGTTCGCGGGGAGATCAGCAGTACTGGCAGAAACACTTGCGCCAGTTGCCAAGTTGGACTGTTGTGCCAGAACAGGCAGCGGAAATAGCAGTGCCAGAGCAACCGCAGTAGAGGTAATCAGGGGAATATCGGGCACAGGAACAGTGCCGCCCCTTTTGGTGAATAGACGCATGGTCGAGCCTCGCTTCATCATAATTTTTAATATTTGGAGCACGGGCGCAACAGCGCCCGTTTCGGTTCACCTCGAGTTTGAAACTAGTTACCCGGGGTGCCGAATGTCGTCCCACTTTGAGACTTCTCCAAACATGGTGCAAAGCAAGAGATCAAAAACGCCTACATGGTCACACTAACGCCGTTTTTGACCTGCAGTAGTGCTCAATAAATTCCATATGATTGGGCCAACTTTCTACCGTATCGCGAACCTGGCGACGAATACCGGCGAGAAAATTTGTCAGTTCGTGCTCACTCATCATATCGACGATCGGGTGATAACGCTTTGGCATCAACCCCTGGCCAAGCATGACCTGCAGCCAGGAACTTTCCCCAAATAACTCGGTGCCGTTCTGGTAAACGCGGCCGCTCTGCGCAAAAACCTCCATACGCCGTGTCAGTGACTCTGGAATCGCCATGCCCCGACAATGGCGCCAGAATTCCGAGTCGATGCGGTCCGTGAGCTTGTAATGAAGAATCACAAAGTCACGAACATTTTCCGTTTCCTCGCGGATCAGCTGGTTATATTCATCGACATCTGTCTGCACGATGCCGTCAGACGGAAAAAGAGTGAGCAAGCGCACAATACTGCGCTGAATAAGATGAATGCTGGTGGATTCCAGTGGCTCGATAAAGCCACTGGAAAGCCCTATAGCGATACAGTTTTTATTCCAGTGCAGACGACGGGTACCGGTGCGAAAGGGAATCACCCGGGGGGCGTTCAGCGGTTCACCCTCGACATTTTTCAGTAACAATTTTGTCGCCTGCTCTTCATCCATATAGTGGCTGCAATACACCAGGCCATTGCCCGTGCGGGACTGCAACGGAATGCGCCACTGCCATCCGGACTCCCTTGCGATGGATCGGGTATAGGGCACCGGGTTTTCAGACTTCCCGGTCTGCACAGCGACCGCGCGATCGCACGGCAACCAGTGCCCCCAGTCGTCAAATCCGGTATGTAATGCCTGATCGATCAACAATCCACGAAAACCCGTGCAGTCAATAAACAGGTCACCTTCCAGGGTTTCACCGTTCTCCAGCCGCAGGGACTGGATATATCCGCTGTGATGATCCAACTGCACCTGATCGATCTTTCCTTCAATGCGCACTACGCCGTATTTTTCTGCCAGCGTGCGTAGATACTTTGCGTACAGGCTCGCATCAAAGTGATAGGCATGGGTGCGCTCACTGCGCGGCGACACGGCGTAGCGCCCCATTCGTGCCGCGAGATGTTCCCTGGTGTAATCGCCAATGTCGTGTGCGATACCCAATTCCCGACCTCGGACCCAGAAGTGGCTGAAATTGCACGCCCAGCAATCCTTACCGGCGGCACCAAAGGAGTGGATGTAGTCCTGACCGGTTTCCTTCCAGTTTTCGAAGGCGATCCCCAGTTTGAAGGTGGCATTGGTCGCCGCCATCATTTCCCGCTCGTCGATTCCGAGAAGCTGATGGAAAAGGTGCAGAGTGGGGATGGTTGCCTCGCCCACTCCCACGGTACCGATGGTCTCGGATTCGACCAGGCGGATATCCAGGTTTTTTCCCAGCAACTTCGCCAGCGCAGCGGCGGCCATCCAGCCCGCGGTTCCACCGCCAGCAATCACCACCTTGCGGATTTTTCTCGTTGTGTTCACAGGTGCACTCTCTCTTTTATTTTCAGATGTTTCTGCAAGCTTCTGTGCTTAACGTTTCAGATCATTCTGTAGCCTGGCCCGCAGCTGCATCGCCATTTCCAGTGACAGGGGCTGTGCGAGCACTCCCCGCGCGGCAGGCTCGATATGTTCTGCTCGCTCGGGCTCGGCGTCGAATACGTAATAATCAAACAGTGCCCGCCACGCCGCCCGCTGGTGGGCTGGCAGGTCACGCAGCCCCAGCACTGCGTGCATCAACGCGTTGGTTGGGCGGCCCAGGTAGGCGGCGGAGTCGCGCCACCAGTGGGTATAGAGCACATTCAGCGTATCCAGACTTTCCACGTGATGCCACCACATTCCCGGGATATACAGGGCATCCCCCGGGTTCAGCTCGGCGAGGTATGCGCTGTCGAGCGCCTTGCGGAAACGGGGGAAGCGCGTGAAGTCCGGCTGGTAAAAATCCACCAGGCTGATTTCCTGTCCACCCGGGGCAAACTCCAGGGGTCCCGGGTACAGATTGGCAATCTGCTCCGGAGGCAGCAGAGTGAAGCGTCGTCGCCCGGCAATATTGCAGGCCAGATTATTGGGGAAGTCGTAATGGGCGGCGATGCGAACGCGGTTCCCGAGCCACAGAGACCCGATGGGAGAAACACCGGCGACACCGGCATTATTTTCTCCGGCAAACGTTGGAAACCAGTAGGAAACCTCGCTGGACGGCATATAGCGCATAGGTTTCTGCGCACTCTGCGCAGTGGACAGGATATCATCCAGTAACGCGTCCAGAGGCACTCTGCGGGATTCAAAATTGAAGCCAGTGAGATCCTCGTTGTAAAACACCCGTCCTTCCGTTTCCGGGGCGCCATAGCACCCATTCACCGGTTGCCCACTGTAGTGGTTCAGAAGGTATTCCACCATTTTCTCCGCGGACTGCGTACCGGCGCGCACCGCGGGAAAATGGGCGCAGTAATTGCGCAGAATGCGAGGGCGGGTGACGCCGCTCAGAGACTCGAGCACATTGTCCGGCGTAATCTCATGGGTTTCATCGGCGACCGCCAGATCTGCGGTCTCAATAAATGGCTGTACGCACGCATTCATTGCATCATCTCCGGTCAGGTTATCCCCCACAGCAGCGGCGATTCTTCTCATCGATCAGTTGCCGCATCTGCGACTGGGACGCCAGCACCATATAGATGGCCTCCAGGAACCCTGCCTGATGGAGCTCACTGAGGTCTTCCGCATTCAGTGCGCGCAGACGCGGCTCATCAATGGTGTAGAAACCCTTCAACTGATTGGTTTCGCCGTTGTTCAGGGTGATGTCCATGGTGCAGGGTTCTAGCAATCCGTGAATCTGCAGCTGGCGGATAAACTTTTCGCTCTGTTCGACTCCCTGGTGGATCGCTTCCAGCATCTCCGACACGCCATCGAGAAACGGAGAACTCCCTCCGTATTCCAGAAACAAAGGCTCCCCACGCTTACGGTTGACCCGGGGATTATCCAGGTCGATGTGAATGACACGCCGTGTTTTCTGTATGCCGTCTTCCACAAAGTGCTGGCGGCCAATCAGGAATGGTTCGCGACGAATGGTCAGGGGAAGATAGGCCGCGGCCCAGTGGCCATCGCGAAGGTAGAGGTTTTCACCGGGCTCGAAACCAAGCAACACCAGTGGAAAAAAGCTACCGGTGCTGGCATCCCGCTGAAAAAATATTGGGTACTGCCCCTGTAGGGCGCGAAACTCCAGAGGAAATGTGAGTGCATACCAGACATCATCACCCAGTTCTGCAGAGCGTTCGGTTTGTACCCGGAGATCACGGTGCTCCACGTTATTCAGCAATACCGCGTTTGTCATACTACGTTTTTTCCCGTTTTTTATTCTCTGAATTCCCGCTGTGCAGGGAAATACCAGTCTGTTTCGTATAAAAAAAGCCGCTGATCTAACGACCAGCGGCTTTCCCTGCCTGGTTAAACCATCCTGTGTACCGGTTTAAAAGGCGTAACGCGCACCCAGCTGCCAGCGCGCGCCACCCTGGTAGTAGCCCATCAGCTGGCGAGCGTCACGGCCGTGCACACGCTGATACTCGTCGGTGACATTGATGCCCTCGACAAACACCTGCATCCCCTCCAGCTGCGGTATCTCATAGCTCACATTCAGGTCGATCTGACTGTATGCCTCCACATACTGGGGATTGGCACCAGTATTCTGACCGCGAGAGCTGAGAAACTCATCACGCCAGTTGTAAGCGATCCGCGCCTGGAAGCCGTTCTTATCGTAGAAGCCTACCAGGTTCGCGGAGTCACTCAGGCCAACCATGGCTTCCTGGTCCACCAGGATAAACGGATCGTAACCGAGCTCGGAATCCACGATGGTGTAGTTCGCCTGCAGACCAAACCCGGTTTCACCGAACATGTGCTGCACCGCCAGTTCGACACCGTCGATGGTGTTGTCCACATCGCTGTTGACCGGCGTATCCACCAGGAAGACCATATCGTTGTCGGTGGCCGGGTTACCGGTAATAAATATCTTATCCACAGTCACGCCGTCTTCGAGGTAGGTCACGTTGACGAAATCACTGTCGGCGTAATTGGCGGCAATATACTGGCGGATGGATTCCGCATCATTGGCACCGTTGGCACGCGCCTCATCCACCAGAGCACCGTCTGCCGGGTTGGCAATATTGAACAGCGACTTCTCGGTTTTGGCGTTGCTGATAAAGTTGGACACGTCCTTACGGAACAGGCCGATGGAGGCATAGCTGGTCTCGCCGTAGTACCACTCCACAGACAAGTCGTAGTTGATGGACTCGTAGGGCAGCAGACCCGGATTACCGGTAGAACCACCACCGATTCCACCGTTGGCGATGGTGCCGATGGTGGTGCCCCCCTTGATGGAGTTGTAATCCGGGCGGGTGATCGCCTTGCTGACCGCCGCGCGGGTTACCAGGTCGTCCGTCACGTCCAGTCTGAAGGCGATGCTGGGCAACCAGTAATCGTAGCTCCCCTCCTCGCTCAGATAGACCTGCTCACCGGTGCCGATAATCGCCACTTCGTTGTTGGAGTTCCACTCTGCGCGATCGTATTCCGGCACCACGGATACCGAATCCACATCGGTCTGCTCGTAACGCAGACCCGTGTTGATCTCGTAGGGCATTCCGCGCATTTCGGAGGCGAAGTTGTACTGCGCATACGCCGAGGTAGAGGTCTCTGTGGTGGCGCGGTCGGTATCCGACGCATAGTCGGTCGATGCGCAGAAGGCGGTACCGCAGTCCCCTACCCGGTTGGCGGTGCCAGCATCGGTCGCATTGTTTGCGTAGAGATCTTCGGCAATGGCACGGACCGCATCAAAATCCCAGTCGTAGTAGATATCCAGCGGCTCCAGTCCACCGACCTCGGAGAAGTCCCCCCAGGATTCGTCGAACTGATCGGAAATACTTTTCGCGGTGAACAATTCGTCGGGCAGATCCGATGCGGGGCCGGCTCCCCCCCAGTTATTGCGCTGCACGAAAACAGACTGGGAGCGGTTGCTCACTTCCTGGCGGGCGATGCCGAAATCGATATCGCTGGACGCGTTGATCTCGTAATTACCACCAAAGCGGAACTGATCCACTTCCGAGAAATCTTTGGAGTTGGTGAACACAGAGCCAGTAACAATGATATCCGAGGCATTCAGGCCATTGGCCGAGTCCACATAGATCGCGGGGATCTCGCCGGTAAAGTCCACGCTGCTGGCGTCGCGCACCATCGCGGCGACGGTCAGTACATTGCTGGTACCCCAGGGGCTGTCCGGGGTGCGCTCGGCTTCCGAGTGCTGACCGTCGAAGAACAGATTCAGCTTATCGCTGACCTGCCATTCCAGGTTGATCCCCAGCATGTCGCCTTCGTGGACTTCGGCCGTGCTGCCGCCACCCATGGCCACGTCGCTGGGTGCGCCGTAGTATTCGGAGTAGATAATCGGCGTGGAGATGGGGCCGTCGCTCCAGACACCGCGCTGGTCACCCTGCCACGCATGATAAACGGAAATATCATTGAACTGCTTGGCGATCTTGTTCTGGTAGTAGTTGTAATCCAGAGTTGCGGTCACATCGTCAGTGGGCGCCCACTGCAGTACCAGCTGGCCATTGGTGCGCTTGCGCTGCTGCTCTTCAAACTTGAAGGCTGCGTTCTGGGCTACGGAGTAGATGTCACCCTCCCCCGGGCGGTTCACCTGGTTCTCCAGCGGTACCGCACCCCAGGCGTCGTTCACGCCGTCCCAGTTGTTGTCCATCTGACCTTCGACACTGATCCAACCACCGGGCACCAGGGCCTGCTGGCTGCCGCTTTCGCGCTCCTGCACCGAACCGGAAATGGCCACCCCCAATTTGCCATCGGCAAAGGTATCGGAATAGAAACCACTGTATTCCGGGGTCATGCTGGCATCATCGGAGGACTCGTCCAGCACGCCTTTGACACCGAAGCGGATGGTGCGCTCCGGGGTATCGAATGGACGCGCGGTACGCAGGTTGATGGTGGCACCCATGCCCCCAGAAGGAAGGGTGGCGTCACTGGTCTTGGAGACCTCGACACCGGTCACCATATCGGAGGCGATGTTCTGGAAATCAAAGGAGCGGCCACCGGTAGTGCGCGCCACCTGACGACCATTCAGGGTTACCAGGTTGAAATCCGGGCCCAGACCGCGCACGGTGACCTTGCTGCCTTCACCGTTGACACGGTCGATCGACACCCCGGAGATCCGCTGCATGGATTCCGCCAGATTGGTGTCGGGAAATTTGCCGATATCCTCCGCGGAAATGGCATCGACAATGCCTTTGGCATCGCGCTTCACATCCATGGATTTTTCGAGACTGCCGCGAATGCCCAGTACCACCACTTCTTCCAGGGCGGACTCTGCTTCCGTCTGAGCCAGGGCGCCACCGCTTACGCCCGCAAGGGTAGCGATGGCTACCGCAATGGAATTCTTCTTGAATCCGGTCATTTTGTTCATGGAGTTGTCTCCCCCATCGTCACGTCATTTTATTTATTGGTGTGCGCCAGGGCAGGTACCTCTCGAGACCGCAACAGGGTAACCCGATCTGGCGCGAGCCTATACTCCCGCCCCGCGCCAGAATGCGTCGTCCCACCTTGGGAAATTGACCAAAATTGGACTTTCCCACCTTGATTCCCGCAAAGCGGGAACGGGAAAAACCTTATAAATCATAAACTTACAGGATCGAGGGCGACACGCACCGAACTGGCCCACGGCCCCGTCCAATTCGGGGCGAGACGGGTCGTGCGGGAGAAATTTGCCCGGTTCCGCGCTCGGCGGGCACCGGGTACGCGTACACGGGAGCGGCTTCTGCGCCGTCAGCCCTTGACCGCGCCGGCGGAGAGCCCCGCCACCAGAAAGCGCTGCAGCGACAGGAACAGCAACATGACCGGCAGGGAGACCAGAATGGAACCCGCGGCAAAATACCCCCACTCGGAGGCATAGTCGCTCACAAAGAAGCGCAGCCCCACGGGCACCGTGTAGCGGGATTCGTCGTCCATAAAAATCGACGCGAGGATAAACTCGTTCCAGGCGGTCATAAAGGCGAACAGCCCGGTTACCGCGATCGCCGGTCGCGCCAGCGGCAGAATGATGCGGGTAAAGATGGTCCAGTGGCTGGCGCCGTCGAGCAGCGCCGACTCCTCAATCTCATAGGGCAGGGTGTCGAAATAGCCCTTCAGCATCCACACACAGAAGGGCAACGCGGTGATCGAGTACACCAGAATCAGCCCCAGCCAGGAGTTCCCCAGCCCCAGCCATTGCACCACGATGACATACAGTGGAATCAGCATCAGCACCGCCGGGAACATCTGCGAGACCAGAAACAGCATCATGCCCCGCTGGCGCCCGGCAAAGCGGAAACGGGAGAAGGCGTAGGCGGCACTGCAGCTCAGTGTGAGACCCACCACGGTCGTGGCGATGGCTACCACCAGGCTGTTGCCGAGCCACTGCAGAAACGGCTGCTCGGTCAGCACCGCGCGGAAGTTGTCCAGGGTCCATTGCTCCGGCAGCGGGATCAGTGCCAGCAACTGCTCGCCGGCTCCGGCATCTTCCGCCAGCCGTACCAGCGTCAGGGACTGCTGGCCCGAGAAAGCCAGGCTGAACACCCACAGCAGCGGGTAAATCACAATCAGCGAGGCGACCACCAGCAGGGCGAAGCGCCAGCTGAGTAGGTCCCGGGCGATTCTCCCCGCCCCGCGCCGGGCCCGCTGCCAGCCCCGCTCCCCCACAGGCAGAGGTTTGTGCGCTGCCGTCATCGCGCGGCCTCCAGTGTGCGACTGACCCGGGTCTGCCACAGGGCATAACCGAACAGCAGTGCCAGAATCACCATGGAATAGGCGGCAGCATAGGCATACTGGTACTTCTCAAAGCCGATGCGGAACGCCTTGGTGATCAGGATATCGTTGGCTCCCGCCGGTGCCCCGTCACTGACCAGATAGATGACGTTGAACATATTGAAGGTCCACACCACCGACAGGATCACCGCCGGGATCAGGACCGGCTTGAGCAGCGGCAGGGTTATGGCACGGAACTGAAACCAGCGTCCGGCCCCCTCCACCCGGGCCACCTCGTACAATTCCCGAGGAATCGACTGCAGCCCACCGAGAATGACCACCATCATAAACGGAATACTCAACCACACGTTGGTCACCAGCCCGGTAAGGAAACTGGCACCAATGGAGTCGAACCAGGCCACCGGGGCCAGCCCGAGCACCTGCAACCCCTGATTGATCACGCCGAATTGCGGGTGGAACATGCCCTTCCATACCAGCGCGGTAATGTAGTTGGGAATCGCCCAGGGCAGGATCAGAATCAGACGGAACGCGCTGCGACCAACGATGGGCCTGTCCAGCGCCAGGGCCAGTACCATTGCCAGCCCCAGTGCCAGAATCACGTTGCTGGCGGTCCAGATAATGGTTACCAGCAGGGTCCAGTAAAAGTTGTCGAAGTCCAGGCTGCGCTCGCTGCCCTGCCCCCGCCACAGATGGAAATCCCCAAGGATCGCCGCGTAGTTATCCAGCCCGATAAACCGCGACCACAGGGGCGCGTGCTCGTTAAACACGGTGGTATCGGTAACCGACAGCAACAGGCCGTAAAACAGGGGGAAAAACACCAGTATCAACATACCGAGCATGGCCGGGAGGATATACAGGTACGCAGTGCGGTTGGCCTGCCAGCCCGCCATCAGGCGCCGCCGGTAACGGGCCCAGGTCCAGGCCGCGAGCAGCACCAGTACCAGGGGAAGGCTCCATAACCACAGCGGCATCTGCGCCGGGGTTTCACCCCGGGTGCGGGAGCGCTCCAGGCGGGCGAGATCCGCGCTCAACCTCCGCTGCAGTTGGCGCATCTCCGCTTCCGGCTGCGCCACCCCTTTCACCACTTTTTTCAGGGCATTCTCCAGAGGGAGCCACAACAGCGTCATGGCCGGCAGGTTGGGAATCGGCACCGCATGTTCCAGCTGCGCCCTAAACGCCATGGCCACATGGTTGGTGGCGACACTGGGGTGTTCGAAGGCACTGATATTTGCCGGCAGCTGACCACCCTGGGTGGCCATGATTTCCGCGGAGGCGCGACTGGTGAGGAAGTCCATCAGTGCCACCGCCTGCTGAGGGTGTTGCGTCCATGGCGACAGAAACAGCCCCTCCACCGCCACCCAGGGTGACAGGGGTTTGCCACTCTCACTGTTCACCGGCAGTGGCGCCACCCGGTAATTCACCTGCGGCGAAATTTCGCCGAGCATCCAGGGGCCACTGATCACCATGGCCGCACGCCCCTGATTGAACAGATCCGTTACCAGGGTGCTATTGGGGTCTTCAGGCAGAATGCGATCCTGACGCGCCCAGCGTGCGAGCATCCGTAAAGAGGCGATATTGGCCGCGCTGTCCAGATCCAGGTTGCCGCCGCGGTCGAACGGACCACTCCCGAAACTGTTCATCAGCGCGCCGTGAAAAAACGGCTCCGTGTAGCTGTAAGCGAGGCCAAAACGGCCAGCGGCGCGGTCGGTGTGGCGCAGGGCCTGCGCCACCAGCTCGTCCGTAGACGCCGGTGGCGACTGCAGCAGGTCGGTATTCATGATCAGCGCCGGGCTCTTGAAAGCAAAAGGCAGGCCGTAAAGTTCGCCGGCAAAGGTCATCGCATCCAGCAGATTCGCGGGGAAGCGCCGCAGTAACCGCTCACTGACGTAGCGATCGATAGGGGCGATGGTGTGCCCGGCACTGGCCCAGCCGCCGAGGCGATCGTGGGCGAAAACGAACAGGTCCGGCCCCTGTCCCCGCGGCAGAGCCGCGGATAGTTTGTCGGCAAAACCACCGAAAGGCACTGCCAGGGCCCGCACCTGCACCGTGCTCTGGCTGCGGTTGAAGTCCTCGATGCGCTGCTCAAACGCACTGCGTTCAGCGCCGCGATAGCTGTGCCAGAGGGTGAGATCATCCGCTGCACTGGCGGAGGCCGAGAGGAGAACCAGGAGGCAAAGTGCTGCTTGTAGGAACCAGCCCGCCAGCGAAATTGTCGCAAGCGGGCTGCTACCGGGTATGGTGGCGATCGTCACGCGCGCACTCCGGCGCGGGCCGCATCACTGCGGATTCGCTGCTGGGTTTGCGCGTCAAACAGATACACCGCCGCGGGATCGAAGGCGAGCTCCAGTAAGTCGCCGGGAGTAAACGCCCGCAAACCCGGTAGCCGCGCTATGACCTGAGTCCTGCCTCTGCGCAGATGCACCAGCATTTCGGCGCCCAGGCTCTCAACCAGCTCAATCTCACCGCGCAACCGTGGCCAGTGAGCGGGGGCACTGGCGGCGTAGACCAGTTTTTCCGGGCGCAACCCCAGCAACAGTGTATTGCCCAGGTCCCGCAACTGCGGTCGCGGCAGGGACAACAGATCACCGTGCAACTGGGTACCGTCATTGCGCACCGGGATCAGATTCATTGGCGGTGAGCCCATAAAGCCCGCCACAAAGGTGTTGTCCGGGTCGTTGTAGAGCTCCAGAGGGGTACCGACCTGCATCAGTTCCCCCTTGTCGAGAATCGCAATGCGGGTACCCAGGGTCATCGCCTCCACCTGGTCGTGGGTCACATAGACCGAAGTGGTGCCCAGCTGGCGATGCAACCGGTGAATCACTCCGCGCATCTGTACCCGCCGCTCGGCATCGAGATTGGACAGGGGCTCGTCGAACAGGAAAACCTGGGGATCGCGCACCATGGCCCGGCCCAGCGCCACGCGCTGATTCTGCCCCCCGGAGAGCTGGCCGGGCTTGCGGTGCAGCAGGTCGGACAGGCCCAGGGTCTCGGCGGCTTCGCGCACCCGGCGATCAATACCCAGTTTGGGGAAATTGCGCACCCGCAGGCCAAACGCCATGTTTTCAAATACCGTCATATGCGGGTAGAGCGCGTAATTCTGGAACACCATGGCAATGTCCCGGTCCTTCGGTGGCAGGTCGTTGACCCGGTGCCCACCGATATACAGGTCGCCCCCGCTGATGGATTCGAGTCCCGCGATCATCCGCAGGGTCGTCGATTTGCCGCATCCGGATGGGCCCACCAGCACCATCAACTCGCCATCGCGGATCTCCAGATCCAGGCCGGGCACGGTCGCGGGGCCATCGTCGTAGCGCTTGCTGACGCCTTTGAACTCAATCTTGGCCAAGGGAATGTATCTCTCTGATCGTCGGACTTCCGCTTTTATTATTGTCGTTCTGTGACTGGCAGCATTCTCTACCAGCGACCGGATTGTGCCCCAGAAACACCGCCGGTGCCTCCCCCCATCGCCTCGGGATTGGTCTAACCAGTAAAGCGCAGGCCGCCATCCATACCGCCAGTCATTTGCCCCCGGGGCGCGGGTCATCCCGCAAATAGACGCCAATCGAGGCGTTTTGGCGTGCGATCCACCAGCTAAGTGACACCTTTGTACTAGATTTCACGGGCGCAGATGTACCGCGTAGTAGTCGATAAGTATGTATAAGGACTCAGAGTTATGCGCCAGGCCCCCCTTGTGGCTTTTGTTGCAACATTTGGCATCACCCTCGTCACGTTGTCCGCCTGCTCGGTAAAACCCACCGCGATGGACGACGCCACCATCGATCAACGCGCCAGTGGCGACTGGCAGACCGCATTCGGCAATCAGCAACCGGTGACCGGTCCGATCGACCTGAACGAAGCCATTGCCCGCGCCATTGCCTACAACATGGACAACCGTCTCAAACTGATGGAAGCGGTGGTTGCCAATCGCAACCTCAGCCTGTCGCGCTGGGAAATGTTGCCGGAAATTGCCGCCAGTGCCGGTTACAACCACCGCAACAAGCAGCACTTCGCCAGCAGCGAAGACGTGAACGGCAACCAGTCACTGGTGCAGTCCACTTCTCTGGATAAAACCTATAGTACCGCCGGAATGGAGCTGTCTTGGAACGTGCTCGACTTCGGCATCAACTACCTGTCCGCCAAACAGGCCGCCGATGGCGTGATGATCGCGATTGAGCGCCAGCGCAAGCTGATGCACAACGTCATCATGGATGTGGAATACGCTTTCTGGATGGCCGCAGCGGCCCAGCGCGCCGAAGCACAGCTGCCGCCGCTGATCGAGCAGACCCGGCGGGCCCTGGAGAAATCCCGCGAGAGCGCCGAGCGCGGCCTGCGCCAGACCGAGGCCAGCCTGGCCTACCGGCGCGATCTGCTGGATCTGATGCAACAGCTGCTCGCCCTGCAAGGGGATATGCACAGCGCGAAAATGGAGCTCGCCTCGCTGATGGGTCTGCCTCCCGGCACCGCGTTTCAGGTCAGCGCCGCTCCCAGCGATGTATTGCGCAGTCCGTTTGCCGAAATGAGCGTACTGGAACTGGAACAGTACAGCCTGCGCAACCGCCCGGAACTGCTGGAGGAGGATTATCGCGAGCGTATCGCCGCCACGGAAATCCGCAAAGCCTGCCTACAACTGCTGCCCGGCCTCGAACTGCGCACCGGCTACTTCTACGACGACAACAGCTTTCTGCTTTACAACGACTGGGCGGAAAGCAGCCTGCGCCTGACCTGGGATCTACTCGGCACCGTGGTCGCCGGCCGCGATCTGGTGGATTACGCCCGCGACAACGAGCGTCTCGGCGATGTGCGCCGTGCCGCGCTGACTGTGGCCGTGCTTACCCAGGTTGACCTCGCCTACAGCCATGTAAAACGCGCGCAGCTGAATCACAGCTACGCGGTGGAACTGGCGGATATTGATCGCCAGATGGCGAGCCAGTCCCAGGCCCGCTGGCAATCCAGCCAGGGCACCGAACTCGAGAGTATTCACGCCGCTACCCAGGCCCTGCTTTCCGCGGTGCAGAAAGATGTGAGCTACGCCGACTGGCGCAGTGCCAATGGCCGCCTCAGCAATGCGGTGGGCTACCAGCCCGAGTTCTATATCGATTACCGCCAGCCCCTGGAGGTGATCGAGCAACAGGTCGCGGATATGCGTACTCAGAGCGCCAGTATGGAACTGCTGCCCATCGGAGGCTACAACCCGGAGGGTGTGGAAAAACGCGAGGCGGAAATCCGTGCAGACGGACAGGCCGCAGCGCACTGGTAGTGCATGGGAAGCGCAGCAGCGCGCCGGAGTTCGTCTTGGCCTGCGCAAACCGCAATTTACCGATTGAAACTTCACATACTGAAAGTCACATCATCTCGAGTAGTGACGGCGACAGATGTACAGGTGGTACCCGTAATGGCGATCCGAAGTGTATTTTTCCAGGCTCTGCTGACAGCCTGCCTGGCAGTGGTCTGTACCGGGGCTGCCAGCGAAGCGCGCAACAACCACAACGCCGCCCCCGCCAAGCTCAACGCGCTCAGTCGGGTACAGCTCTCCAGCGAGCTGGCTGCGCGCTTGATCGAAGTGCGGGTACGCGCCGGCGATCGCTTTCAGAAAAACGATCTGCTGGCGCGCTTTGACTGTACCGAACTGAAAGCGGAGCTGGAGGGTGCCGAGTCCCAGCGCACACTGGCACGTCGCCAGCTGGATGCGAATATTTCCCTGCGCCAGCTGGGTGGCAATATCAGCGAACTGGAAATGGTGCAGAGCGAGGCCCAGCTGGCCGAGGCCACCGCCAATGCCAAAGTACTCACTCACCGGAACAGCCTGTGCGAGGTGCGCGCACCTTTTGATGGCTACGTGGTTGAGCGCAGCGTGGAGCCCCACCAGCGCACCGAAGTCGGTGCACCACTGTTCGAGTTGGTGGATAACCGTGGGCTGGAGGTGGAAGCCATTATTCCCTCCGCCTGGCTCGCCGACCTCTCCCTCGGTGACCGCTTTCAGGTCACCATCACGGAAACCGGGCACACCTATCCGGCGACCTTGCAACGTATCGTACCGGTAGTGGACCCGGTCACCCGTACGGTGCGGGTCATCGGTGTTATTGATTCCGGCGACGACGCCATAAATACATCCCGGCTGTTGATTTCCGGTATGAGCGGTGAGGCCAGGTTCCAGCGGGCGAAAAGCACGAGCGACCTTCTCGCCGACGGCTCCGGTCAGCAGGGAGCCAACTGAAATGGATGCCAGACTGCTGGAGAAACTCAACGGGTTTCTGTCTCTGCAAAAGAAACTCCGCGACGCCACCGACCCACAGCAGATCGGCCGCATCCTGTGTACCGACAGCCAGTCACTGCTGGCGTTTGATGCCTGTCTGTTTTTTTCCGGCTCCCAGTTACAACTGGCCGCGGCATCCAATGTCAGCACGGTGGACCCAACCAGCAGCGAGGCGCAGCGCTGGCGCGGTAAAATTCGCAGACATTTCGCCGAGGCGCGAAAGCAGCCACCCCTGCAGGTGCCGCTCGACACCGCGAACGACGCATCGTCAGAATCCGCGTCCGGCGACGTCGATCGCACACTGGTCCTGTTACCTCTCACAAAAAATAATGGCGATGTACTCGGTTGTCTGGCCCTGTTGCGCGCCCGCCTGCTTACGCCGCAAGAGCAGGAGATATTTCGCGAAATCGGCGCGACCCTGTGCCACGCGCTGCTGGCCCAGCGGGGACAAAAACAGGGGCACTGGAAAAGGTGGTTCGGGCGCCGCCCCCTGATTGTCGCTGCCGCAATTGCAGCTTTCTGTGTGATTCCGGTGCGCCAGAGTGTACTGGCCCCGGCAACGCTGGCGGCCATAGAGCCCCGCATTGTATCCGCGCGCACCGACGGTGTGATACGCACAATCCATATCCCCGCCAACGCAGCAGTGCGCAGCGGCGACCCGCTGTTTACCCTGGAAGACGCCGAGGTTCTGGCGGAAGTGGATCGAGTACAGCAGGAACTTGCCCTGTACAGCGAGCGCCTGCGCATGACGCGACAGTACAACTTCCAGCAAGCTTCCGCTGGCCACAAACTGGCGGAAGCGGAAACCGATCTCTCCATCCGCACCCTCGAACTGGCATTCCAACAGGCGCAACTGGACAAAACCCGGGTGCGGGCACCCGCTACCGGCGTGGCCATTTATACGGATCGCGCGGAGTGGATCGGCCGCCGGGTGCGCGCCGGTGAAAAGGTAATGGAAATCGTGCAACCCGACGCACGTCAGATCCAGATTGACCTGCCTACCCGCGATGCCATCCAGCTGCCACAGAATGCCCGCGTGATGTTTTACGCGGAATCCGATCCCCTCGCGCCGATCGAAGGCAGGCTCCATTACCACAGTCTGCTGACCAGCGAGGGCGAGCAGCTGCCCGCCAGTTATCGCCTGCTGGCACACATCCAGCAGGATCGCCCCCAGATCCAGCTCAACACCCGCGGTCACGCCCGAGTGTACGGCGCGCGGGTGCCGCTGATCTATTACCTGTTGCGCCGTCCACTGGCTTCCGCCCGCCGCTGGGTCGGGATCTGACGCTCTCCCATGAGGTAACCGCGCCGGTGCAGACACAGCTATTCGACACCCACGATTCAATGGCCGACAACGGGACTTCCCCGCGCGATGCAGCGGGTGGCGGCTGGGCACCCCTGCGCAACGATCTGCAGATTCATCGCAGCGGTGCGCCGAACGACGCAAACCGGCAGGATAGCGCCGCTCACCAGGCGCGAACCTGGCTGCTGTTTGACCCCCTGCGCGGACAGTATCTGGAGCTGGGTGAGCTGGAAGTGCTGGTGCTGCAATACTGGCATCTCGGCAGCGTAGAAAAAATTGCCCGGACAATCGCCGTACAGCAGGGCTGCGAAATCCCGCCGCAGCAAATCGAATCCGTGGTGCGGTTTATCAAAGACAATGAACTGCTGCAGACCACCAGCGTGGCCCTGTCGGCAAAGCTCGCGTCGGTGAGCAAAACCGAGCAGCGGTTGGCAGCACTGCAAAAAAGCCTGTTCTGGCGACGCCCGCTTTTTACACCCGACCTGAGCAGCCGGCTACTGCAGCCCCTTGCGCGCGCGACGGCGCAGCGCTGGTTTTACGCTGTACTGATTTGCAGTGCATTTTTTTGTGCCATTTCCGTTGGCCAGCACTGGGCTGAATTTATTGCCTACTTTGATGCCAGCTGGAATCCCGTGGGCGCGGTCATCTTTTTTCTGTGTTACCTGCTGCTCAGCCTGGTGCACGAACTGGGTCACGCCAGTGTGGCGCGGGTGTACGGTATACGGACCAACAGCATCGGCGTCGGTCTGATTGCATTGATGCCCATCATGTTCAGCGAAATCACCGATGCCTGGCGCCTGCCACGGGGCGCGCGCCTGCATATCTCCGCCGCCGGGGTCGTGTTTGAAGGCACTCTCGGTGTTGCCGCCGCTGTCGCCTGGTGTCTGCTGGATGACGGGCCCCTGCGCGCACTGATGTTTTACCTGTTCACCACGTCGCTGTTGACCACACTGATGATCAACGCCAATCCGCTGATGAAGTTCGATGGTTACTACCTGCTGAGCGATTTCACCGGCGAGAAAAATCTTCAGCAAACCGCCAACGCCAGCCTGCGTCACTGGCTCTGGTCGCGACTGGTGCGCGACTACCCGGCGCCGGCGGGTCGTCGACAGCGGCTACTGGTGATTTTCGGGTTCGCCAGTCTGTGCTACCGGCTGATGGTGTTCGCCGTCATCAGCTATGCCGCATACCAGCTACTGTTTAAGGCCGCCGGTATCGTGGTATTTCTGCTGTGTATCGGCCTGCTGCTGTGTGTCCCCACGTACCGGGAATGTTCCCGTTTTTTCGCTTTCGTAAACGAGCTGCGTACCAGGGGTACGGATCATCCAGCGGCCCCACCATCGGGAGAGATTGCGATGCAGACTGCACCGGGGGAGACCGCTCAGGCGCGCCCCCTGACCCACTGGCGGAAAGTGTTCCGCCCCGGCGCGATGATCGCCGCAACCACGCTCCTCGCTCTGTTGCTGATCCCCCTGCCGTGGCCGGTACAGATTCCTGCCGCCACCTATTTTGCCGCGGAGCAGAAAGCCATGGCCCCCGCCGGCGCTACCCTGCGCAGTTTTGCCACGCGCGGAGACAACGTCATTGCCGGGCAGATCATCGCGGAATTTCACAACGACGAACTGGCCTACCGAATTGCCCGCACCCGCGCCGAGCTGAATCTGCTGCAGCGGCGCCAGCACAGCGATGGGTTTGCGGAAACCCTGGACGCCCTGGACGGTGTTTATCTGCAGGATCTGCTCAGCAAGCGGCAGCTGTTGCACGCCCTGGAAACAGAGCAGCAACAATTGCAGGTGACCGCCAAAGTCTCCGGCACCGTGGACTGGGTGATGCCCGGGCTGAATGCGGATCAGTTTCTGGATATCAACCAGCCCTTTCTCAGCATCGCCGACCGCCGCAGCCTTGCGGGCCGCGCCTACGCGCAAACCCGACAGCTCATGCGCCTGAGTACCGAGCAACCCACCGCTCGCCGGGGACGACTGTTTCTCGCCGGTCAATGGCGACCGGTGCCGGTTTCCCTCAGCGCGGTAGAACCGATCGCCTCGCGACGTATTCAGGATCCGGCACTCGCCTCCGCCAATGGCGGCCCGCTGCAAACACTGGCGGACAGCCGCGCCACACTGCGGAGGCTCTACACCTGATTCAGTTCGAATTTTCCCCGTCACCGGATAACCCTGCCGGCGCGCAGGCAGCGCTCCCGGTCAGCGCCCAGCGCACCGGTCACCTGGTGTTGTTCGGTGAGCCGGTAAGTCTCCTGCAATTGCTGATCCAGCGCGTGGCAGGTGTACTGATCCGCGAAAGTGGCGTGTAACCGCGAATAAATAGCCGTAACTACGAATCCCGAATTTGATGCAATCCGGAAGATTGCCGACAGCTACCGCAAGGAAAGAGGTACTCCATGGAACTCAATGCGTTTTCCAGATCGTCCCTGGCCAATGCCATCCACCAGCATGGGCGCAGGCTCGGCAGTCTGCACCGTGCACTGGAGAAGCGGGTATTGCTGGATGCTTCGGTGGCTGCCGATGTGAGTCAGACACCCAACGCGGACGATACCGGCTCCCTGAACGACAGCGACAGCGGGGCGGGCATGCAGGCCCAACAGGATCAACAGGAAAATGGCGAGCATAAGTTTGCCGCCATGCTGCACGACGCAGGGGCAGCAAAAACCGAGCTGGTGGTGATCGACCTGCAGCTCGACGATGCTCAGGCCTTGATCGACGACCTGGTGCAGCGCGCCTCTGAGGTAACGGCCCTGACTGGGGACAAGGAGACAACGCAACTGACGATCGGCGCGCGTAGTGTGACACTCCTGACCCTGGATGCCAGTGACACTCTCAACACGGTCTCCGATCTGATCCAGCAAAGCGGCCAGACATTTGACGCCGTTCACCTGATTTCCCACGGGGGCGCCGGCGGCATAGATATCGGTGCAGAGACCCTGTCGCTCGCATCACTGTCCGACCTCGACAGCAGCCATCGCGCACAACTGCGGAGCTGGTCCAGCAATTTAAGTAGCGGTGCCGATATCCTGCTGTATGGATGCAATACCGGCTACAGCCTGACCGGCGAAAAATTTATCGCGGAGATCGCGGATCTCACCGGTGCCGATGTGGCCGCCTCGGACGATGCCACTGGCAATGCTCTGCGTGGCGGCGACTGGGAGCTGGAGCAGCATCAGGGAGACGTGGAAACCGATATTGTGTTTTCCAAGCTGCTGCAGGGCAGCTGGGAGGGACTGATGGTTGCCACCCCCACCGCTGTCGTAGACGGGCCCAGTGAGGACTTTATCAATGAGTCCACGGATATGACGTTTACCTTCGACAACGCCGGGAATACCACCGGTTATGGTCCGTTTATGGATATCGTTGTCGGGCCCGGCCTGGAAGTCGAGAACGTCAGCGGACTGCTGGGGGCGAAGGTGGAAACCTACACCTACGAAAGTGGGCAATGGGTGGACAGCAACGGCAACCCGGTTGAGTACCACCCGTACGACTTTAATGAGACCGGTGATATCTCGCTGCCTCCGGGAGAGGAAGGCGCAACCTGGTATGCACTGGCGCTACCATTTGGTTCCTTCACCCCGGACCAGCCCGCCTACGAACTCGACGTCTCCCTGCTGATCGATGAAGCCGCCGGCGCCATGGTAGGTTTACCCATCCCGATCTACGTGCGCCCGGGATTCGCCTACGGCAACGATCCGCTCAACAACCCCGACACAGACCCCGCCATCGTCGCTCCGCCAATCGAAACCGAAATAACCCCCACGGTACTGCTGGTGGATAAATTTGCGCTGGACGGCGATGGAGACAACGACTCTATCGGCGACGATGGCGAGACCGTTACCGGCCCCAGTGAACCGGTAACCTGGCAGGTGAATGTGGACATCGCCAATATGTCCTCGATCAGTGATCTCGTGGTTACCGAACAGATACCGGAAAATTTTTACTATCTACCGGGAACGGTTTCCCTGGGCGGCGCTGTGGGTGCCAGCCTGGTTGAGGGTACCGATTACACCATTTCCGAACCGCCAGAAGGCGCGCAAATCGGTTCAGAACTCATCATTACGTTTTTGACACCGGTGGAGGGCACCCTGGCGGACAACGACATTGTCGTGACCTATTCCGGTTATGTGCCCGAGGTCGATGCCAACGGTAACCCGATTGTGGTGAACGATGCCGCCAACGACGCAGTGTTGAACACCGCGACCGCGACCGGCACTTATGACGACCTGGATATCAGCGGTACTGACGACGCACAGATTGTTGCCACCGCCGCTTCACTGCAGAAAGCGGTCACGCTGGTCAATGACGTCGGAGGCCCGGGTTACACCCCGGGGGACACCATCGAATACACCCTCACCATGCAGGTCTCCGACTATATGTCACTGGACAATCTGTCGGTCAGTGACCTGGTCGGTGATGGTATTGAAGTGGACCCCTCATCCATTTCCATGAGCCTGTTTCTGAACGGTACCAGCTTCGGCCCCTCACCCATTGCCGCCGGCAACACCTCGGTTGTGGTAAACGGGGATGGTTCCACCACCGTGGATGTGGATATCTCACAGGAGCTGATTGACCAGAGCTTGACCAACGGCAGCCTGGACGGCGACCTGTTTGCGGATGGTGTCAGCCAGGGGACAACCACGGTTGTCATTACCTACCAGGCGGCGATCAGAGAGCAGTATGTGGGGCCCGGTGGCTCCGTGGATGCGCTGGATGTGATCGGCAATCAGGCGACACTGACCGCCACCGCGGCATCTGCCAATGGCGAGATCATCGAAAACGGCAGCAGCGAAGAAATTGTTATCTCCCAGGTGGATTCCAGTAAGTCGGTATTCGCGGTAAACGGGAGTACCAACCCCGACGACCTCGATGAAATCAGTGTAGGGGACACGGTGACCTTTGCTCTGGAGCTTGACCTCGGCACCATCGACTTTGAAGCACTCAGTGTTACCGACTACCTGCCGCTACCGGTATTTCTCGCCGAAGAACCTGTTTACTTCGATACCGGCAACGGGGCGATCATTCCCGATGTAAACCAGTGGGGTTTCGGACCGGCCACGGAATTCGGAAACTGGCCCCCGGGCTCGTTAAACGGGAGCAACACCACGACCAGTGTCGACACAGACAATAACGCCATCAACTGGTTGTTCGAACCGGAAACGCAAAATAGTTCCAATGGCGGCAAGGTCCAGCTTCTGTTCACCGTCGAGGTACAAGATCAGCCGTTTACCGATGGACTCTCACTCACCAATGTCTCGTCGGTAGCCATTACCAATACCCAGGGTACCACGGTGCTGGATCCCGATGCGGTGCAGGTGGAAATCCTGTCACCAGAACTGATTGTCACCAAGGGCGTAGTCTCCACCGACAATGAGAGCGGGGTTTTCGACCCGGATCCCAATGCGCCCGTGAACTTCGATGAGCCGGGCACCGTTACCGCGCCGCCGTGGAGCGGCGGATTGATCACCAGTGACAATCTCGGTCTTGCCCCCATCGATTCCAATCTGAGCGAAGTCGATGCCGGTGACCTGGTGCGCTTTGCCATTACCGTGGAAAACACCGGTGGTTCCGATGCATTCAATATTGCCATCAGCGATATTTTACCCCCGGGGTTTGATTACCCCGGCGGCGATATCACCAATCTGAATCTGCAGGTATATACCGGTAGCGGTACCGCGCTTACCTTTAATGGAGACCTATTCGGCAGTGGCATTGTGATTGATGATCCGTCATCGACCGAGGGCGCACTGAACCAGGGGCGCGAACCCGATGCGGGCAATACCAATGATGGCAGCAACATTCTCGTCATCACCTACGACCTGGAAGCCATCGATACCGTCCAGCCAAATCAGGAGATTACCAATACCGCCGCGCTTGAAGCTTACGGCGGCGTGGATGACGGCAACGATTACACCGAGGGCAACTCGAGCCCCAACTGGCAGGACGACGCCGTTGTCACCATTCGAGCAAACACGGTAAGCAAAACCCTCGACGGTACCAGCATCAATTCAGCGACCAATCTTGACGATGAAGCGGTTATCGGCGAAACCGCGACCTATACCCTCACCCTCGTTATCGCAGAGGGTGAAACCCCCAGTGCATCGATTATCGACACTCTGGATCTGGGGTTGGAATTTCTGAACATCGTATCGGTCTCCGCATCCCCGGATATCCAGAATGGGGCCGGCGTCTCCTGGAGCCAGAGCGATCTGGTCGTGAGCGAAAATGGCCAGCAGGTGACCTTCGATCTGGGTGATCTGACCAATGTCAATCGCGACAATACCAGCACGGAAACCATCACCATCACCTATGCGGTTCTGGTCGAGAATATAATTGAAAACCAGAGCGGGGTAACACTGAACAACCAGGCAGATTTTTCCTGGGACAGTACAGTAGATGGGGACAACAACCCCACCGTGCAGGACACCGCGTCGGCGGAAAACATCACGGTGATTGAACCGCAACTGCAGGTGGACAAGACCTTCTCCTCCTCATCTTCGCGCATCGATGCAAATGACCAGATCGATTACACCGTGGTCATCTCCCATGCCAGCGCCTCGGAGACCGATGCCTTTGATGCGACCTTCAGCGACACTCTGCCTCCGGAACTCGGAGGCGTCACCCTGGTGAGCGCCACGCTGGATGGCGTCGATGTGTCGGACCGTTTCGTGGTGAACGGCAACACCATTTCCATGGCTGCGGGCGAGAGCTTTGACCTGCTCATGGGCGAGACCCTGACTCTGCAGTTTTCCGCCACGGTGGACGAATTTATCGTCCCCGGCACCACCATTACCAATCGCGCCTTTGCCGAGTGGACCAGTATCGACGGAGACAATCCAAATGAGCGTACCGGTGAAGATGGTCTCGGTGAGCTGAACGACTACCGCGCTATCGGTGGGGTTTCCTTTACCACAACCGCCATTCTCGCCGAAGGTAAGCAGGTCACTGCCACATCAATAGAGGGGGAGTTCAACGGGCTGACCGAAGTCGTTATCGGAGAAACCGCCAGTTACGCTTCCTACTTTATTATTCCGGAAGGCGAGGTACCACTGGCCACCATTACCGACCTGTTGCCTCCGGGGCTGGCCTTTGTCAGTCTCGATGAAGTGATCGTCGGCAGCAATATTACCTCTGATCTTCCGGGAGACCTGACGGATCCCGCCACCCTGAACCCTCCGCCCGAAGGGACAACCGGAGAAATCGTTTTTTCACTGGGCACCCTGACCAACAGCAATGCCAGTAACGACGCGGGGGCCAACACCATCGCGCTCCTGTATACGGTGAAAGTACTCAATGTGGAAAGCAATCAGGCAGGGGAAGTACTGACCAATACGGCGACTTTTGTCTGGGACTCCAATGACAACGGCGAGATTGATCCGGACGATCAGGCGGTATCCCAGACTGCCGACATCGAAGTCATAGAACCACAGCTACTGATCGACAAATCCGTGGTTCCTGGCACCGGTGATAACGGCGATCAGGTGACCTACACCATCGTCGCCGAGAATCCAGGTGATGGCAGCAGTACCACAGCGTATGACATTATCTTCACTGACCAGCTGCCCGACAATTTCGAAATCATCGACTTCAGCGCAACGATTGAACTGGCGGGGGAAAGCGGCGATGTCACCAGCTCTTTTACTTATGACGAGGCAACCAATCAGTTGGTAATTGATCCCCAGGCGGAGCTGGATATATTCCCCGGTACCACCGTGACCCTGACCATTACCGGCACACTCGCCAACACCATTGCGGGCAGTGAAATTGTCAATGATACCGATCTACGCTGGAGCAGCATGGACGGCGATGCCGATGGCGAGCGCGACGGAAGTGATGGCGAGGGCGATGGGCTCAACAATTACGCGGTCAGTGATGACGCCATTATCACGGTAAATTCTCCCACCGTGGAAAAGGTACTGGTTTCCACCTCGCAGAACGATGACCTTAACAGTGATAGTGAGGCCACCATCGGTGAAGTGGTGACCTTCTCGGTAACCGTTGCCATTCCCGAGGCTTCACTTACCGGCCGCATAGTGGATGTGTATGGCCCGGGTTTCGAGTTTGTGGATCTGGTCAGTGTGATTTCCAGTGATCCAGATGCCCTGCAGGTTGATCCGGATCAGATCACGATGATGAACGACGCCGCAAACAATCAACTGATTATGGAATTTGGCACGCTGGAAAATACGGATACCGACAACAGTACCGTAGAAACCGTTACCTTTACCTATCGTCTGCGTGTCACCGACATCCCCGCCAACGTGGCGGGCACCACCCTCAGCAATGATGTAGAACTGCAATTCGATACCGATAGTGACGGTACTCTGGATGGCAGTGCGGAGGCAGAGGCGTCGGTGGACGTCGTCGAGCCACTGTTGATGATCGACAAGCAGTTACTGACCAGTACGCCACTCACCCTGGGTGGTCCGGCCCAGTATCAGATTACCGTCCAGCTGGATCCCGACAGCAGTGCAGACGCCTACGACG
The DNA here is from genome assembly GCF_021165935.1 of Microbulbifer elongatus. Taxonomy (NCBI): domain Bacteria; kingdom Pseudomonadati; phylum Pseudomonadota; class Gammaproteobacteria; order Cellvibrionales; family Microbulbiferaceae; genus Microbulbifer; species Microbulbifer elongatus. The sequence continues at coordinate 1,286,252 of NZ_CP088953.1, read as the reverse complement.
TAGTCATTCGCGATACCCTGCCACCGTATATTGCAACGGTAGAGAATGTCACCATTGATGTCTCCGGAGGCGGGTCGCCGGACATTGTGGATAATTCCGCAGCCAACCTGCTGTCGATCAGCATCAGCGAGATCGACAGCACCACCACCGTAACCATTACCATCGACACTCTGGTAACGACCGACCCCGCCGCCATCGGCCAGACCACCACTAATACCACCGTTGCCGACTACACCTCTCTGGACACGCCGGAAGGTGGTGACGACGGCGACATCGAGCGCGAGTACAACGTCAGCGACGACGTCTCCGCAGTGATCGAAGCGGTGGATCTATTCGTCCGCAAAGACGATGGCGGTATCGACGCCGATAACCCCGCCGTACCCGGTGACACCATCACCTACACCATCAACTACGGCAACCGCGGCAATCTCCCAGCCACCGGCGTGGTCATCACCGAAAGTCTTCCGGACTATGTTGATTTCGATCCCGCCGACAACCCGGGCTGGGTGCTAAACGGCGATACCCTGACCTATGACCTGGGGGAACTTGCGGCGGGCGAGGATGGCTCCGTGGAGCTGATCGTGACCGTCATTGACCCAGTGCCCTCCGGTGTTGAACAGACCAGTAATACCGTTTCCATCGATGGCGATGAAAGCAACGGCTTCGATCCGACACCCGATGACAATACCGATACGGACATTACCCCCATCGACGCAGCACCGGACTACGTCGCGGACAAGACCAACGACTTCGTCGGTCCCATTCAGCCCGGCGACAGCGTCAGCTGGACCATCGAAATCAGCAACCAGGGGAATCAGGACGGAACCGGTGTGGTGGTCACCGACACACTGCCGGATGTCAGCCTGTTTACCAACTTTACCGCTAGCACCGGCGGGGTGATCGACCTGGGTGCCGGCACCGTCACCTGGGATATCGGCGACCTCGGCGCTGGCGAGGCCATTACCCTGACTCTCAGCGCAGAAGTCGCCGAGTCGGTACCCACGACCATCCCCACCCAAACCAATACCGTGGTGGTGGATGACGATGGCAGCAACGGACCCGACCCCACCCCGGATAACAATACCGATGAAGCCGAATTTGATATTACCTATGTGGATCTCGCCATCGACAAAGACGATGGTGGCATTACCGCCGCACCGGGCGATACCCTGGTCTATACCCTGAATTACGCCAACAACGGCACCCAGGAAGCAACCGGTGTCGTCATTACCGAAACCCTGCCAGAGTACACCACCTTCGATGCGGCCAACTCGGATCCGCGCTGGGTACAGAACGGCAACACCCTGACCCTCGACCTCGGCACTCTGGCCGCCGGCGAAACCGGCAGTGTCGACTTTGCCGTGATCTTTAACGATCCGATGCCAACCGGTGTGGTAGAAACCAGCAATACCGCCAGCATCAATGACGATGGCGAAAACGGTCCCGATCAGAATACGGATAACAATACGGACAACGAAGTAACCCCGATCGGGGCAACGCCAGACTACGTGGCCGTCAAAACCAATGACTTCACCAGCCCGGTACAGCCCGGTGACCCGGTCAGCTGGACCATCGAGATCAGCAACCAGGGCAATCAGGATGGCACCGGTGTCGTGGTCACCGACACCCTGCCGGATACCAGCCTGTTTACCAACTTCACCGCCAGCAACGGCGGCGTGATCGACCTGAATGCCGGGACTGTCACCTGGGATATTGGCGACCTCGCCGCCGGGGAAACGTTGACGCTAGAACTGTCCGCTGAAGTGGTGAATGATCTTACCGCCCAACTCCCGCTTAGCATCCAGACCAACACGGTAGCGGTGACCGACGATGGCACCAACGGGCCTGACCCGACCCCCGACAACAATACCGATAGCACTGAGTTCGAGATCACTTACATCGATGTAGCGATTAACAAAGAGGTAAATGATGACGACGGTATCGTGTTCCCCGGTGATGTCGTTACCTATACCCTGCGCTACGCGAACCTCGGCACCGAAACCGCAACCGGCGTATCCATCACCGAAACGATTCCCGGTGCCACCACATTCGACCCGACCAATTCCACACCGGGCTGGACCCGAATCGGCGATGAACTGTTTTTTGACCTTGGCGACCTCGAGCCTGGAGAAACTGGCACCGTGCAGTTCGCGGTGATCGTTCCCGATCCGGTACCATCTGGCCTTGCCAGTTTTACCAACATTGCCACGATCGTGGACGATGGCAGTAACGGACCAGATCAGGAGCCAGGCAACAACTCCACTGAAGATCGGGACAACCCCGCGGTCATTGTCGCGGCCCGACCGGACTACACAATTGACAAAACGGAGAACTTCAGCGATCCCGCACACCCGGGAGACACCATTCGCTGGACAATCTCGGTCAGCAACCAGGGCAATCAGGACGGTACCGGCGTTGTCGTCACCGACACCCTGCCGGACACCAGCCTGCTTACCGATATTACTGCGAGCGATGGCGGCATCGTTGACCTCGCCGCGGGCACGGTAACCTGGAATATCGGCCCTCTGGCCGCCGGCGACACGATCACGCTGACGTTGACGGCGGTCGTCACCGACCAGATCCCCGTGGACGTTTCCTTGCAGACCAACACCGTGGCGGTAGAAGACGACGGCCGCAACGGCCCCGACCCCACACCGGAAAACAATACCGACAGCGAGACCTTTGCCATCGAATTTGTCGACCTGTACATCGATAAAGACGACGGCGATGTGGAGCCTCGGCCAACGGAATCCATTGTTTACACGATCGACTTCGGCAACCGCGGTAACACCACCTCCACCGGCGTCGTCATTACCGAAACGTTGCCGCCAAATACGACCTTTGACGCGGCTAATTCCACGCCAGGCTGGGTGCGCAACGGCGATAGCTACACATTCGACGTCGGCACACTCGCCCCCGGAGAGCAAGGCAGCGTCACTTTTTCGGTCATCGTGAATTTCCCGCTGGACCCCACCGTTCAGGAAACTCAGAACACCGCGAGTATCACCGATGATGGCGGCAATGGCCCGGATCAGAATCCGGACGACAATACAGACAGCGACAACACGCACATTGAAAACGAAATCAATGTGGACAACATCACCCTGTCGCAATTGTATCCGCAGTACATGGAGCCACTGCGGGCGTGGGAGCGCCAGATGCCACAGATGCACGGGCGACTGATCTCCAAAGAAACAGAGGATGTCGCCAGCAATTTACAGGGTGGCCGCAACGGGGACTATTACGACCCGGCTTTCGGCCCGGTGGATGGAGGGAAATACCCCAACGACTGGTCGCGGGTGTTTGGTAATGACCTCAGCATCGATACCAGCGCGCCGAAGGACTCACACAAATCCAGTCCGCTGCAGATGGACAAGGATTTTGCCGGTTTCCGTGACAACTCCCTGTTTGGCAATTTTGAACGTCCCGCAGCGAGTCCTGATCTGCCCGCAGATGTCCCGCGCTGGACACCGGAAGTTGAACCGCTGCCATCGCCCTTGCAGTCTTCTTCCAACGGCGGAGAGCAGCGGCATATCAACGGTGACCGTAGCCAGCTGCAGCAGCAACTGGATCTGATCGGACAAGAGATGCGGGAGTCACAGCTATCGCCGATACTGCTGGCGTTCGCGGAGATGGTCGCAGAACAAGAGCAACAACAGAAACGCGACTGAGTTCGCCGCGGACGCACTATCGCGTGCACGGGGGCAGGTTGGGTATCATATCCGGAAGATTGATTCTGGAGAGGATACCCCTTGCTCCCAATGGTCCGCGCCAGCGCGCTCACCGGTTATAAATCTCTGCTTGGCAGTTTCGGCGTCGATGCCGGGGCACTGCTGCAACGCCTTGCGCTGCCTGCGGATTATCTGGATCGTCCGGACCTGATGATCCCGATGGAGAGCAAGGTTGAACTGCTGGAACTGGGGGCTCAATTGAGCGGCTGCCCGCACTTCGGCCTCAAGCTGGCCCAACAGCAGAGTATTGCCGCCCTCGGTACCATCGGCCTGCTGCTGCAACAGTGCCCGACCCTGCGCGATGCTATGGAGACGATCACCTCCTCCATTGGACAGACGGCCCAGGGGCTGAAGGTTTGGCTGGAGGAGTCGGCGGATACCGCCTACCTGTGTTCACGCTACGAGTTCGCCGGTCCTTCCGCTGCTTCCCGCCAGCACAGTGACAATCTGGTGGCCAGCGGATTTAATCTGATCCGCTTTCTTCTCGCCGAGCCCGTCGCCCTGCGCTCGGTCCAGCTGTGCGGTACGGCACCCACAGGGAGCACAGGACTCGCACCCTACCGTGAACTGTTCCAGTGCCCGGTGCAATTCGGGCAGGACCACAACGGGATCGCGTTTGCCAGGGAACTGCTGCAGCGCCCCGTCGCCGGTGCAAACCCGGAAATGCTCGGCCTGATCAATGATTTTCTAAAGAAAAAGCAGCTGGATGACTTCCAGGAACAGTTACTCTGGACCATTACCAATCTGTTGCCACGAGGGCCAGTGACTCTGGAAAAGGTCGCCGATAGCGCGAACATGGCACCGCGCACGCTGCAGCTGCGTCTCAACCAGCAGGGCACCAGTTTTCAGCAACTACTGGACCGCACCCGCGTGGAGCAGGTGTGTACCTACTTACTGGAAGGCAGCCGCTCACTGACCGAGATCGCGGAACTGGTGGGCTACAGCCAGCTCAGTGCGCTGACCCGTGCCTTCAAGCGCATCATGGGCGCCAGCCCCAGAGCCTGGCTGCGCCAAAGGTCCGACTAAACAGTCAGCGGGACTCAAGGTTGCGCGATCTGTCAATTTGCCGACGCCTTCGGTCAACTCTCTTCCGGGGAAAACCCGTATCCTGTGCAAAACTGACCAGCATCTATCCCGGAACACCGCCCCAGGTATCACCGGAAACACAGTTAGGTAAGCGATGATGAATACCCAGTCCCTGACCAGCGAAGGCGCCCATACCGCAACCCTGGAAAACCTGCTGGCCAACCAGCGCCAGGCCTACCTGGCCAACCCCGCCCCCAACTACCAGCAGCGGGTTGAAGACCTGAAATCCCTGGCCCGGATGATCCGCGATCATCAGGACGAACTGGTGCAGGCGGTAAGCAGCGACTACGGTAACCGCTCTCATCATGAGACCCTGTTCGCAGAAATCTTTCCCGCGCTGGATGGTATCAAGGACACCATCAAGCGCCTGAAGAAGTGGATGAAGCCCCAGCGACGCCATATCGACATCACCGCGTTTCCGACCTCATCGACCAAGGTCATTCCACAGCCACTGGGTGTAGTGGGCGTGATCGTGCCGTGGAATTTTCCGATCAACCTGTCCTTCGGACCGCTGATCAATATCTTTGCCGCCGGCAACCGCGCCATGGTGAAAATGTCGGAAAACTCCCGCAACCTCACTGCATTGCTGCAACGTATCAGCAGCGACTATTTCCCCCAGGATAAACTGGTATTTCTCGAGGAGACCGGCGGCGTCGGCATAGAGTTCTCCACCCTCAAATTCGACCACCTGATCTTTACCGGTTCCGGAACAACCGGGCGCAAGGTTATGGCCGCAGCGGCAGCAAATCTGACCCCGGTTACCCTGGAGCTTGGCGGCAAATCCCCGGCGATCGTCGGTCCCGACTACGACACCGATACCGCCGTAGAGCGGGTTCTGTTCTGGAAGCTGTTCAATGCCGGACAGATCTGTACGACGGTAGACTACCTGTTACTGCCGGAAGACAAGGTCGATGCGTTTGTGGAAAAAGCGAAACGCGTTTTCAAAAAGCGCTATCCGGATATTCAGCACCCGGACTACACCTCGGTAATCGACGATCGATCCTTCCAGCGTATCTGGAGCACCCTTGACGATGCGCTGGCGAAAGGCGCGACCGCAATCGACCTGACCGACGGACAGGGTGACCGCAACGACACCCTGAAAAAATTCCCCGCGCACCTTCTGGTCAATGTCAGTGAAGACATGGACGTAATGCAGCGGGAAATTTTCGGCCCGTTACTGCCGATCAAGACTTACAAAAACCGCGAAGAAGTGGCCAGCTACATCAATAGCGGCGACCGTCCGCTGGCGATCTACCCATTCACCAAAGACAAGGAACTGCGGGACTATTACATTGATCACGTGATGTCCGGAGGAGTCAGCGTGAATAACGCCGTACTGCACGTTGGCCAGCACGATATTCCTTTCGGTGGTGTGGGCGAAAGTGGCATGGGCCACTACCACGGCTACGAAGGTTTCCTGACCTTCTCCAAACTGCGCCCGGTGTTCTATCAGGGCCCGCTGGATCCACTGAAATTGCTGATGCCACCTTACGGCAATCTGGCGAATAAAATGATGAAGCTGATGCTGCGTTTAACCAAGTAACGCAAGCACCTGATTTTCCACGTATTGCGAAGGGAATAAATTTCACCTTCGCAATACGGATTCAATACCTCTCCCTCCAAGCCCGCCCCCTCAAACCCGAAACAAAATTGCGATAAAACCGTAATTTTTGGTAGGGTATTTCCAGAGCTTAGCCAGTCTGGCGCTCTTTTTTTCTGGATTTCATTTAAGAAAACTTCCAGCACCATCGCGGCGATGCAATATCACCGTGCACTCTGGGCAATGACGCCCGCTATTCAATCGCGCAATCCAGCTCGGATTCTTACGGAACGCGCGCGATTACAAGGAGAAAAAAATGCCTGCACCAAACCGCAGCAAGCCTCACCATTCTGACACACAAACATTCAAGCTATTTCTACCCGGCCGCAGACTACTGGCTACCGCCATTGCACTCGCCGGTACGCTTACCGCCACCACTGCCTTCGCCCAGCAATCTGTCCTTGAAGAAGTCACCGTTACCGCACAAAAGCGCGAGCAGTCCCTGCAGGACGTCTCCGTCGCGGTCAGTGCATTTTCCGGCGATGCCATCGACAAAATGGGCTTTGAAGAAGGGCTGGATATTACCCAGCAAGTACCGAATATGAATTTCTTTGCCATTTTCGGCGAAGCCTCCAGCCCCTCCGTCAGCCTGCGCGGCATCAGCCTGGTGAATTTCTCCGACTCTTGGGAATCCCCCGTCTCCATCTATGTCGACGACGTATATCGCGGCAACCCGGCAGGCTCGGCCATTCAATTGTTCGACCTGGAGCGGGTTGAGGTGCTGCGCGGCCCACAGGGCACACTCTACGGCCGCAATACTACCGGTGGTCTCGTACACTACGTTTCCCGCAAGCCCACTGAAACGCTGGAGGCGACCGCGAGCGCCAGCTATGGCAGCTATTCCGAACGTATCCTCGAAGGTACTGTGAGTGGCCCGCTGCACCGAAATATCCGCGGACGGGTCGCCGTCAAAAGCACACACAATGACGGCTGGCAAACCAATGTGGTGACCGGAGAGAAACTCAACGACACCGACAGCTACGGTTACCGTACACAGCTTGAGATCGACCTCGCGGATCACAGTAGCCTGCTGTTAAACCTTCACGGCAGCAGTGCTGATCAGCAATCTGTTGGGTTTGCCCATCTGGGATATCTGGATTCGCCGGACGCTGGCGCTGCAACCTGCTCGATCGTGCGCATTCAAAACGGAAAGTGCTTCAGCGCGAACCCGGGGCTGGGAGGAATCTCGGGAGAACAGGCGGTAGACGGGAACTTCGGACCCGAATATGTCGCCAGTGGTGCAGCCGATGGACTGGCAACCAGAATCAACACCTTCGGTACATCCGCCACACTCATCCACGACTTTGAAGGGTTTACCCTCACCTCGATCACCGCCTACGAAGAGTTGGACAAGCTGCTGCAGGATGATGGTGACGGACTCCCCGCAGTTTGGTTTGACGAACAGTACGCCGTAGATGCGGAGCAATATACACAAGAAATCCGGCTGAATGGCGTAACCCAGAACAGCAACTGGGTAACGGGAGCTTACTACTACAAGGATGACCGAGGTCTGAATACCCAGGCACCGACAACAGCGGACGGTTTGTGGCACCAGGAAATTGTCACCCTCGACAGCACCTCCTGGGCTCTGTTCGGACAGGTTGAATACGATCTCAGCAGCACCTTCACACTGGTGAGCGGCGTGCGCTATACCGAAGAACAGCGCGATTTTTCACAGGATGCCGGCCCCAGCTTTTACGCCGATGCCGTGGATACACAAAAGAAACTGAGCGACCAGGCAACCACCGGCCGCATCGGCCTCGACTGGCGTCCGTCCGAGAAGACACTGGCCTACGCCAGCTATTCTACCGGCTTTAAAAGCGGTGGCTTTTCTGGCAGCTACAACCGCAACGATCTCGCCACCGATCCCGTCGGCGCAGAGACCATCGATAATTTCGAACTGGGCCTGAAAACCACCATTGCCGATGTCTACCGATTGAACGCCGCCGCCTTCCACTATTCAGTACAGGATTTTCAGGCGCAGGTATTTATCAGCGTCGCCGAGGGCAGTGTCATTACCAATGCAGGGGATGTAACCGGTACCGGTGCGGAGCTGGAGCTGACCGCTCCGATTACCGACAATTTTGAAGTGATCGCCGGCGCGGGTTGGCTCAGTACCGAGTTTGATTCCGAGCAGTCCTTCGTTGTTGCCGCTGACACTTACACCCTCGATGGCAATGAACTGCCCTCAGCGCCAGGGTTTACTTACAACCTGGTAGCACGCTATTACCAGAGTCTGGGTAGCAATGGTGAGCTCGTATTCCAGGGCGATTATGCATGGCAGGATGATCACTACCTGCAGGTAGAAAACGACCCCTATTCAATGCAGTCCGCCTACGGTCTCGCGAACGCCAAGGTCAGTTGGCACTCCCCTTCCGATGCATATAGCGTGGAAGCCTTCGCCCGCAATCTCACCAACGAAGAGTATTTTACTTACCAGAATACACTCGGGGCCGATTGGGGTTACGGTGTATGGGGACAACCCCGTACCGCGGGTCTGCGGTTTAACTGGAAAATGTAAAGCAGAGCCCGAAGGCCGCTCGAATGCGAGCGGCCCACCCCTCACAGATACCGCTGACTGGTACGCTCAAACTCCGAATTTCGCTTCAACAACGATTATATTGACGGTAGAATTTTCAGCCTTCCTGTTTCGCACATTTTCAAAGGATCTGAAAGTGAGTACCGTATTCCTCTGTAACAAAAGTCTCAGCTCACCCGCCCTTCAACAGGCATGTAACGTTAACATCCAGCAGCTCACCGAACTGCACTGCCCCACTCCCAAATTTGCCAAAGCCAACACCCCATACTTGTTAAATGGCCACAGCGACGCTCAGGGCAAGCGAATCCAAACGCTACTGGCACCAAAGTACATATCCCAGCCCGTGACCGAGCTGTCGCTTACCTTTGGTGAAGATAATACACTGGCGATTGCGGTCATGATGGAGCAACTCAAGGATTACAACATTGCCCTGACTGGCGCTTCGACTAGTGTCTACGGCGAGCGAATCAGTGCTTTCGCCAAATCGGTAAAGGAGTACCAGGTAGCGCTACTCACCTATCGGGATGCCAAACTGAGCAAGGCAGGGAATCAGGCCCAGTTAAAGCAAAAGGCGCATACGGCCTTTAATCGTATGCAGGCACAGTTTCGCGCAGAATTGCACGTGGTAACCAGCCATATTCGCTCACGGCGTGGCACACCGCTGACCAGTGCCGAGCGCGGTACTAATATTGCTCGCAGCAGCCGGAATGTAGTGAAATTGCAACTCAGCAGTGAAATTGAGGCGCACAGGCTGGTAAAGTTGAGCCAATACACGAAAGTGCTGGGCAATGGCTTGGCGGTGATAGATTTCGGGTCCCGTGCAGGTAAAGTGCACAATTCGTATCAAGCTGGGGGAAAGTGGGAAAAGGACCTGTTTGTAGAGTCTAGCCGCTTTGCAGCAAGTGCAGGTGCAGGTGTAATTGCAGCAAAAGCGGGAGTCGCGCTATTCATGTTCATGACACCAGTCGGGTGGGCTGCGGTTATCGCGGGAGGTCTGATAATTGCGGGGACAGCTGCTGTTTCCCTAGCAGCAGATCGACACTTTGAGGCCAATGGAGAACTCTATTATGACCAAATCATGGGTGCAGTGAATACGCCATGAATACGCTAAATTTCGTTGTTCTGTTTTCTTTTCTTGGCCTTTTAATCGGATGGCTGCTATTCGTTGTTTTCGGGCAGGTAACTGTTAAGAGATTAAGGAAAAACCCAGATACAAAAGATCAATTAGGGCTTGAATTGGTCAGCGGCTGGGATATTTTCAATGCTGCACAGGCTTTAGCCACACCTCGAAAATTTCACAAAGTCTTGGAGAGAGGTCGGCTATCCTCTCTCAATGCGAACTCCGAAGTAATAAGAAGAAATACAAATAAATTTGATCGCTTCCTCGCCATAATTTTTTTCTGGACTTTCTTCATATCTGGTACAACGATGATTTTGGCAATACTGCTCGATGCTCTCTTATCAACCTGAGCTGGCGACTTATACAGACGAGGTTGGAAATTAATACCCCGACTGACACTTAAGCCATATCCAAAGCATTTAGAGCTTCGGATAGACTTTTCACCGGAATTACCTGCAAACCTTCAATATCGGTTTTAAGCCGGTTTGCGGCCGGAACAATCGCCTTGCGGAAGCCATGTTTGGCCGCTTCTCTCAGCCGTTCCTGACCAGAAGGTACCGGGCGAATTTCACCAGCCAGACCGACCTCACCAAAAATCATCAGATCCCGGTCCAGGGTGCGATTGCGGAAGCTCGAAACCACGGCCATCAGCAGCGTCAGGTCGGCGCTGGTTTCCATCACCTTTACACCGCCCACCACATTGATAAACACATCCTGATCGCCCACCAGTACCCCACCGTGGCGGTGCAGCACTGCCAGCAGCATATTCAGGCGGTTTTGATCCAACCCGACGGCGACACGGCGCGGGTTACCGAGGCTGCTGTCGTCCACCAGTGCCTGTAGCTCCACCAGTAGCGGGCGAGTACCTTCCCACACAGAAGTCACCACCGAACCCGCGGCGATTTCATCGGCGCGCTGCAGGAAGATCGCGGAGGGGTTGGAGACTTCCTTGAGACCCTGTTCGGTCATCGCAAACACGCCCAGCTCATTTACCGCGCCAAAGCGGTTTTTGTGCGCGCGCAGGGTGCGGAAGCGGGAGTCGTGGGTACCCTCGAGCATGATGGAGCAGTCGATGATGTGCTCGAGGACTTTGGGTCCGGCAAGGGTGCCGTCTTTGGTAACATGGCCCACCAGAATCAATGCGGTTCCGGTCTGCTTGGCAAAGCGCGTCAGATACGCCGCACTCTCGCGCACCTGCGCCACGGAACCGGGTGCAGACTGCACCTCCGCCATATGCATGACCTGAATGGAGTCCACCACCATCACCTTGGGCTTCACCTCACCGGCGGTGAGGCAGATCTGCTCGACATTGGTTTCCGACAGCATCTGCAGATGATCTGCGGGCAGCCCCAATCGCTTAGCGCGCATGGCCACCTGCTGCAGGGACTCCTCCCCTGTTACATACAGAGCGGGTAGCTTCTGCGAGAGGTGACACAGGGTCTGCAACAGTACGGTGGACTTACCCGCACCGGGATGACCACCGATCAACACTACCGAACCCGGCACCAAACCACCGCCCAGTACCCGATCCAGTTCACTGGCGTTGGTAGGAATCCGGGGCAGTTCACTGAGATCAATCTCGGAAAGCTTCTGTACCTTGCCCTGCCCCGCGGCACCCGCGTAGCCCGCCTGTGCATCGGTGAAATTCGCCGCGCGGCTATCGGTATGCGCAGGCCCCAGCCGCACTTCACTCAGGCTGTTCCAGGCCCCACAGGCATTACACTGCCCCGCCCATTTTGTGTAATCAGCTCCGCACTCATTGCAGACAAACGCGGTTTTGGATTTTTTGGCCAAGGTTTTCTCTCTGTTCAGGGTGCGGTGGTATTAGCGCTTTTTTAGTGCTGTGGCGATGCCGCTATCGGGTGTGAACTTCTGAGACACGCCGTGAACCCATCCATGGGGGCTCTTCCGCGAGGCCCCTCTCGCGGAAGGTCTCAGAAGTTCACACCCGATATCGACACCTTCTCGAAAACTTTAGGGCTTCGTAAGCGAGGCTACCTCGCAGTATCCGGTAGCACTGCGGCACGAAGCTAAGCCTTGGCCCTCAGACAAGGGGCCCCAGAAAGTCGACAATTCTACCCTTCCACTGCCGCAGGGGAAAATTTACGGGATCTCTCATGCACCCATCGGTACAACACAGGCAGTACAAGCAGGGTGAGCAGTGTGGAGGAAATAATTCCTCCAATCACCACTGTCGCCAGCGGACGCTGTACCTCCGCACCGGTTCCGGTATTGAGCGCCATCGGCACAAAACCCAGGCTCGCCACCAGCGCCGTCATCAACACCGGGCGCAGCCGCAGCATGGCACCATCCACTATGGAGGTGTACAGCTCACCACTCTCTCGCCAGCGCTCACGAATAAACGACAGCATTACCAGACCGTTCAACACCGCCACGCCTGAGAGCGCGATAAAGCCGACCCCGGCAGAAATCGATAGCGGCATATCCCGCAGCCACAACGCCAGCACACCACCGGTGAGTGCCAGGGGTACCCCGGTAAAAATAATCAGTGCATCGCGCAGAGAGCTGAACGCCACCATCAACAACAGCAGGATCATCAACAGTGTTACCGGCACCACAATGGAAAGCCGATCGGCGGCGGATTGCAGTTGCTCGAAGGTGCCACCGTAATCAAGCCAATAGCCCGCGGGTATTTCCACCTCCGATTCAACCCGTTCCTGCACGGCCTGCACAAATGATCCCAGGTCGCGCCCGCGCACGTTGGCGGTAACCACCAGCCGCCGCTTTCCGTTTTCCCGGCTCACTTGTGCCGGTGATTCTGTCCATTTCAAGTCGGCAACTTCTTCCAACGGCACAAATCCACCTTGGGCAAGCGGAACAGGCAGAGAAGAAAGCTCGCCGATATTCTGCCGAATGTCCTCCGGCAACCGCACCATCAATTCGAAGCGACGATCACCAGAGTACATCAACCCCGCGCTGGTGCCTCCGATGGCTGTCGCCACGTAGTCCTGTAGAGTTTGCACGCCCATTCCATACTGGGCGAGCGACATGCGTCGCGGGGTAATCGACAGCACCGGCAGCCCCTCCACCTGCTCCAGACGGGCATCAGCCGCACCCTCGACCTGCTGCACCTGCGCAAGAATCTCTCCGGCGGAACGACGCAACTGCGCGAGATTATCTCCGTAGAGTTTCACCGCCAGATCTGCGCGCACCCCGGAAATCAGTTCATTGAAACGCATTTCGATCGGCTGGGTGAATTCGTAGTTATTTCCCGGAACCACCTCAATCGCGGCCTTCAAGCGCTCGATCAACTCCTCGCGGCGTAGCTTCGGGTCGGGCCATTCCGATTGCGGTTTCAGGGTAATGAACGTATCCGCCACATTGGGTGGCATCGGATCGGTGGCGACTTCCGGGGTACCAATACGGGAAAATACCCGCGCGACTTCTGGCACATTACCCAGCGACACATCCAGCTCTTTCTGCATTTTCACCGCCTGTTCCAGACCCGTACCGGGGATGCGCAGAGCGTGGGTGGCAATGTCGCCTTCGTTCAGTTGCGGTACAAACTCGGAACCCAGGGTGGTGGCAAGCCAACCACAGAACACTACCAGTAGCAGCGCTACAGAAACTACCAGCCAGCGCAGTTGCAAGGCGACTGTCAGTATCGGCTTGTACAGGGCTGTCAGACTGCGCACCACGACATTTTCCCGCTCACGAATGTTCCCACGCAGGAAAACCGCCACCGCCGCCGGCACCAGGGTAAAACAGAACACCATGGCCGCGAGTAGCGCCATCACCACCGTGGCCGCCATCGGGTGGAACATCTTGCCCTCCACGCCGGTGAGCGAAAACAGGGGTATATACACCAAAGTAATAATCAGCACTCCCAACACACTGGGCCGGATAACTTCATTGGTGGCGGTATACACTATGTCCAGACGCTGCCTGAGCGGAAGCTCCGAATCGCGGCCGTGACTGGCCTGCGCCAGACGCCGGGTAGCGTTTTCCACGATGATTACCGCACCGTCGACTATCAACCCGAAATCCAACGCACCGAGGCTCATCAGATTTGCGGAGATACCGGCACCCAGCATTCCGGTGAGTGTGGCGAGCATCGCCAGAGGGATCACCGCGGCAGTGATCAATGCGGCACGGAGATTTCCCAACATCAGAAATAACACCGCGATCACCAGAAGTGCGCCTTCCAGAAGATTTTTCTGAACGGTATTGATGGCGCGGTCTACCAGACGCGTGCGGTCGTAGACGGCCTCGACCTTCACACCCTCAGGTAGCGAGTGCTGTACTTTCTGCAGCGCTTCCCCGAGATCGGCCGCTACGGTGCGCGAATTTTCGCCCAGCAACATCATCACCGTTCCCAGTACGGTTTCGCGACCGTTTTCCGTGGCAGCGCCAGTTCTCAATTCCCGGCCAATCGCAACGCTACCAATATCGGCAACGGTGATCGGAGCCAGGAATTCATCGCGCTCGCGACCTCCGGCCGATTTCACGACGACACTTTCAATATCGGTAATCGACTTCAATTGGCCAGGAGAGCGCACCAGTAACTGATTTCCTCCAACTTCTACAAAACCGGCCCCGCGGTTCTGGTTACTGCGCTGCAGTGCCGCAATCACATCCGCCATAGTGACGCCAAACGTCAGCAACTTTTGCGGATCCGGTGTGACATGAAATTGTTTGCGGAACCCGCCGATGGCATTTACCTCGGTCACTCCTGGCACCAGCGCCAGCTGCGGTTTGATGATCCAGTCCTGGATTTCCCGCAATGCGGTACTGTCGTAGGACGCTCCATCCGGCTGTCGTGCATCCTCCGCCGCGCTGACCGTGTACAGAAAAATTTCCCCGAGGCCGGTAGCGATAGGGCCCATGGTGGGTTCCAGCCCTGCGGGCAGCTGGCTGCGAATGGAGGTGAGGCGGTTGGCGATCAGGTTGCGAGCAAAGTAGATGTCGGTGCCTTCGCGAAACACCGCGGTGACCTGGGACAGGCCGTAGCGTGATAGGCTGCGGGTATATTCAAGTTGTGGCAGCCCCGCCAGTGCGGTTTCCACCGGATAAGTGACCCGTTGCTCCGATTCAAGAGGTGAATAACCCGGCGCTTCGGTAAGGATCTGCACCTGGACATTGGTAATGTCCGGCACCGCGTCGATAGGCAGTCGCTGATAACTCCACAATCCCAGGGCAACGATAATCAGACTGCTGAAAAGCACCAGCACGCGGCGCTCGATGGCAAAGCGCAATATGGATTCAATCATGCGAAATACCCTCAATGCGCGTGGCCGGCGGCCGACTTTTTCAATTCGGCCTTGATCAGATAGCTATTTTCCGCCACGTAGCGCTCACCCGCCTGGATGCCGCCCAGCACTTCACTGAATTCGCTTCCGCGCAACCCAAGGCGCACCGGGCGCGCTTCAAAGTGGTTAGGTCTGGTTTCGACAAAAATTACTGGTTCACCTTCCAGAGTCTGCAATGCGCGATTGTCGATAGCGATCGCTACAGGTTTTTCATCGACGGTTACTCGGCCGCGGACGAAAATCCCTGACGACCAACTGCCATTATGGTTATCCAGCGGTACCCGCACACGCCGAAAAGGCGCACCGTTTGCAGCGGGCACCAAATTTCCAATCGCACCCCGGTACGACTGCTCACCGGCAATGATTTCTACCGGTTGCCCACGTTGCACACGGCCAAGGCGTTCGGGAAATGCCTGCAGGTCGGCCCACAGTTTGCTGTAATCCGCGACCGTAAACAGCACCTGTTCACTGACAAACTCCCCGGGACCCGCGTGCTTTTCAATCACGACTCCGTCAAAGGGGGCGCGCAGTGTGTACTCCTGCAGACTTTCATTGGAATTGATGGATGCGAGTAACTGGCCTTTCTTGACCGGGTCGCCAATACTGACGGCAATTCTGGAGACCAGGCCGGGATAGCGCGCGCGAATATGGCTGATCGCGGTGGGCTCCGGTTGTAGTTTTCCGTAGAGAGTAATGGTGGACTCGATTGCTCTGGCTCCAGCCGTAGCAACGGCAACACCGGCGCGGGCAAGTGTGGTATCGGAAAGCTCTACCACGCTTTCGTCATGATGACCTTCTTCGTGATGATCTTCTTCATGATGATGGTCATCGCTGGCCCAACCCGCAGCCGAAAGTGCGAGTAAAAATACGGCAATATGTACTGTCTTGAACATGGTGTTACCTGAAGTCATTTTTCATTCACTGTCGCTGGTGCAGCCGAGGACACAGGGTTATTAGCGAGAAGTGGTGCCGCGGTAAGCTGTTCCATCTCAGCCCCCGCCAGCAGCGCCCGAGTAGCGTTGTCAATGAGTGCGCTGCGGGCATCGAGTAACTCTTCCCTCGCCGCCACCCAGTCCTGATAGGAGTAGCGACCGGCGCGATACAGGGTCTCGGTTTCCCCCATGGCGCGGGTCAGCGTGGGAATGATCTCCTCTCGCAGGCGTCGCACGGACTGCACCGCCTGGGCGCGATCCGCATAAGCACGATACAGCTGGGTATACAGCTGCAAACGCGCAGTATCCTCACGCGCGGCGGTACCCTGCAGGGCGGCGCGGGCGCTGGCAATTTCCCCCCGGGCGCGACGGCCACTGAACAGCGGCACACTGAGCCCCGCTACCAGGGAGGTACTGTCGGTCTCATTGCTCTGGCGCACTCCCAAACCCCAACTCACATCGGCGCGGGCCGCGCTGCTTGCCAGTCGCAGCTGCGCCTGCTGCACGCGCGCCTCGGAAGCGAAGCGCATCAGCAGGGGATTCTGCTCCGCGCGGGCGAGATAATTCTGGAAATCGCCGACCTGCGGCATCCGGTACAACTGCCCTCCAGCTACAGAGAAGCCCCCATTTGCCTCCCCCCACATGGCCGCCAGCGCGATCCGCTCCGCCTGCAATTGCTTTTCCAGACGCTGCTGCTGTAGCTGTGCACGGGAAAGCGCCGCTGATGCGCGCAGCTTCTCTGCAGTGGGAGCGGCCCCGGCGCGAACCCGCGCCGTCACCGAAGCCAGAGCGCCCTCCGCCAGCTGCGCGGTGTCTTTTGCCAGCGCCACACGTTCGGAGACCGAGAGCACCTGAACATAGCGCCGGGTCACCTCGCCGAGCAGATCCAACGCCTGGATTTCACGCTCCAGATTCATCAGTCGCCGCTCGCTGGCGACCACTGCTCCGCGGGCATTGCGTTTACCTCCCAGTTCGATAACCGAAGACAGGCCGACAGTAATCTCCGTATTTTCGCTGCCATCGGTGCCTGCGAAATTCTCAAGCTCCATATCCAGGTTGAGCGCGGGGCGCAGATCCGCCGTTTGTGCGCGGCCATCCAGGGACTGCTTGCGGTAGTCAAAGACCGCGAGCGAGGGGTGGAGATTCAGCGTTCTGGCGATGGCCTCCGACAGGGTGATCGACGGCCGCGCATCGCGGTCCCGGGCAAAAGCGGTCTGTACGGGGGCGCATAACAGTGGAATGCATGCTGCGATTACAAACAGCACACGTGCAGTAGCACACAGACACCGGTAACCGGGTGTCGCAAGAAAAGACATAAAACAATTCCCGAGTGAGGGTTGAAGTTCGGTGCGCGGATGCGCGTCGAATCCGCGGAATTTTCAGTTCACTCAGGCAATGGGAGGTCGGTAGAGGGCGGAGATAATCTCGCGAGGAAAGGTGCTGTCTATAGTAGCGAGCCAGCGTATACCGGGAATAGGCCACTGCGCATAGTGCCCTGCAGGCAGGCACAGGCTGGTGCCGGCATGACAGTGGCAGCAGTGATTGCACTCCTGATCCAGCCCGGCCAGCTCCGCTGCATCACAGGGACTGCCGCTGTCTGAATCACTACAGTCCACCAGCGATTGCGTCACGACCGCGTTTGCAACTGGCTCTGCCAAATCTCCATGGCCCTCATAGCACGCCGTCGCCTGCTGGATCACCAGCAGCGTCAACAGCAGATAGCCAAACAGGGCATTAATGGAGAATGTTGGCATGTGGCAAAAACCGTCATAAAAGAGAGGCTTGATCACAGGCCCCTAGAGCCAGCAAAACTATCAAATAACACCAGAATACTCAAAGCACTGGCAGCCCTCCCAGTCAGGGATTAGCATGACTTCACAGTTTCTGATTTTTTTGCGCTATGACCTTACCGGCAGTCTGGCTTTTACATATCAACGATATTCCCTCGGGCAGTGACGATGCCCGAGCCCTTGAAACTCTGCTGAGCAACGACGAGCGCACGCGGCGGGAACGCTACAGGAGTGAGGAAGCCCGTTATCGCTTCCTGTTGAGTCGCGCACTGATGCGCCGGGTCCTCGGGAGCATCAGTGGGGAGTCGCCAGAGAGCCTTCAGTTTGAAATTGCGGAGTCCGGCAAGCCGCAACTTCTTGATGTGCCCGAACTCCGCTTCAGTCTCAGCCACAGCGGCCAGTGGATTGCGCTCACAGTAAGTTGTGAGGCGGATATCGGTGTGGATATCGAACAACCGGTACGGAAGCGCGACTTCCTGGGTATCGCCAATCACTATTTTCACCCGGACGAACGGTCGCTGCTAGCAGCCTCACCACCTGAACTGTTACCCGTGCACTTTTACCGCCTGTGGACTATGAAAGAAGCGTTCTTCAAAGGTCGCGGTACCGGTATCTCGGAAGGGCTCTCCCGCATTAATCTGGCAGGGTTCCATCTGGGGCAGGGTATCCAGTTCGCCGACGACCTCCCGGGCGCTGCCGAGCCCTGGCAGTTTCACTACGCCATGCTGCCGCTGCCGGACGCAAGCCACCTGCACCTGGCGGTCGCAGGCACTGATGGCGGAATTGGCGAGATCTCTCAGGAGCGTATCCTGCGGGGCCTTCCCGACTGAGTCACCAAGGGCGTCGACTTGCACGCGCGGGTATTCCCACCTAAGATTCCCGTCGGATAAATTTCACTCAACCAGCACAATGACCAACGTCTTCCGCACATACCTGCTGCTCGCACTGCTTGCCCTTGGTGGCGAAGCGCTGGCGCAGCCGTGCCATGAGGACGAACAGGTCGAAATGCCGGTCGCCGAAGTCAGCCACAGTATTTCCTCCCCCAAGCATCACCAGCCCGCGGAAGTTGCTCACTGCAGCAATGGCGCCTGCGAGGATGCCTCTGCCACGGGCGCGCCACACGACTGTGACCAGGCTTGCAGCTGCTGCCCTGGCCACTGTGCCAGCGCCTTGCCTACCACGGCGGCAGACACCGAATTCCTTATCTGCAATCTATCTTCTACTGCCTACCGGCCGCTGGACTCTTCTCCTGCCCCGGAATCCGATATTCGCCCACCCATTCCTGCCTGACACAGGACAGGTGCGCCCACCGCTGGCGCATGCTGCCTCTCTGTTGATTTCCAGACAATCCGATCCCTCGCCGGAAATCCGGTTACCGATCGCATTCCAACTTTTTTGAGAGACCAGTACCGTGAAAATGATTACCGCATTACTGCTGGGCGCAGCCCTGCTCAGTGCCGGTTGCGACCGCGCGCAACAGACCCAGAACGCCGCATCAAACCCGGCAGCCGAAGCAACTTCTACTCAACCGTCCATCGCGCTGACCACGTACAAATCCGCCACCTGTGGCTGCTGCAAACTGTGGGTGGATCACGCCAACGAGCAGGGCTTTGCGGTGGACGCAAAGGATGTGGATGACCTGAACGGAGTGAAGAAGCGCTTCGATATCGCCCCGGAATTCCAGTCCTGCCACACCAGTGTTTCCGACAATAACTATGTTTTTGAGGGGCACGTACCGGCCAAATTTATCCGCCAATTTCTGCAGAACCCACCGGCCAACGCCCGTGGCCTCGCGGTTCCGGCCATGCCGCTTGGCAGCCCGGGCATGGAAGTGGGCGACCGCTTCACCCCCTATGACGTAGTGCTGCTGCATAAGGACGGCGGGCACAGTGTCTACGCCCGTATCGAAAACGCCGAGCAACAGTTCTGAGTCGCGCAATGAAGCATTTTTTTGATCCGTCCGTCACCACGCTGCCGATCTCCCGGCGGCGTTTTGTCACCGGTATGGCCGTCGGTGCCGCGCTTGCGGGACTGCCCGCGAGCCGCGAGTCCGCGGCACAGACGGCCAATCCTCTACCTCAGGTTTTGCAAGGCAATCGCTTTGATCTGCAGGTGAACTATCTGCCGGTCAATTTCACCGGCCGCGAGCGCACCGCAGTCGCGGTCAATGGCGGAGTGCCGGCACCGGTACTGCGCTGGAAGGAAGGGGACACCGTCACCATCAATGTCACCAACCGCCTCGCCCACGACACCTCCATCCACTGGCACGGACTGATCCTGCCGAGCAATATGGACGGCGTACCCGGGCTCAGCTTTGACGGCATTCGCCCCGGGGAAACCTTCACCTACCAGTTCCCGATTACCCAGTCTGGCACCTACTGGTATCACAGCCACTCGGATTTTCAGGAGCAACAGGGCCACTACGGCGCCATCGTGATCGACCCCGCCGAAGCGGACCCGGTCGCCTATGATCGCGATCACGTGATCCTGCTGACCGACTGGAGCGATGACTCCCCCCATGACATCTACGCCAAACTGAAAAAAGAAGGCCACTACTACAACCGCCGCCGTCGCACCGCCGGCGACCTGTGGGAGGAGATTCGCCACAAAGGCGTGGCCCAGACCTGGCGGGACCGCAAGATGTGGAACGAGATGCGCATGTCCGACCGCGACATCTCCGACGTCACCGGTTACACCTACACCTATCTGATGAACGGGCAGACGCCGGACGCCAACTTTATGGCGCAGTTCAAGCGGGGGGAAAAGGTTCGCCTGCGCTTTATCAATGGCTCCGCCATGTCGATTTTCGATATCCGCATTCCGGGGCTGAAAATGACCGTGGTGGCGAGCGACGGACAGAACATCGAACCGGTGAGCGTGGACGAATTCCGCATCGGCGTGGCGGAAACCTATGACGTGGTGGTGGAGCCCGCAGACGATCGCGCCTACACCCTGTTCGCCCAGACCATCGACCGCAGCGGCTATGCACGCGGCACCCTAACGCCGCATCCGGAGTTGCGCGCCGAAGTACCGTACATGGACTACGCCCCGGTGCTGACCCATCGAGATATGGGCATGGATCATTCCGGCCATGATATGGGCGGTATGAGTGGCATGGACCACAGCGGCCACGACATGGGCAGCATGAACGGCATGGATCACTCTGGCCACGATATGAGCGCCATGGATCACAGCCAGCACATGGGCCAGCACGCCGGCCACCAGATGCCGGGAAAAACCAGCGGCCTCGGCCGTTCCGGCTTCGGCAGCAACGCGCCGGTGCGACACCACGCCAGCGAGTACGGCCCCGGTGTCGATATGCGCGCGGATATGCCGGCGAATGGCTTGGGCGACCCGGGTATCGGCCTGCGCGATCACCAGAGCCGCTACGGCCGCCGCGTGCTCACCTACGCGGATATCCGCAACCTCACCCCCACCATCGACCGGCGCGAGCCGCAGCGGGAAATCCAGCTGCATCTCACCGGTAATATGGAGCGCTATATGTGGTCCATGGACGGGGTCAAGTTCGCCAATGCCGAACCGTTGATTCTGAAGTACGGCGAGCGCCTGCGAATCACCCTGGTGAACGACACCATGATGACCCACCCCATTCACCTGCACGGCATGTGGAGTGAACTGGAAACCGGTGACCCGGAGTATATTCCGCGCAAGCACACGGTACTCGTGCAACCCGGTTCCACCATCAACTACCTGGTAACCGCGGACGCCTACGGTCGCTGGGCCTACCACTGCCATCTGCTGTATCACATGCCGGGGATGTTCCGCGAAGTGAGGGTGGTTTAACGATGAGGTCAATGAAAAACTTTTTGTTGGTGGCTGCGATCGCTCCCGCCTGCGCCCTCGCTGATCAAGACGAACATCAGCATCACCACATGCAACACGATCATCACGACCGTTCGCCGGCACCAGCCGTATCGAACCTGGAACATGCGCCGAACCAGCCGGATCACGTAATGGATCACGAGGTGTTGCTGACCAAGGTCACCATCGACCAGCTGGAAGCGCGCGAGCACGATGGCAGCGCACTGGAAGGCAGCCTGTGGTTTGGCGGCGACTTCAATAAACTGTGGCTGAAAACTGAGGTTGAACGGGAAGAAGGGGAGACAGAGAAGGCCGAGTTACAAGCACTGTACAGCCGCGCCATCGCCCCCTACTGGGATCTGCAGCTGGGTGCGCGCCACGACTTCGAGCTGGAAACCGACAGCCGCAACTGGGGCGTTATTGCCCTGAATGGCTTGGCGCCCTACTTTTTCGAAGTGGACACTTCACTGTTTATCGGTGAAGACGGTGAAAGCGCGTTTCGCGTAGAGGCGGAGTACGAACTGCTGCTTACCCAGCAGTGGATCCTGAGCCCGGAAATCGAAGTGAATTTCTTCGGCCAGAATTCTCCCGAACAGCACACCGGCTCCGGCCTTTCCGATATCGAAGCCGGCCTGCGCTTGCGCTACGAATTCACCCCGCAGTTCGCGCCCTATATCGGCGTGAACTACGAAAAGAAATTCGGCAATACCGCAGACTTCGCACGGCAGGAGGGGGAATCGGTCAGTGAAACCCTATGGGTGATCGGACTACATGCCTGGTTCTGATCCGTTTTCAGGTGGCATCGGGGAGGACTCTGGTGCCATAACTTCCTGCCACCAGTAATCCATCACCTGAGGATTCTTGATCGCAACCGGCGCACCAATTACCGGAGTAATCATCCGCACGCTCTTCTCCCAGGCCGCGGCCGCGGCGCGCTCCATCGGCTCGAACCAGTCGTGCAGGGCCAGGTCGAAGGTGCTGTTGTGGATGGGAATCATCGCCCGGCCACGCAGGTCCTGATGGGCCTGCACACTCTGCTCCGGCAGCATATGGATCTTGCTCCACAAGTCGTTGTAGGCGCCGGTTTCGATCAGGGTCAGATCAAATGGCCCCAGCCGTTCGCCGATTTCTCGAAACCCGTCAAAGTAACCACTGTCGCCACTGAAGAAAATATTGGTATCCCGCCCGGCGATCGCCCAACCGGCCCAGAGGGTTTCATCCCGGTCCCCCAGACTGCGCCCGGAAAAATGCTGGGCCGGGGTAGCGGTAAATCTCAGTGTGCCGACGGTGTGTGATTGCCACCAGTCGAGCTCGACAATTTTGCCATCAGCAATTCCCCAGCGGCGCAGGTGATCGCCCACTTTCAACGGCACCAGGTACTGACCGACTTTTTCATCCAACGCCAGAATGCTGGCCTTGTCCAGGTGGTCGTAATGATCATGACTGATCACCACCGCCGCGATCTGCGGTAGCGACGACAGTTCAAACGGCAGCGGGTGAAAACGCCTGGGGCCCGCCCACTGCATCGGCGATGCGCGCTCACTGAATACGGGATCGGCAAGCACCGTTTCACCGTCCATACGGATCAACACACTGGAATGCCCCAATCGATAAACCTTCGCTTCCGATTCCGGCTCGGCCAGTTCCGCCACGGAAATGTCTCGCATGGGGAGCGGCGCAGTGGGTGTGGGCGCTTTGCGTTCCGCGCGCAGATACATCTTGGTGATTTCCCACAGGTTGCTCGCCCCGGCACTGGCATCCATGCCCGGGCTGTAAAACTTCTGCGGTGCGGAGGAACAGCCTTTGAACAGACTGACAGCCATAACGATTACCCCTGTAATTACCAACCAATGCGCTTTCATGATGAAATGAGGATCAACCCAAAAAGTAAACTATACAGTGTAGTGTAATCCGGAATCGCAAAAAGTAAACTGCCTAGTGTAAAATCCCTCTCAAGCCGAGTTGAGCGATGTGAGACCAGAGGGTCAGATGACCGAGAAGAAACCCACAAGAAGTGAACTGAAGCGCCAGGCAATTCTGCAGGCTGCCAAGCGGGCGTTTCAGGAGCGCGGGGTACACAACACCAGCATGGACGAACTGGCCGCGCTGGCGGAAGTCTCGAAGCGCACCGTGTACAACCACTTCGCCAGCAAAGAAGCGCTGATCATTACGCTGATGGGCGAACTCTGGCAGCAGGCCACCCAGTGTGCCGACGGGGTTTACGAGGCCGATACCGATTTAAAACTGCAACTGTGCAAACTGATCGAGGCTGAAGTAAGGGTAATCTGTAGTCGCGAATATATCGAACTGAACCGCGTCGCCTTCGACCACTTTTTCCATCAGCCGGAAGCGCTGCGCGAGCAGATGGAAAAGTTCTCGGCCATTGAGACGGGTATCATGCGCTGGCTCAAGGCGGCCACTGCCGACGGGCGCCTGCAGAACCTGGACATTGAAATCGGCAGCAAGCAAATTCACAGCCTGATCAAGGGCAGCTGTTTCTGGCCCCAGTTGATGCAGGTCAGCCCACTGCTCACACCACAAGAGCGCGCCGAACTGGCGGAGCGCACGGCGGCGTTATTTCTCAGTCACTACGCCGCCTGATCCCGCGTTTTACTCCGCAACCAACGTGCCGCGATACATCTGCATCTGGCAGTGAAACGGATATTCCCCCGCGTCCGCCGCGGGGATTTTTACTTGGGTGACTTTATCCACCGCCAACTGCGCACTCACTTCAAGGTCGGGAAACAATACCCATTCGGCGCAGGGCGACGTATCCTCCCGCCGGAAATGCAGCAGGGTTTCTTTGCCGGCGGCCACCCGCACCCACTCCGGTTCGTAAACACCGTCCTTGACCAGGATTTCCAGTGTTTCACTGGCTTCAGCCGCCTGCGATTTTTGCTGCTTTGGTGCCAACCAGAACCACCACAGGGTACATGCGATAGCGGCCAGTCCGAGAAAATTAATCAGTACGGATTCCACTAGGCATCACCTCCGTTGGATTTCGCCGAATCCTGGGACGGTCTGAACAACCGCAGCCGATTGGCATTACTCACCACCGTCACCGAGGAAAACGCCATGGCCGCACCGGCAATTACCGGGCTCAGCAGCATGCCGGTGATCGGGTAAAGCACACCGGCAGCGATGGGGATTCCCAGGGTGTTGTAAATAAATGCGCCGAACAGGTTCTGTTTGATATTGCGCAGGGTCGCGCGGGATAACTCCACCGCATCGGCCACTCCATGCAGCGACGAGCGCATCAGGGTGACATCGGCAGATTCAATCGCCACATCGGTACCGGCTCCCATGGCGAAGCCCACATCGGCACGCGCCAGTGCAGGCGCATCGTTGATACCATCGCCGGCCATTCCCACTCTGGCGCCACCCTTTTGCAGATCAGCGACGATTGTTTCCTTGTCTTCGGGCAGCAGATCCGCATGTACATGCTCAATCCCCAGCTGCCTAGCGACCGCTTCTGCCGTTGCCTTGTTGTCACCGGTCAGCATTTCGATACGCAGGCCGAGTTCCTGCAAACGCTTTACTGCCGCTTGCGCATCGTGGCGAACAGGATCGGCCACCGCGATCACACCGGCCATGGCCCCATCCACTGCTGCATACATGGCGGTGCGCCCCTGTGCGGCAAGCGCTTCTGCTTTTTCTGGCCACGGTCCGGTTTCAATGCCCTCGCGCTGTATCAGTTTGCGATTACCCAGCAGAATGGTTTTACCATCGACGTCGCCGCGCACTCCGTGGGCAGTAATCGCTTCAAAATTGTTTACCTCACCCAACGGCAGGTTTTTCGCTTTGGCCGCAGTGACAATCGCTTCCGCCAGCGGATGTTCGGAGTGGCTTTCCAGGTTCGCCAGTCGCTGTAGCAGTTCGTCTTCATCACCTTCACTTTCGATATCCGTCAGTTTCGGTGCGCCTTCGGTAAGGGTGCCAGTCTTATCCACCACCAGGGTGTCCAGGTCCGTTGCCTGCTGCAGCGCCTTGCCATTGCGCACCAGTACGCCGTTTTCCGCGCCCTTGCCCACCCCAACCATCACCGACATGGGCGTGGCGAGGCCCAGCGCACACGGGCAGGCGATAATCAGCACCGAGGTGAGTACCACCAGCATGTGGGCGACCTTGGGGTCGGGGCCAAAGTTGTACCAGATCAGCGCGGCCGCCACTGCGATAACCATGACCGTGGGTACGAAGATCGCGGAGATAGTGTCCGCCAGTCGCGCGATGGGAACCCGCGAACTCTGGGCGTTTTTGACCATCTCAATGATCTGCGACAGACGGGTTTCCGCGCCCACTTTTTCCGCGCTCAATACGAGGCTGCCGTTTTTATTCAGCGTACCGGCGCTGAGCGCATCCCCCGCCGCTTTGCTTACCGGCACCGGTTCGCCGGTAAGCATGGACTCATCCACAAGGCTTTCTCCATCGACCACTCGGCCATCTACTGGAATTTTTTCACCCGGACGCACGCGCAACCGGTCGCCGACCTGGACCTGCGCGATGGGGATATCCACCTCTTTTCCGCTTCGAATCACACGTGCACTGGTGTCCTGCAGCTCCAGGAGCTTTTCCACTGCCGCACTGGTCTTACCGCGAGCGCGCACTTCCAGAGCCTGACCGAGGTTGATCAGACCAATGATCATGGCGCTGGCCTCGAAATAGACATGGCGCGCGGATTCCGGCAGTAATTGCGGCAATAAAACAACCAGCATTGAGAACAGCCAGGCGGTGCCAGTGCCCAGCGCCACCAGCGTATCCATGGTGGCACTGTGATGGAGCAATGCGCGCCATGCCCCGCTAAAGAAGTGCCCGCCGCAGAACATGAGTACCCCAAGGGTCACCAGACCAACGGTCCCCCAGGCGAACTGCTGCACGCTGCTGTGTACGCCCATCTCGCCGGTAATCAGCCCCCAGACCATCAGCGGTACACCCAACCCCAGGGCAATGCCCGCACGCCAGAGTAAATGCCGGTAATGGCGGTGTTCTTCCTCTCGCTGTTGTTCGCGCAGTTCCCGCGCACTCGCCTGTGCCACTTCTGCGCCGTAGCCGGCGGATTCCACCGCTCGGATACAGGCCTGCGCATTCACCGGGCCGTGAACCAGCAGGGTTTTGTCGCCCAGGTTTACCCGCGCCTCTTCGACGCCGGCCACTTCGTTCAGAGCGGACTCAATCTTTTTCACACAGCCCGCACAACTGACCCCTTGCAGGCGAAACGTTTGCGGTGAGGCGGCTCTCTGGCTCATTCAGGTACCCAGGGTGATCGTTTTGTTCATGATAAAATCGGGCTGCCAGGGCATGACGATTCACACCGGCAGCAGACTACCCACCAGCAGCCAGAGCAATGCCAGCATCGCGAGCACCAGCAATACTATCTCGCTGAGTTTATCGGTATTTAATGTGGGGAAACCCCTGGATTTTACCCGCCATACAAACAGAAAAATACTCAGCAGCAGAAAGCTGACGTTCAGGAAAAAGGTGTAGTCCAACTTGAAGTAGTCGCGATCTGTAACGCTTTTACCACTGGCGGCATCAGGCAAAATATCCAGTGCGATAAAGCCGTAGTGCAGCAGCATTGCGGTAGCGACCAGAATACAGAGAAATATCGCCAGAATATAAAGGGCCATTTTCCAGCCGTAGTAGCGAGCCTGAATCCGCAGCACCGGCAACACCACCAGATCGCTGAAGATAAACGCCATGATACCTGCGAATGCAACGCCATTATCAAACAGTACCGCAGCCAGAGGAATGTTTCCCATAGAACCGATAAAGGTAAAAAACGCGGCAATCGGCCCCACCAGACATTGTACGAGTACCTGCCAGAACGCGGGCTCACTGTCCCCAGCGCCGATAAACAACGCCTGAAAAAACGTCTTTGGCACGAAGCTCGCGATAATACCCGCAACAGTGAATCCGATGGTGACGTCTTTCCACACCATCTTCCATTCCATGACAAACCGATTTGCGACCCGTTGCCAGCCTTCCCGGCTGCGGATCAGTCTGCGCCAGTCCGGGATTGCTCCGCTGTCATCGTCACTCTCTTCTGCCTGCCGCGCGGTTTGTCTGGCCGTCTCGATCAGTTTTTTAGGGCGCGTGAGTCGCACAAGTATCCACATCAATAAGATCAGCAGCACCCCACCCACATACTCGCCCACAACAAACTGCCAACCGAGGAAAACCGCGATTACGATCCCCAGCTCCACCACCAGATTGGTGGATGCCAGCAGAAAAGCGAGAGAGGGCACCAGTCCCGCCCCCTTGGCAAACAGTGCGCGGGTGGTGGCCAGTGCGGCGAAGGAGCAGGAACTGGAAATAAAACCGAACAGAGTCGCCAGACCAACACTTTTTGCCCCCGCGCTACCCATGCTCTGCCGCATGCGCTCGCGGGTCACGAACACCTGGATCATGCTGCTGATCAGATATCCCAGCGCGAAGGCCCAGAAGGCCATCCAGAACAGTCCGAGGGTGGTAACGGCGGCCTGGTGCCAGGCTTCCAGAAAAGTGCTCACGATGTGTTCACTCCTGTGTGTGCGACTTCGAAACGTCTGATCTGACAGACAGCATAGCGGCTGTGACATCGCCCCCCGAGGCATTGCATACCGCTATCAACACAATAGAAAAGTAATCAGTTTCTTTATTCTCGCCCCTGCTACTATTTAAAGAAATAATTTACTTATCTTATTCCCATGCCCAAGCTCTCTCCCAAAACCACTCTGTTCGCGGTCCTGCTCGTTACCACAATCGGGACCGCCGGCATTGCACTGCCTTATCCAGTACTCGCGCCACTGTTTCTGGATGGCCCGGAAAACGCACTGACCCGATTTATGGGGCTGCCACCGAAATTGCTGCTGGGGGTTCTTCTGGCACTCTTTCCCCTGGGGCTGCTGCTTGGCAGCAGTGTGATCGGCGCACTGTCCGATCAGTATGGTCGCCGACGCACGCTGGTCATTACTCTGGTGCTGGCCGCAGCAGGCTATGCGCTGTCGGCCCTCGCACTGCGCTGGGAGAATTATGCGCTGTTTGCCGTGGCACGCTTTATCACCGGCCTCTGCGAAGGCAATATCGCCATCGCCCGCGCCATGGCAGCAGACCTCCACCCGGCCATTGACCGTACACGGGCCCTATCACTGGCGATGGCTTGCGCCTACGCCGGATGGTTGCTGGGTCCACTTACCGGGGGGTACCTGGCGGCTGCCGGTCCAGCCACCGTGTTCTGGGCTGGCGCGCTGGCTGTTTTCGCCTGCGCGCTTATCTCACGCCTGCTGATGCCGGCAGACGAGCCCCTGAATACAAACGGCAACACCAGTTTCGTGCAGCTGGTACGCACAAAAAATTCTCTTGCCCTCTGGCGTGAACCCGCAATACGCGCACTGGCCCTGTTCAACCTGTTATTTACTCTTGGGGTGAACGCATTCTACGAGTTTTATCCATTCTGGCTGGTCGAGAAGTTTGCGTTCCCACCCCATCAGATCGCCTGGAACACGGTGGTGGTCACCGGCATGATGATTGCGACCAGCGTAGTGGCCATACCGGCGCTCAAACGGCGTTACGGCACTCAGCGCCTGGTTTTCAGGGGCGCACTTGGGCTCGGGCTGATTCTGGTCTTGCTGCCTCTGGCGAGCGCCCGGGGAAGCGCAGCGCTGTTTGTCCTGATCGGGGTGGGTATCGCAACGGTGAACGGGGTCTTTCCGGCCATGATGTCCGAGCGCTTTGAACACTTCGGACAGGGCCGGGTGATGGGATTGCTCACCGCCAATTTCTGTCTGACAAGCACCATCATTGCACTACTGGGTAGCAGTGTGGCCTTGCTGGGCAGCCACTGGACATTGATACTTGGCGGCCTGCTGTGCATCGCCAGTGCTGCCTGGTTTGCAAGACTCCAGCGCCACAGTGAAACCTGGCCACAGGAGGCGAATGCACAATGAGTATTGAAAAACCTGAAGTGCTCGCCGGCAGCGACTCCCGGGAACAGATTCTCTACCTGCTGAAAACCCGTGGTCCACTCTCCGCCCGCAGCATCGCTGACAGCATGGCAATGACCCCTGTCGGGGCGCGCCAGCATTTGCACGCACTGGCAGAGCAGGGGCTCCTGCGGCGTTTCGATCGTGCGGAAAAAGTCGGCCGCCCGGCCAGCTACTGGGAGCTGACAGAAAAGGCGCAGAACCGGTTTCCCGACCGCCACGGGGACCTCACCGTAAAGCTGATCGAGAATGTACGGGAAGTCTTCGGCGAACAGGGGCTGGATGCCTTGATTGCCCGCCGGGAGAGCGAGTCACTGACGGACTACCGCGCCGCGCTGGGGAGCTGCACAAGCCTTGGTGCCCGGGTACGCAAACTGGCGCAACTACGCGACAGCGAGGGATATATGGCCCAGGCTCTACAAGAGGCGCGTGGTGTCTGGCTGCTGCTGGAGAATCACTGTCCCATCTGCGCCGCGGCCCGCGTGTGTCGCAGCTTTTGCCGATCGGAACTGGCGATTTTCCGCCAGTGTCTGCCTGACGCAGAGGTAGAGCGATGCGACTACCTGCTGGATGGCGCGCGCCGCTGTGCCTACCGCATTTCGGCCAGGTAGGGCTAGCATGCCGCGGCCCTCGGGGATCGACCCGGGGCGCTGAATCGACCTTAGAGTCACAGCTCCCGATCCTAAACCAGAGCCAATTGCTCTCCCGATGCCGCCCTCCCGGGTGGTATCATCGCGCCCATGAAACACCCCCTGCTCCCGGAACGCCCCCTCGTCATCTCTCCCACTCTGGCCACCACGCTCGGTCTGGAGGAGTCCGTATTGCTGGGTGCGCTGGGAGATCTGATACCGTTTCTGCCGGTAGAGTCACACTCGGGCCGTGACTGGTACACCGCTGACGGGACACAGCTGCAACAGTTGCTGCCGTTCTGGGAGCCGGCAGATATTCAACGGGTATCCACCAGCCTGCGCAACCAGGGCGCCCTGCTGCTGGGGGCCGCCCCCTACGGCAGCAGTGCGATGCTCAAGTTTTCGCTGTCCACCACTGCGACGGCCGGCCGACCTGCCGCCGCGCAGCCCCCCGCACCACGTGCAGCGAATACCATTTCGCCCAGCTGGCAGCCGGACGGCGAAACCATGGCGCGCATCGCCCAACTGGGCGTCCCGGAACATTTCGTTCGCGAACAGTTACCGGAGTTTGTCACCTACTGGCGGGATCGCGGGGAGAGCCGTCATTCCTTTGGCTCCCTGTTTCTCAAGCAGGTCAAGAATAAATGGGAATCCTTTCGCGCGACCCAGGGGCGCAAGCAGCCGCTTCCCGATCACTGGCGACCCAGCGAAGAAACTCTGCGCAAGCTTTCTGACGAAGGCGTACCCAGTACCTTTGTGCAGCGCTGTCTGCAGCGCTTTGTGGAGTACCACCGCAACAGTGCCAAACAATCCGTGTCATGGGATCTCGAGTTCAATGACTGGGTGATAGAAGACTGGGAAAAACAGGACACGCCATTTATCGAAAAGCGTAAGCCTGAGCCCATGACCCGGGACTGGCAGCCTAGCGAGAATACCTGGGAACAACTGCGCCGACTGGCCATCAACCCCAACTTTGCCGCAGAATTGCTGCCAGAGTTTATTTATAAATGGCTCGAGCGCGGCGGCCACAGTGCCCGCTGGGGTGAACAGTTTATCGAGTATGCACGCACGGAATGGGCTTACTACTGCCAG
This sequence comes from Microbulbifer elongatus, assembly GCF_021165935.1. Classification (NCBI taxonomy): domain Bacteria; kingdom Pseudomonadati; phylum Pseudomonadota; class Gammaproteobacteria; order Cellvibrionales; family Microbulbiferaceae; genus Microbulbifer; species Microbulbifer elongatus. The sequence continues at coordinate 1,254,683 of NZ_CP088953.1, read as the reverse complement.
GGAATTGAAAAGAACCCGGTAGCCAAGCCCATTTCCCGCAACTGGCAACCCTCCAGTGACTGCCTCGGGCACCTGCTGAATCAGTGCGAAATTGATCGGGACTTTGCGCTTTCGCTGGTTCCGGAGTTCATTCTCTATTGGCGCAGCCAGAATGCCGCCCGCAAAAGCTGGGATGCGGTATTTGTGCGCCATGCGCGGCACAAGTGGGCCGAGCGCAATAAGTTCGCGATAGGACAACAACATGGCAAGCCACAAGAATCCGGGCACTCAGCTAACCAGCGCACAAGGGACACATCAGTCTGGGACATCGTCACAGACACAAACTGGTAACCCGGAGCTGGAAGCGCGCAAGCGCGCCCTGAATGAGGTGTTCGGTCTGCTGAAATTGAGCTTCCATAATCAGTTCAATTCCGCCTTCCCGGATATGCAGACGTTAAATCATGCCAAACGGCTGTGGCTCGAGTCTCTCTCCGGGTTTACTCCTGAGCAACTGGTTGCCGGTGCCAAGCGCGCCATTAAGCAGTCCGAATATCTGCCCACCATCCACAAGATGCTGCAGTTCTGCGCCGAGGGTGAACACGGACTACCCGACCCTCGCGCCGCCTACCGTGAAGCCTGCAACGCTCCCAGCCCCAAAGCAAATCACCGCTGGAGCCACCCGGCGGTTTACCATGCAGGGCGCGCTGCGGACTGGTTCTTTCTGGCAAACAACCCGGAGTCCTCAGCCTATCCGGTGCTTGCCAGTCACTACAAAAAGATCTGTGAGCGCCTGATGGCCGGTGAAAGCTTACCCGCTCCTAAGCAGGTACAGTTGGAGCACCAGGCGGCGAAGCCCCTCTCGAAAGCCGAAAATGCCAAAAAGTTGGCGGAATTGCGCGCGTACCTCAAAATATGATGTGATGTGTGGGGCTGAGGTTTAGCCTCAGGCCCGCTCCCGCGGATGTAGGGGAGCGGCCTATCGACATGATTCACTCGACTCCAGAGCAGGTATCGCCATGGTCAGGCCTCTCCTTCTGCTTGTGGTACCCCTTGCACTGCTGGGCAGCAGCCTCGTCAGTGCGGACTTCTATTCCCATCGCTACGGGGGCATTGCGCTCCAGGCTACCGATCTCAATGACCTGTGCACTGATACCCGCGACTTTGTCGGCCAGCTGAACAGTACGAATCAGGTCGCCACTCTTTCAGGCTGCACCGACGGAGGGGAAGGCGCGAAACTCTACGCCGGGTGGCGCTGGAGCCCCAACTTCGCAGTGGAAGCCGATCTCCGGCAGACCGCCACATCCACTTCGAATTTCGTCGTATCAAACCCGCAGTTTCCTCGCCTCGCCGTCAAGGACCGTCTAACCAGTCGCATGGGCAATGCATTTTTCATCGGGCATTTACCCGTAGGGCGCTCGGGCTTCAGCGTATTTGGTAAGTTGGGCGGCGGCTTCTGGTTTAACGAGCTGCGCTCACTGCAACGGGGCGAAGCTCTGGCGGTATTCCAACTGGAAGACGGCTCACTGCAGCCGGTGGCCATTCCGGTGGAGGGCACCTTTTCAGATACCAGTAGCGGCTTTCACTGGGGTTACGGAGCCGGCGTCAGCTATCAGCTGAAAGACCGCTGGACTATTCGCGCGGAGTGGGAACTCTTCCCCGAAGTCGGGAATGAGGAACTTCGGGGAGACTATCAGGTGGAGTCTGCGTCGCTGGGCTGGAGCATCCATTTTTAGCGCATTTGCCGTGCAAGCCTTCAGTCAAGCCCGTGTGGCCTGATAAAACTTGCGGTATCGCGCCCTTGAGACTGAGTACTGCGACAATCTGAGAAATTGATTTTTCGAGAAATTCTCAAGTTATACACACTCCCGTTACTCACAGAAACACTGGACAGAGCTGGGGATAACTTCGGGATATTTGATCTGAGCGGCGCAGCTGTTGCGCTACAGAAAGCGTTTAAATTTTCGACGGCTGCCGTACCGGGTTTCGCCGAGCAAAAAGAGAGAATTTCCGTTCTGTCAGTTATGGCTTATGCCACGAAGAATCGGTGTCGCACTATTGACAAAATTCCATGACACACTTCTCAAACTCGCTTTATTTTCATTTCCTAATGTAGTTAGATGTAAAAGTGATCAAAACGAACACAATGCTTTCAATAACGATTCCGGGGTAGCATAAAATGTCTCGCTTACTGGCCTGTATTCTCGGATGTACCTTGAGCCTGCCCTCGCTGGCAGCCATCACTGAAACGGAAATTTCGGATGACAGTGCGCAATTCCTCATCGCCGAAGGCAGTAACTCCGTTGAACTCTCTGTTACTTTTAATTCAGTAGAGAACCTGAGCCCAACAAGCTTAGGGGTAGACTCTTATCGTTTTTCCGTGACCGACCCAAACGTGGTCGCCAGGCTGCCCGCTGGCGTCGAGCCCGTTAGCGATTTTCCGGTCATGATCGTGATTGAACCACCTGTCGACGAATCACTTTCCTTTCGCGGCGCCGCAGAAGTAATGGTTTACACCCGCGATATTCACTTTGACAATAATTACCGGGTGTTTAAGTCACACGAAGGTGAGACATTCCACGATCTGACCGCCGAGCATAGTGAAGGCTCGTATCGCGCCCGCCTCAGAACCGGCAACTTCTCTGAATGGATGATCGTCCGTGATAACAGGGACCCCGCGGACGTGATTGCGCTCAAATACCAACGACTGAGCAACGCAATCAGCTCCAGCGGGCTGGGGTGGCTCACCACCAACCGACTGCTGGATCAGCTGAATCTCTCCCGACTGTTCTGGGAACAGGGGAACACCTTGCTCGCCATCGCGACACTGGATGTGGTAATTGGCTTGATCGAAAGCCTGGCAGGCTCGGTAATCGGCAATGTCTGGGAAGCCACATCCCCTCTGACCAATACCGCGGGTGACCTACTTGGCGCCAGTGCAACGCTGCGCTTTAGCCTCTCCCAAGGGTAAAGCTGTGCCGGCTCAGTTCAGTATCTACTATCCTCGCCGTCCGGTGAAAGAAGTCCGCCTCGAGGATAACAGGGTCTACAGACTGGGCCGCGGTACCGACTGTAATTTACAGCTGGACAACCCTTCTGTCTCCCGCCTGCACGCCGAGTTGAAACAGGTTGAAGGTGTTTGGACTCTAAGGGATCTGGCGTCCAAAAACGGAACCAAACTACACGGCAGCAATATCCGTGTTGCCCAGCTCACGGATGATTGCTGGCTGTCCGTCGGCGAGTTACAGGCCCGCTTCCAACTCCTGGGCGAGCACCAGCTTGAGCGTATTCATGGTCAGAACACCCGGCGCTGGCAACACTGCGAGGAAATCGGAAAACGGCTTTCCGATAGCAGCGATCTGGAGCAGATGCTCGCGCGCGTACTCGAGGGCGTGGTGCAGTTGGCGGGTACCGATCGGGCATTCATCTTGCTCAAAGACAATACAGACAACCTGTCTATCAGCGCGATGCACGGTGTAACCCCCGAGGCGTTACAGTGCGCGGACTTTGCCGGCTCTCGCAGTGCGGTGGCGGAGGTGCTGAAATCTGGCCGCCCTCTGGTTACATCCGACAGCCTCGACCATCAGTTCCTCTCCAGTCAGCCAAGTATCCAGCTTAACGCCATACGAGCACTCGCATGTTTGCCACTGGTAATGGATGATAAACAACTCGGCGTTATCTATACGGACAGCCTACTGTTGGGGAAAGGAATTACCGAACTTGATTTAAGTATTCTCGAAGCCATGGCAGATAATGCTTCCATGGCGATTGCCGCGACATTACTTAAAGCGGATCTTGACCAACTAAATCGGTGTACCGCGGACACGCAAATTCCCAGCCTTTCAGCCTGGTAACGAGGATTTCCTCACTAGTGGAAGTAGATTCTGAAATAACAAAAACAATAAACAATCTTTTTCGCCCTTTACAAAAAGGCGAGCGATTGGCAAACCGCTTCGTCATCGAGCAACTGATCGGTCGAGGGGGCTACGGCTCCGTGTATCTTGCAACGGATGAACAGCTCGGTATTCAGGTAGCACTAAAGCTTCTCGATCAGCATAAAGGCGTCAATTTACGCCGAGAAGTGTTACTTGCTCGCAAAATCAGCCACCCCAACGTCGTCCGACTTCACGATATATTTGACTCGGATCATGGCCAGTTCTACACAATGGACTATATCCCGGGTGAAAGTCTGGCAACCAGGCTTGACCGGGAAACACGACTTGCGCCACAGGCGGTAATCTCGCTCGCGCAGTCTCTGCTCGAAGCGCTGGATCAAGCACACCAGAACAAGGTGGTACATCTAGACCTTAAGCCCGAAAACATTTTATTACGGCCGGACGGACAGGCATTTATCACCGATTTTGGTGTTGCTCGCGCTCTTGGTGAAAAGCCCGACGCACCATCGGGGACACCGGATTATGTATCCCCCGAACAAATACAGCAGAAGCCGGTGGATGGCCGTAGCGACCTTTATAGCCTCGGGGTCATCCTGTACGAAGCCGCCACCGGTTCCCTGCCGTTTGAAGGCACTGACCGCCGCGCGCGCATGATTGCTCGGCTGAATATCCGCCCGCGAGCACCCCACGAGCAATGCATAGACGTACCCAAGCATCTCAGCCAGTTTATTCTTCAGTTACTCCATCAACGCCCGAGTCGACGACCTGTGAGTGCGCGTATTGCACTCACCCGGATGACCCAACCTCGCCCTCTGAGGCAGTGGTTGTGGGCAGTCCCGGCCATTGCATTCATCGCGGCGTTACTGTGGACAACACTTGAACCTCCGGCGCCGACAGAAACCCAGACACTACCGACCTTATTAGTGCTACCGGCTGAATACACGCCGCCGGTGCCCGCCTGGCTCTCCCGCACGGCTGCGGAACAATTACACAGCCAGCTCGCGCTTTCCCCAAACCTCAGGTTGGTCGAGCAGCAGCCCGTGCTGAACTACATCAACCAGGTCAGCTGGCCGATGCCTCTTTCAACCAGTCAACAAGAGGAATTACTACAGGCTTTTGGCGCTATGTGGGTGGTGACATCTGAAATCCGCCCGATGGGCGATCAGTGGAGCCTAACCGTCCGTTATGGCCCACCGGGCCAGAAAACCTCCCGCTCCATCCAGCGACTGACCGAACCGGGACATGCACTTGCCGCACTGGAGCAGGCCGGTAGTGCTTTACTTGCGCAGCTGGACCAGCGCGCTCCCAGAGTGATAGCGATTCCCGATGCGTTCCGGGCAGAAGTCGTACAGGTGCGGCGTCACCTCGATATGGGGGAGTTCGAGCGGGCGGCGGAATTGTCACAGCCGCTGGCGGAAGTTTGGCGCAGCCCATTGAGCCTGTATCTGAATTTCAGGGCACAGGAAGGGCTTGGCGATCTTTCAGAAGCAAAAAAATCTATCAACGAGGCCGCGTCGCTGATCAATAACCCCAGCTCAACCCTTGCACTGAAAATCCAGTTCGAGCGCCAGCGATTAGCCGGAAGCAGTGACAAAGCCCTGCGGTCACTGGAAATTCTGAAGGAGCGACTGCCCTTTGACAGTCGCCTGGCGCACCTGCACTCTGACTTACTGGCAGATCACAGAGGCCTCGAAGCAGGCATTGAATATTTACGCAGCTGGTTGGAGAGCAGCCCCACAGACGCACGGGGCTGGTACCTGCTGGGAAGACAGTTGATACAAAGCGGCGCTGCGCGGAAAGCCATCGAGGAACCACTTTCCCGCGCGCTGGTACTCTCCCGCAGTCAACGTCAGTTAACCCTGGAAGCGGATACACTCGCCGCAATCGGTGTCGCCCAGGAGCGGCTCGGGGAGCTGAACCATGCCAGCCAATATTATCGGGAAGCACTCGAGAAAAGGCGCTCGCTTGGTGACAAGATTGGACAAGCCGGCTTACTGGCGAATATCTCCTACCTCAATGCGGTCGCGGGCGCTCCGGAAGAAGCACAGCAACAGCTGGACGATGCGCTTTCGCTACTCACATACGAGAGCGCACCGCGACTACAGGCAAGCATTCACAACGACAAAGGCGTATTGCTCGAAGAGTCCGGTAATTACACCGCGGCAAAACAAGAGTACATGAAAGCGTTGACCTTACGTCGTGAGCTGGACGACCCAGGCCTCATAGCGGAAAGCCAGGCAAATATCGGCTACATCGCCATGCTGGCCGGCGACAATGAAAGTGCCAGAGTCTATTTTCAACAGTCTTTGCTGGAACATCAGAATATTGGTGATCGCAGAGGGTTACTGTACGTCAATCAGTACCTCGCGAGTCTCGACACACGTGAAGGGAATTGGCCACAAGCAACCAGAGCCTGGCTTCGAAGCCGCCAGGAAGCAGAGAAGATTGGGGATCTGCAGGCTCAACTTGCCACATTTATCCATCTGGCACAGCTGAGCCTTTGGCGCGGCCAACCTGCCAAAACCGAAGCAGAACTCGTAAGAGCCGCCGCCATTGCCTCCGAGCTTCAGGACTCACGCGCGCAGCAGGAAATCGCGCTGTTACGCGCCGAGCTCTCTCTTCGCTATGGGGGCACACCCAGTTTTGATGCACTACCAGAGCACGCCACCCCCGATCAGGTTGCCCGCCGGCAACTGATTAAAGCCGAATGGCTACTGGAAAATGGCCGAGCGGCGGAAAGTGAGCCAGTCATCCGAGAACTATTAAACCAGCCACTACCCGCATGGGAGTCCAGCTGGCGGCAATACCTCGTCAACAGCCTGCAACTTGAGCGGGAATCCACTAACCCCACCAATCAAATCTGGCGATGGGCCCAGGGTTTGCACCCTGACACGATTCCAGAAGAGTCTTGGTTTGCGATTCGCCAGAGAGCCCGCGAATGCAAGCCCGACACCTGTGAAAAACTGCCCGAGTGGTTTTTACGGACTATAGAACAAGACAGACTGAAAAAGTTTTTGAAACTTCCCTGGGTTCCAGAAGCATGGAGAGCGCTTGATGGATAAGCTAGAGGTAATGGACCGGCTGCAGCGCCTGTCTATCGAACAGGACAAGTTGACACGGAAACTGATTGATGGAGAGCAACGCTTCCGGGCCTTGGCGCGCAGTGTCTGGTCTGTGCAGGAAGAGGAACGCAAACGACTCGCCCGTGAGCTTCACGATGGCATCGGCCAGACACTGACAGCATTGAAACTTCGTCTTGCGACCATGGAGGCTTCTCCTGAAAAAACCGAAGCACTGGAAATAACCGAAATTGCATTGAGTGAAGCCCGCCAGCTTGCCCGCTTGCTACGGCCGGCTGTTCTCGATGATCTGGGGTTGGCCCACGCACTCGAATGGCTGTGTCAGCTTATCCAGGATCAGGCTGAAATCCAGGTATCTCTGCGAATTTCCGGACTGGAAGAGCGGTTACCACCAGATATGGAAACCCTCCTCTTCCGGCTTGCGCAGGAAGCACTGACGAATGCGCAAAAACACAGTAGAGCGAGCATTATCGATATCCGGCTCACCTGCACCGATCAGCGCGTCACCCTGTGTATCGCGGATAATGGTATTGGTTTCGATGTGGATCAGGCCTGTGCATCAGAGCGAGACGGCTTCGGACTGCGCAGCATGCGCGATCGGGTAGAGCTGTTCAGTGGAGACTTTTCGATTAAAAGTTCTCGCAACAGCGGGACGGATATTTTTGTGAATCTTGGGCGGTAGTGGAATTGCTCGATAGCTTTCTAGGCAATAACAGAGTTTCATCGTACTCCAAATTAAAAAGCCCTGACCGCGTGAGCGATCAGGGCTTTTGGAATAGAAGCCTGACAAACGGCAACGCCGTTTGGACTGCCGCAGGCAACCCGAAGGGTGAGGGCCACAGACCCGAGTCACCATGACTTTTCGCCCAGCGAAAAAATAGGTCATCGGCAGGCTTAAAAGAAGAAAGGCCGTACAGTTTCCTGTACGGCCTTTCGGATTTGAAGCCTGACGATGACCTACTCTCACATGGGGAATCCCCACACTACCATCGGCGATGTTGCGTTTCACTTCTGAGTTCGGCAAGGGATCAGGTGGTTCCACAACTCTATTGTCGTCAGGCAAACTGGCTTGGGTTGGCGTGGTCTTATAAGCATTTGGCTCGGCCTGGCCTGTTATCGCTGTTTGCCTCGATCAGCTCTCTGATCGGCGATAACCCCAAATAAGTCGGTAAAACATTCTGTAGTAATACACCGCAAGAACTGTATGTCTCGTCTCGCGCACAATCCGCTGATCTCTCGTTCGATCGATCAGTTATCGTCAGTAACCATCTCTGTTGTATGGTCAAGCCGCACGGGCAATTAGTACTGGTTAGCTCAACGCCTCACAACGCTTCCACACCCAGCCTATCAACGTGGTAGTCTTCCACGGCCCTTCAGGACTCTCAAGGAGTCAGGGAGATCTCATCTTGAAGGAGGCTTCCCGCTTAGATGCTTTCAGCGGTTATCCCGTCCGAACATAGCTACCGGGCAATGCCACTGGCGTGACAACCCGAACACCAGAGGTTCGTTCACTCCGGTCCTCTCGTACTAGGAGCAACTCTTCTCAAATCTCCAACGCCCACGGCAGATAGGGACCGAACTGTCTCACGACGTTCTAAACCCAGCTCGCGTACCACTTTAAATGGCGAACAGCCATACCCTTGGGACCGGCTTCAGCCCCAGGATGTGATGAGCCGACATCGAGGTGCCAAACACCGCCGTCGATGTGAACTCTTGGGCGGTATCAGCCTGTTATCCCCGGAGTACCTTTTATCCGTTGAGCGATGGCCCTTCCATACAGAACCACCGGATCACTATGACCTACTTTCGTACCTGCTCGTCATGTCTGACTCGCAGTCAAGCGCACTTATACCATTATGCTCATTGCATGATTTCCGACCATGCTGAGTGCACCTTCGTACTCCTCCGTTACTCTTTGGGAGGAGACCGCCCCAGTCAAACTACCCACCATACACTGTCCTCGATCCGGATAACGGACCAGAGTTAGAACCTCAAACATACCAGGGTGGTATTTCAAGGATGGCTCCACTGCAACTGGCGTCACAGTTTCAAAGCCTCCCACCTATCCTACACAAGTAGGCTCAAAGTTCAGTGCAAAGCTGTAGTAAAGGTTCACGGGGTCTTTCCGTCTAGCCGCGGGTACACTGCATCTTAACAGCGATTTCAATTTCACTGAGTCTCTGGTGGAGACAGCGTGGCCATCGTTACGCCATTCGTGCAGGTCGGAACTTACCCGACAAGGAATTTCGCTACCTTAGGACCGTTATAGTTACGGCCGCCGTTTACCGGGGCTTCGATCAAGAGCTTCGCATACGCTAACCCCATCAATTAACCTTCCGGCACCGGGCAGGCGTCACACCCTATACGTCCACTTACGTGTTTGCAGAGTGCTATGTTTTTAATAAACAGTCGCAGCCACCTGGTCACTTCGACCGGCCTCAGCTTAGGGAGCAAGTCCCATCACCAAAACCGGCGTACCTTCTCCCGAAGTTACGGTACCATTTTGCCTAGTTCCTTCACCAGAGTTCTCTCAAGCGCCTTGGTATTCTCTACCTGACCACCTGTGTCGGTTTAGAGTACGGTTCGCAATTGCCTGAAGCTTAGAAGTTTTTCCTGGAAGCATGGCATCAACCACTTCACTTACCGAAGTAAGCTTCGTCGTCAGCTCTCGGCCTTAGGGACCCGGATTTGCCTAAGTCCCCAGCCTACTACCTTAAACACGGACAACCAA